>NZ_JBFAHZ010000021.1:0-98011 GCF_040654415.1 Micromonospora sp. NPDC050695
GACTTCGACGTCATGCTGATGATCTCTCCTCAGAACCGTCCAGGAAGAGTATCCCCTGGTAGACGAGCTGTCTCACATCAGCGTGACAGGGAGGGCCACGCAGATCGGCCGGCACGGCAAACCCGTCCTCGCGCCGCCGTTCGTGGAGTGGCTCATGGGCCTCGACCCAGGCCATGTCACCGACGCCGACCTGGGGCTGCCGCGCACGCTCGCGCTGCGGGTCCTCGGCAACGGCGTCGTGCCCCAACAGGCCGCCGCCGCCCTGCGGCTGCTGCTGTGCCCACACATGTGGTAGCGGGAGAAGGTCCCTTGGCCTACCGACGTGGCCAGTGGTGGCGCGCCCGGTTGAGGCCAGGGTGCCAGTGAGTTCCCGCTAACCGGCATCGGCGTGCTCCGCCTCCACGGCCTCGCTCCGCAGGCGGCACCGCCAGTCCGACGCGATGGCGGTGCCGCCTAACGGAGAGGCAGCCCTCGTCTGAAACCCAGGAACCCACCTACCGCTGCGGCTGGTGGTCCGAGAAATAGGAGTCAAGCCCATGCGATCAGCACGACGAACCCGCAACCTCGCCCCCGCCGCCAACCCCCATAGCGACGACGCAACTTGTACCTGGACCACCGAGCGCATCCTCGCGCTCGGGGCGACCACGGACCTCGCCACCGCCGCCGCCATCCTCGGCATCTCCCGCTCGGCGGCCTACAAGCTGGCCGCCCGCGACGCCTTCCCGGTGCCACTGTTCCGAGCCGGCGCGTACTACCGCGTGCCGACCGCCCCGATCCTGCGGAAACTGCACCTCGATTTCCCACCGCTACCGACATCTGGTGACACCGGCGGGGCGGGTGCCGACGAGGACGGCGGGTATTCGGACGGGGCCAGGGACACCACGGGTTGCAGCCCTCCGCCGTGACCCCGCCGCGGGTAGGACGCCCAATGCGCTGCTCCGTATGTCGTGTCGGTGCAGCCGCCGACTACTGCTCGACGACACCGGAGAGGAGCCGGACCAGGGCGCGACGCAACACCCGCTCGATGTCATCCACGACCGTTGACAGGTCATCTGTCGGCTTGCCGGTGAGGGTGCGCAGTTCCCGCCTGCTCGGGTCGTCGCCGTGCATCTCATCGTTGCGGAGCCGGTATCCCAGACGCAGGAGGGCCTCGAGCCGCTCGGGCGGCGCCTGCAGGACAGGGTCGTCCGCCAACGGCATGGTCGCTCCGGCAACGACCTTGTCCTGCTTCCAACGATCCGCTGGCAGGCCTGGCAGTTTGATGAACAGCACTTCGGCGCAGACGATCAGGTCGATGAGCCGGTCGGTTGGCACCCGGTCGGCCCCGGCCAGGACCAGCCGGCGCAGCGCGGTCTGCAGACCCCGGTTCTCCCGGACCGCGGGATGCGCGAGGAGGTCGTAAACCTCGCGCACCGCCTCAACCTGCTCTCGCCCAAGGATTGTCGGTCGCTCCTCGTCGAAGGTGGGCAGCGCCGACAGTGACGCCGTCGGCCCCAGTCCCTGGGGAAAGTCGTCGTCCGGTGGGCAGCGGATCGCCCGAGTCGCGGTGACGGACCCACCGCACACCAGCCGGAGCGCCGTCACCAGGCGGCTGGCTGGCTCGACCAGCGCGCCAGAATCCGGCGCCGTCGGTTGGGCGGGTACGTCCATGGCCGAGCACACCGGGTACGAGGTGCAGCGGGTCAGGGCCCACTGGTGGAACCGCGACACGGTCACCGAGTTCGGGCCGCCCGCGAAGGCGACCGGCACCGCGAGGTAGCCGATCGCGGCGCTCACCTGCCGGTCGCTCATCGCCTGCAGCACCAGGCCGTCCGGCAACGTGACCGCCTCGATACCCGCGGTGGGGGTGAAGGCGTTGAGCGGGACCACCTCGACCAACCGCGCCCGCGTGGCCAGCAGACCGTCCTCCAACCTGCTGTACGCGGCGTCGAAGGCATCCTGGTCGAACCGGTAGCGCCCGACGGCGGCAACCACGGGTTCCAGGACGTGCTTAACCAGCGTCCACCCCAATTGCCGGAGCGTGAGCGCGAACTCCACCCCGACCATGCAATCCACCCGCTCGCGCAGCACCTCATCGGCGACCACGATGGCCCGCACCGCCCCCATCTCGGCGAAGGTGTCCAAGAACCGGTAGTCGGTGACCCGGCCCGGCATCTGCCAGGCACCGCGGCGGATCGCTACGAACGACTCCTGCCCGTGGCGGTGCCACTCGCCGAAGTCGGGAACGGTCGCGAACACCGGCACGCCGTCGCCAACGGCCAACTCGCCGAGCACCGCCGCCATCAACTGGCCAACTGCCGCATGCAACTTCGGGCGTCGCGCCCGACCCGTCGCCACGTCATCTGTCGCCACCATTGGCCGTCCTCCATGCCCGATCTCACGCGAACCGGACAGGATCCCAGACTCCCCAGCAGGGCGCATCTGACTTTCGCCCCTCAACGGCCCCAGCGCATGGACCACACACCGGACCTGGAACCGCGGCGACTTGATCGTGCCCGCCGGTCACGCGTGGATGTCGATCGACCAAACCGATGCCCCACCACCCAGACGAACGGGAGCACCACCACCGATGCCAGACGGAAGCATCTTCAAGCGCTGCGGCTGCCGCCACCCCGACACCGGCAAGCCACTGGGAAACGACTGCCCGAAACTACGCCGCCCGAACCGCGCCTGGAGCTCCGACCACGGCCACTGGGCCTACCAACTCGAACTACCACCCACCACCGACGGTGGGCGCCGGCAGCTACGCCGCTCCAGCTTTCCTACCCGGCGGGCCGCCGCCGACGAACTCGACCACGCCCGCGACCTGCTCGCCCTCGCCGACCGTGACCGGCGCCGCCGCACCGAGATCGCCGACCTCCTGCAAACCGCCGTACGCGCCAAACGTCCCCTGCCCGAGGTCGACCGCGTCCGCCAGCGGCTGCGCGGCGACGGTGCGCTGGCCGACATGCCCACCGTCGCCGAGTACCTCACCGGCTGGCTGACCCACCTCACAATCGACGCGAACACACAGCGCGGCTACGAATCGATCGCGCGGGTCCACCTGATCCCACACCTGGGCGACATCCCGCTGGACAAGCTGCGCACCACCCACATCCGCGCCATGTTCGCCGCCATCGAGCGCCGCAACGACGAGATCACCGCCGCGAAGGCGAGCAGCGACCCAGTCATCCGCGCGTCCGTCACCGGCGTGCGACCCACTGGTGCCAGCACACGCCAGCGCATCCGCGCCTGTCTGCGCAAGGCGATCAACGACGCCCTCGCCGACGAACTCATCGTCGGCGCCAACCCCGCCGCCCTGGTCAAGGTCCCCGCCGACCGGCCCCTGCCGATCGTGTGGGAGGACGAACGCGTGCAACGGTGGAAGGCCACCGGCGAGGTCCCCGGACCGGTGATGGTCTGGACCGACTCCCAGGTCGTGCGGTTCCTCGACTACGCCGCCGTACACGCCCCCGACCTGTACCCGATGTGGCACTACATGGCCTACCGCGGGCCCCGCCGGGGTGAGGCGTGCGGCCTGCGCGACAGCGAGGTGCGGTTGCACCGCCGCGAGACCACGATCAACAACCAGATCGCCACCCACGGGTACACCGCTGTGCAGAAACCGCCGAAGAGCAGGGCCGGGAACCGCGACGTCGCCCTCGACACCGACACGACCAAGGTCCTCACCGCCTACAAGGCCCGCCGCGCCGCCTGGCAACTCGCCGCCGGCGACGCATGGCCCGACACCGGCCTGTTCTTCGTCCGCCCCGACGGGCAACCGTGGCACCCCAACGCCGTCACCCAGCGGTTCCGCAAGCTCGTCCGCACGGCCGGGCTGCCCCCGATCCGGCTGCACGACCTGCGCCACAGCGCCGCCACCATCGCCCTCGACGCCGGCATCGACATCAAGGTCGTCTCCGAGCAACTCGGCCACTCCACCACAACCCTGACCCGCGACACCTACCAGAGCGTTACCAAGCGGATGCACCAGAACGCCGCCGACGCTGTCGCCAAGAAGATCAACCGGAAGCGCCGCAAGGCGGGGTGAAACCCACCTCCATCGAAGCGGCAGCGGACGACCGCGTGCGGCCAGGCCCGGCCCCGGTCACCTGAGCGAATACGCTCGGGACGTGCGCGGTGACGACCAGCGGCTGAGCCGGCGGGGCAGCTTCGACGAGGACCCGGACAACTACCAGGCGGCCCGGCCGGGATACCCGCGGCGGGTGTACGAGGTGCTTGCCGAGTGCGGGCTGCGACCGGGTGCGCGCGTCCTGGAGATCGGACCCGGCACCGGGCAGGTGACTCGCCCCCTCGTGGACGCCGGCGCGTCGGTGCTGGCAGTGGAACTCGGTGGCCGGCTGGCGGCCCGGCTGCGAACGAACCTGACCGGCCACGACGTGACCGTCGTAGAGGGCGACTTCGCCACCGTGGCGCTGCCCGACGACACCTTCGACCTGGCGGTCTGCGCCACCGCGTTCCACTGGCTGGACGCGGGCGCGGCGGTACGACGGCTGGCCCGCTTCGTCCGGCCGGGCGGAGGGTTGGCGGTGTGGTGGACGGTCTTCGGTGATCCCGACCGTAGCCCGCCCTGGCGCGCGGAGCTGGACGCGGTGTACCGACGATGGCTACCGGGGCAGGGGCGCGGCCCCGCCGGTGTGCCAGCGCCGCTGCGGGTCGCCGAGCGCATGGCGGAACTGCGGGTAGGTGACTGGTTCGGTCCCGTTCAGGTCGAGATGATCCGCTGGGAACACCAGCTGACCCCGCACGCCGCGCGAGGGCTGTGGGGGACCTTCCCGAACGTACGCGAGTTGAGCACTGACCAGCGCGAGGCGTTCCTCGACGGCGTCGCCGAGGTGGTCGCCCGCCAACCCGGCGCGACGGCGATCGACAATTACGTCACCGCGCTGTACACGGCGCCGCGCCGAAACCACGATGCCCTTCCAGCCAGTCCCTGAAATCGGGCAGCGGCTGAAGGGTGCCAGCGATCTATGCCCTTCGACAGGGCCTGAGCTGGCCGTGTCTGCTGAAGCCGGACACCACCACCGAGCCGTTCGAGGATCTGGACCGAAGCGTTCTCGCTGGCATGGGCCGTTCTGGGCTGGCTGCGGACCGAACAGCGGTCATCCCGCGTGCGGGTGGTGGTGTTGTTGCTCGGCGCGAGTGCGCCTAGGCAAGCTGTGCCGGTGATGGGTGGTCAGGTGCGGGCGTCTAGCTGTTGCCGGGCGTGGCGGACGTTGCGATGCGTGTGGGATGACGCGGCGGGCCGGTAGCTGTGGTGTGCATGCGGTACCGGGCGGCTGCCATGCGCGCGACGGCGGCGTGGTGGGGATGGGCGCGGCGGTGGTCGGCGATGGTCCGGGCGAGGAGTTGCCGCGCCGGTTCCTGGCGGCCGTGTTCGTGCAGGACGACGGCGAGGGTGGCTTGGGCGGCGAGGGTCGGTAGTGCGTAGGGTCCGTCGGCTTGGGTGTGGTGGCGGATGAGGTCGCTATAGCAGTCGGCGGCGGCGGTGAGGTTCCCGGCGGCACGGTGGGTGGCGGCTAGGACGCGTAGGGCGGCGCGGACTTCCGGGTTGGTGGGGTCGCGGAGAAGGTGACGCAGGCTACGGTGGCCCCACTTCGCCCAGGGGAGCGCGGCGGCTGGGTCGCCGCTGGTGATGGTGAGGGCGGCCAGTAGCGCGGCGGCGCGGGCGGTCGCGGTGTCCACGGCGAGCCTGCCGCTGGTGGGGTCGACGTGCAGAAGCCCGCTGTGCACGACGTCGATGGCACGCTCGGGCGTGTTGTCGGCGGCGTGGCGCTGGGCCAGGTGCAGACGCTGGGCCATGGCCATCATCGGGCCGGTGATCTGCCGGGAGACGGCCCTCCAGGTGATGTGCAGGTCTGTGCCGGTCGCGCCGACGGCGACGCGTCGGATCGGGCCGAGCGCGTAGGAGGCGGCCTGGCTCGTCTTGCCGGGTGGGACCAGGTGTGGGGTGCGGTGCAGGACCACGGCGGCGACGGCGTCGCGGATCTCGTCGGCCGGAACCGGTGCACGCCCGCAGGACGGCGAGCACAGGTAGACCCTGCCGCAGCCGGGCAACTGGATGAGGATCATGGAACGTGCGCAGGTGTGGCAGGCCAGGAGGTCGGGTGGCACGGGCGCGGCCTGCACGGCGCGGGCCCGCGCAACCCATTCCTCGACCGTCGCCGGCGACAAGCCATGGTTGCGGGCCACGTCCCGGACCGCTTGGTGCAGGGCGTGGACGGCGGCGTGCTCGATGCTCGCGGCGACGACTTCGGCGACAAAGGCGGGTGTCCACGCGGCGAGGGCCGGGGTCCGCGTCGGCATCGGCGTTCCTTCCTATTGTTCGTGTCCGGGTGGGGAGGTGAGGTGGTGCCGCTGGGTTTGCGCAGGCGGTCATCGACCGAGGGCTGCCGATCTGGGCGGAGGGTGTGGCCGGCGGCAACAGCGGGGGGCTGCACCGTCGGCCACATCGGTCGCCGCTGCCGTCCCTCTAAGGTGGGCGACCGGCTTGTACGCCCCGATGTGGGCCCAGCGCAGCTGGCGGGCAGCGAGGCGGGACGATCGGTGGGAGCTGTGACCTGGGCACCTGCACGCGGCCTAGCGCTGCGCGTCGGGCTGGGCGTGTGCCGGCGCGGTGACGGTTGCCGGCTTAGCGGTGTTCAGGGGCCAGGATCCGCGAGCCGGGTGAGGGTTGCGGCGCATCGGGGCGATGACCGGCCCGTCGGGCAGGGTGAGCGCGGGTCTCGGGAGGTAGCCGTGCCGGTGGTACAGGTCCTGGCTGTCGGGCGTGGTTTCGGTGCACGAGGGCATGTCGATGCGGTCGAGGCGGCTTTCGTGGTGGGTGAGCATCGCCGCGCCGATGCCGTGCCGCTGGGCGGCGGGTAGGACGGCGAGGACTGCCAGGTGGTAGTGAGGTTCGGTGGGTCGGACCTGGGTGAGTAGGTGGTCGAGGAGTTCGAACTGGCGCGCGTGCGGGCCGGCGGCGTCGGCCAGTCGGCTGCGGTAGTTCGACGGTGGCGGGATGCTGCGGTAGCGGTGAAAGCCCATCGCGGCGGCGCTCAGGTCGTCGGTGATCTGGATGTCGCCGAAGAACATGGCGTGTTCCACCCAGATGACCGCCACGTCGGTGAGGATCCGCCGCCGGCAGGTCGGATCGGGCACCAGCCACTGGGCGAGCGGGCCGGGATGCAGGGCGTGGGCGACGAGCGCGGCGACCGGTTCCTTGTCCGCCCACCGGGCGGTACGGATACGCGGATTGACGTCCATGAGATGCCTCCAAAGGCAGCGGATCGGGTGGATTGGAGCGGGCTCACCGGTAGGCGGCGGTGGCGAGGTCACCGACGGCGGCGTCGACCGCGGCGGTGATGTCGCGTACCTGCCGGTGGTGCTGCGCGGCGATGGTGCGTAGCTGCACGGTGAGGGCGGCGATGTCGTCGGCGAGGTACAGGTGGTTGGTCAGGCCGAGGGTCGCGACGAGGCCGCCGAGGGCGGCGGTGTGGTTGTCGGGCTGGTCACGGCCGGCGGCGATGTAGTGCAGCCGGGCGCGGGCGACGACCGGCCACTTCAGGTCGGCGGGCAGGTAGCGGTCGGTGCGGGCCAGCCCGCCGAGGCGGCGGCGCACGTCGTGGCGCAGGATCCCGCCAGCGTGTAGGCCGGCGCGGGTGCGGTCGTACAGGTCGTCGGCGAACCCGCGCAGCCACCCCCGCAGCGACGGGGTCGGATGGGCGTAGCGGATGGAGGCCAGGGCCGTGTCGGCGATCAGGTCCCCGACCGGGCGTTCCAAGTGCAGCCAGACACGCTGCTCCTCGCCCGGCCCGGCGTCGTCGGTGATGTCGAGGGCGATCCGCCCGGCGAGGAACAGGTCGATGAGAACCGCACCGGCCAGGCCGAGGGCGAGAGCCTGGCGGTGAATGTGCGGCTGGCCAGTGTCGTCGTCGTGACCGAGCAGGAACAACTCGTCGCGCAACGGCAACTGGGGGATGGAGGAGGCCATGTGGATCCCGCCCTCTACCGCGGCCCGCCGGCGTGCTGTCGGAGGCGGGCGTGCATCCCGCCGTAGGCGGCCTGCGGCTGCGGAAGCAGTAGCTTGTCGACGGCGGCGAGGACCGTGTAGTTCGGGTCGCAGACGTTGCCGATCGGCGCCCTTCCCGCCTGCGACACCAGCTGGTAGGCGTCGAGCTGCTCCAGGCCGGTGAGGTCACCCACCCAGCCGACCATGTCGCGGTGCGCGACCCGGTACGCGTCCTCAAGGGGACGGGCGCAGCCAACTGACATGATCGACGTGTCGGTCTCCAGGCGGGGCCACACCGTCGGGACGCCCTTGATGACCTCGATGATCAGGGTGGTGGTCGTGGCGATCTCCACCCCGACGCCGCAGGCCTCACCCTCGCCCTGGCGGGCGTGGCCGTCGCCGAGGGCGAGCATCGCCCCGTGCACATTCACCCCCAGGTACAGGGTGGTACCGGCGCGCAACTCCGGCGTGTCGAGGTTCCCGCCATGGCTGTCGGGCACGATGGTCGAACGCGCCTCGAAACCGCCCGGCGCCACGCCGATCGTGCCGATCATCGGATCCAGCGGCAGGTCGACCGTGTGATCGGTTTCGGTGGCGTGGAAGCGGACCGTGCCCGCGTTCCGGTCGATGTCGTATACCCACACCCGCTCCTCGAGAGGCGGCTGCAGGGTCGCCGTATGTGAGGTGGAGGTCAGTGCCCCGAAATGGGGGAACGTCGAGGAGACTCCCCAGTCGCGGGCCGGGACGATCGAGGCGAGGTGGACGGCGAGGGTGTCGCCTGGCTCTGCGTCCTCGACGAAGAACGGCCCGGACACCGGGTTCAGGTAGGGCATGCGGCACACCTGCGACGGCAGGTCCGCCGGGCCGCGCACCAATCCGCCGAAGCAGTCCTCGGCGTGCACCCGTAGCACGTCGCCGGAGCGGACGTGGGCCACCGGCATCCGGCCGCCGAAGGTGTAGGCCAGCTCGTCGCGGGCGGGCCGGTAGCTGATCGTGTCCATCGTCGTCACACCCGCTCGACGTGGCGGGCCTGCGGCTGCACGGGCGCCAGACCCGACAGGGCGGGCCGGCGACCGGTCAGGTACAGGCCGGCGAGTACGACCATGCCGAGGGCGAGCCAGGCCAGACCGAGGCGCTGCGCGGCGATGTTGGCGTTGACCACCACGTAGGCGAGGATCGCGAACCCGATCCCGGGCATGACCAGGTGCGCCCACCAGTTCCCGCTGCGCTGGCGGATGAGGTGGTGCACGACCACGGATACGTGCAGGACCAGAAAGGCGACCATCGCCCCGAAGTTGATCAGCGACGACAGCAGCGTGATCCCGTCCGCGCGGGTGGCCATGTACAGGCCGAGCACCAGGGACACGGCGCCGGTGAGCAGGGTCGCGTTGATCGGCACGTTCCGGCGGATCGAAACCTTCGCCAAGAAGGCGGGCAGTTGCCGGTCCCGGGCCATCGCATACAGCAGGCGTGAGGTGGCGACCTGGGCGACCATCGAGTTCGGCAGGCCCCACGCGATCGCGGTTGCTACCGCGCACAGGGTCGCCAGCCACCCTCCGCCAGCCACCTGCGCGGCGTCGTAGAAGGCGGTGCCGTTCGGATCCCCGTCGCTGAGCAGCGAGGCCGGCTCGGGGACGAGCATCGCGGCCAGCCAGGTCTGGGCGATGAACAGCACCCCGGCCAGGATGAGGACGGCGGCCATGGCCCGGCCGATCTGCCGGGAACCGCCCTTGGTCTCCTCGGCCAGCATGGAGATGCCGTCGAAGCCCAGGAAGGACAGCACCGCGATCGACACCGCGCCCGCGATCAGGGACCAGGTGAACGTGTCCGAGTTGTAGAACGCGTCCCAACTGAACCTGCCCCTACCCGAGGCAAGAGCCCAACCGGCGACAGCGAGGAAGACCGCCAGGACGACCAACTCACCGACCAGCATCACCCGGGTCACCATCGCGGTCATCCGCATCCCGACAGAGTTGACGACCGTGTTGACCGCGACGAACCCAAGCAGCCACAACCAGACCGGCACCGCCGGGACGGTGGCGTGCATCGCCACCGACGCCACCAGGTACAGCAGACCCGGCACGAGAACGTAGTCGAGCAGGATCACCCAGCCGGCCACGAAACCGACCGGCGCGCTGATACCCCGGCCGGCGTAGTTGTAGACGCTGCCCGACATCGGGAACGCCTTCACCATCTGCGCGTAGGAGAACGCGGTGAACACCAACGCCACCACACCGACCGCGTACGCCAGGGCCACCATCCCGCCGGAGCCGGCGTACACGCTGCCGAAGATCGCCATCGGCGCGATCGGCACCATGTACACCAATCCATACGCGACCAAGTCCCGAAACCGGAGTTGGCGGCTCAGTTCCTGGCGATATCCATATCGGGAGAGGTCATTCTGAAAACTCATCACACTCCTCAAAATGTTCGCGTCCTGGCCAATCGCGCAACTCGCAGCTGACTCGTCAGCGAAGGCAACTGCTTCGTCGAACCTGAACCGCTGCTAATGATTTCGACCAGCAAGCCGACGGGTATCTCAGCAACGAGATTTGCTCACCGAGACAGATGAGTCGATAGCGTTGATGCGGACACACGGTGTTGTCCGCATGCAACTGTCCGCGTAGCGTTCGACCACGTACGGTCAGACCTTCCGGATGCGGCAGCGACGGACAGACAGCACTCAGGAGTACCGGTGGCGCAAACTCCACGACGGCTGACCCCGCACCGATCGGCGCTGCATGGATTCGGGGCCGCGCTTCGGCAGTGGCGCGAGTGCCGCGGGCTGTCCCAGCGCGCTTTAGGTGGGCTGGTGCACGTTAGTGGGGATCTCATCGGCAAGGTGGAGAAGGCCGAACGTTGGCCGTCCGCCCGCTTCGTCGAGTCGTGTGAGCGCGCACTGCAGACGGATGGTGAGCTGGTCCGTTTCCTGTCAGACCTCGAGAGTGAGCGTCGCCTCACCAGCGTCGGCTACCGCTTGGTCGACGGTGCGGAGGGCCAACTCCGGGCCTCCATCGATCATCCCGACAAGCCCGACCTGCTCCGTTCGTGGCACGAGCAACTCGCCGGTCTGGCCATTGCCGGAAACCGCACCGGATACGCCGGGATGGCGTCCACCGCCCACGCGCAGATCAGCGTCGCGGCCGCCATCGGGCGGCGAAGCCGTTCAGCCGACCGCCGAGACGTACTGATCGCGCAGGCACTGTGGGCGGAGTTCCTCAGCTGGATCGACGAGCAGAGCGACGCCGCCGAGGCTGACGCCTGGTTGCGACGCGCCCAGCAGCACGCCGTCGAAGCTAACGCGCCGACGCTGACAAGCTACGTCCTGATGAGGCAGAGCCAACGCGCCCTCGAGCGCTTCGACCCGCGTAATGCCATCGCCTTGGCGCAGCGGGCGCTGGAGGAGGTCCGGCTACCCGGCCGTATCCGCGCTCTACTGCTGATCCGCCAAGCCCAGGCTTACGCGATGGGAGGTGACCAGAACGCCTGTGCAGCCAGCATCGACAAGGCGCACAGGGTCGCCGGCAGCGCCGACTGGGGCTCGGAACTGCCGATCGATGTCGGCGTCCACTGCGACCCGGTGTACGTGGCTGCCCACGAAGCGCAATGCCGTCTGCTCCTCGGCCAACCGGCGGCTGCTGCCGATCTCTACGAGCAACTCCTGCGCCATTGGCCAGCTCAGTGGCGCGTCGACGAGGCCCTGTGGCGATCGGCCCTGTCCACCGCCTACCTCAACAGTGGTGATGTCGAGCGTGCGGCTACCGAGGCCGCCAACGCCCTGGCCTTGGCTACTGGCACCTCCTCCGCGCGGGCTCTGCGCTGGTTGAACCCGACGGCGGTGGCCCTGCGCCAGCAGACAGCCATTCCCGAGGCGGCGGCCTTCGTGCTCGCCTATCGGCAGGCGACCCTCGAAGCGTGCAACCATTAGCCCGTGGATCTCATCACCACGGCGACGAGCACCGACGAGTCCGAACGAGCAGCGTCCGTCGCGGTCCTTCCAGTCGGGAGTTTCGAACAGCACGGCGCCCACCTCCCGCTGCTGACGGACACCATCGTGGCATGCGCGATTGCGAAGGCAGTCGCCGAGCGCTACGGCCTCTTTCTGCTGCCGCCCGTGACGATCTCCTGCTCCCACGAGCACGCCGCGTGGCGTGGAACGGTCAGTATCAGCGCCACCACCCTCGCCGCCGTGGTCGTTGACATCGCTGACTCCCTGCGTGAATCGGGCATCGACCGGCTCGCTGTGATCAACGGACACGGCGGGAACTACGCGCTTGCCAACATCGTTCAGGAAGCCAACGTCGCCGGACCGAGGATGACCCTGTTCCCCGCTCGGGCCGACTGGGACGACGCTCGAGTTGCCGCCGGCCTGCACAGCACAGCCCACCAGGACATGCACGCTGGCGAGCTCGAGGTTTCGCTGCTTCTGCACGTTGCGCCGGAAGTGGTGCGTGATGGCTTCCAGCATGCAGACCACCTAGCGGACGATCGACGTCACCTCCTCACGCGGGGCATGAGTGGCTACACCACCAGCGGCGTCATTGGTCTGCCGTCCCACGGCACCGCGGCCAAGGGCAGAGCCGTACTCGAAGACCTTGTTCGCTCCTTCGCCGACCACTACGGCCTCCTGCCTAGACCCAAGGCATGACCAGGAATGATGCTGGACGAGAGCTTCTGTTCGCATCGACGTTGCCCCCCGGGAGAGCGATCGAGCGGACGCAGTTTGCAGGGTGAGCCGGGAGCAGGGACAAGAAGCTCGGACGTAGAGTCGGCGACGTCTGGGCACACACACCGGCCCGGAAATCCGAGCCCTGGCGGTGGCCGCGCCGGTGTCCCGGCGACCGGTTGACGAGCCCGCCGTCGTCCGACCCGCGTGGAAGTTGTTCGAGGAGGACCTGTGAGGCTGGGCGACAGGATCGCTGAAGTGTCGGTGGACGACGCCGTCCGCGCCTCCGTGAGTTATGACCAGCTGCGTACCGGTGATGACGGCCTGTACTGGCTGGAGACTCGCCCCGACGCCGGCGGGAGTACGACGGTGACACGGTGGCGGTCCGTTGAGGGCAAGCATGATGTCAGTCCGAAGGGCTTCGATGTCGCCAGCGGCGTGCACGCGTATGGGGGCGGATCGTTCGCTGTCGTCGAGGGGACGTTGTGGTGCGTCGGCGGAGATGGCCTCTACCGGAGCCGTCGTCACGGCGATGAACTCGAATTGGTCAGCCATGGATGCTTCGGTGACCTGACGATCGGCGACGGCGAGTTGCTGGCTGTGCGGGAGTCGGAGCAGGGTGACCAGCTCGTCGCGGTGTCGCTCACCGGTGCTCCGCAGATGCGAACTCTCGTCTCGTCCCGGGGGTTCCTCGGCGCGCCTCGGCCGGGTCCGGGCTCGTTGGCCTGGACCGCCTGGAGCGAGCACGACATGCCCTGGGACGCGTGTGAGGTGTGGACCGCCTCCTACTCACCGCACGGTGGGGTCGAGGACCCAGTAAGGCTCGCCGGCGGTCCGGATGAGTCCGCGCTGGAGCCGCAGTGGGGACCCGGCGGGGCGTTGTACTTCGTGTCGGACCGCAATGGCTGGTGGAACCTCTACCGGTGGAACGGCCTCCAGGCGGAGGCGGTGGCGCCGATCGCGGGTGAGTGCGCCGCGGAGCCGTGGGAATTGGGTTACACGTCGTATGGCTTCCTCGACGACGGTCGGATCGTCGTGGCGGTGCAGGAGGGGCCGCGGCACCGCCTCGTCGTCGTCGAGCCCGATGGCACTGTCCGCCCGGTCGACCTCCCGTACACGTCGATCAAGCCGTACCTCGCCGTGCAAGGGACGACCGTGGCGTTGATCGGATCGTCACCGACCGCAGCCCCGCAGGTCTCGCTCGTAAACCTGGCTGACGCTGCCCACCAGGTGGAGGTGCTTGCCAGGTCGGAGCACGCCGCGCTCGACGGGGCGTGCGTTTCGACGCCGACGGAGCTGCGCGTCCGAGTGGCCAGCGGTCGGAAGGTGCTTGCCCTGGTGTACCCGCCGACGGGCTCGGCGGCGGACTGGCGGGCGCCGGTGATCGTTCGGGCGCATCCCGGGCCTACCGCCTCCTGCCTGCTTCGCCTGGATTGGCAGGCGCAGTTCTTCACTAGTCGCGGGTTCGCCGTCGTTGATGTTGACTACCTGGGTAGCACCGGGTACGGCCGCGTGTTCCGGGAATCGCTGTACGGCCGGTGGGGCCTGGACGACGTCGATGACTGCGCGGCGGTGGCGGTGCACCTGCTGTCCACCGGGCGGGCGGTGCCGGGGCAGGTGTTCATCCGCGGTGCCAGCGCCGGCGGCTACAGCGCGTTGCACGCGGTGTCACAGGAAGGCCCGTTCGCCGCCGCCACCGCGGTGTCGGCAATCGTCGATCCTGAGCGGTGGGCGCTGACGGTGCCCCGGTTCCAGCGGGCGCACGCGATGCGGCTGCGCGGGGGCGCCGGCCCGGTCCGTGCCGCCACGGTTCAATGGCCGGTGCTGCTCATTCACGGCACCGGCGACGAGGTGGCCGTGGTCGAGGATGTCCGCGACCTCGCCGACGAGTTGACGTCTCTCGGCATGGCGCCCGAGGTGTTGCTTCTTCCTGATGTCGGCCACTATGTGGCGTCGTCCCGTCGAGCAGGCGCGGCGCTGGAGGCGGAGCTGGCTCACTATCGCTCGGTGATGGCGGGTGCGGCCAACGATCAACCGGGTTGCACAGCCGCCAGCGGTAGTCGGTGACGCACGTACTCGCCGAACTCGCGGACCTCGGGCTCACCCCGATAGGACTCGAGGTCAGCCTGTACCTCGACGATGCGCTGCAGGCAGCGGTGCGAGGTGGTTCGTGCCGCGAAGTCGACTGCCTCGCGCGCGGTGGCGCAGGCTTCGTCGATGCGGCCGGCGGCGGCCAGCGACGAGGCCATGAGCGCGGTGTCGATGGCGAGTCGCCGGACATGGGTGGGGCTCAGCGCGGCGAGAGCGTCGCCCGCGTGCCGTTGAGTGTGCTGCGGTCGGCCCAGGTCGTGGAAGCAGTGGGCGATCTCGTCGGCGAGGTACGCCGCGTCGAAGTACCGGATCCACGCCGGCTCGTCCTCGGGCTTGCTGCGGGCTAGTTGCGTCTCCACGATGTCAAGGTGGGTCAGGCAGTCGCCTTCGCGTCCGAGACGGGCGTGCGTGCGCGCCACCACCGCGTGCAGTGCGGCTGCCACAGCGGGCGTCGCCCGGGTCTCGCTCCCTCTCACCGCCGTGAGCGCCATTCTGCGTGCCGGCTCGGGGTGCCCGCAGTGCAGCGCGAGATGGCCGATGTTCACGGCGAGCAGGTAGCTGCCGTACAGGCGGTCGTCGGCAGCTTCCGTCAGACGTAGAGCGCGAAGGTACCGGCGCTGGGCGAGGCCGTGGGCGCCAGTGTCGACCGCCTGGTACCCGCAGAGCTCGAAGAATCCGGCCGCCAGCGTATAGAGGTGCCGGCCGACAGTCTCGGAGGTGGGAGTGTTCGCCAACAGCCGGTTCAGTTCGCCTTCGACGTACCGCTGCACCTGCGCGTGGACTCGTCCGGCGCCGTGGGTGTGGTCCAACTGCCGGAACATCGTCAGAGCGGTCTCCGCCGCATGAAGATCCTCTTCGTCAACATGGTCGGGTGAATTGGGTCGTCCGGCCACGGGCGGCCGGGGTTCCGCCGCAGCGTTCAGCCAGTCGAGGGCGGCGCGGTCGAGAACGCCGGGCTGGAAGGGCACACGGACGACCATGCCCGTCACCCCGGGTTTCTCCTCCAATTGGGTGGGCAGCAGGGGGTCTGCGTTGCCAGAGCCGTTCGGGGAAGTTGCCCGCTTGCTCTCGCTGTTGCGGCTTTCCTCGAGAAGGGGCAGCAGGCGGGTCAAGGCCCCTCCGGCCTGCAACGCCCTGTCGCAGGCCTCGACGAATTCCCGGGATGGGAAACGGTCCGCTGTCTCGATTCGACGCACCAGGTCGGCGCTGAAGCGGATCATCGCGCCGAGTCGCGCCTGGGAGAGGTTGGTCCGCTCCCGCAGCCGACGCAGCTCGGCTCCGAAGAAGTGGCGCTCGGACAGGGACGGCTGGAGCATCCGCGGGGTCTGGCCCATAACACCGCCTCCTCGTGACTGTTCGCACCACTATGGCGATGATCAGCGTGACTGTCGCGCACCTAGGGTCGCTCGGTGTTCAGCGCGGCGCAACCACGAACACCGAGATGCACAGGTACGAGAGACGCTCACCGGTGGCGCACATGCGGACAGCCGCTTCGTCCGCATGCTCGGCATTCACTCCACCGACTCGACGGGCGATTGTGGAGACGTCCCGTTGGCTGCTCGTCAGACACGCCACCGACTTAGCACGGGAGGCTGCAGTGCAGGAGGAGTCCGCTCCGCGCCGAGATCTTGATAAACGGCGGCACCCCGGCCTTCCCGCCGCACGAACGATCATGCCTATGGGCATCTGGGCGCTTACCCGGGCACCCATGAGCGCCAGTAGGAGGCGACCTTCGACCGGCACCACATCGACGTGAGATACCCGTGTGACTTGGCGAGTCCAGCGGCTTGACGCTCTGTTGAGCCCGAGAAGAGCGGTACGGCGGACCACCCGATCGGGAGGTCCTGATGGAGAGGGAGAGCACCGGAATGAGTGTCGACACGGCGAGCGGCGAGGACCTCCATGCCGCGATGGTCGATCAGCTCGTCGCTGATCACATGGAGAAAGGGCTGGTCATGCGGCCCGAGGTGGAGGCGGCACTACGGTCCGTGCCACGTCATTTGTTCACTCCGGATGCCGCGCTAGCGGAGGCGTACCGGGCCGACCAAGCCGTGGTGACCAAGCGGATCGGCGACGAGGCGGTCAGTTCGGTGTCGGCGCCGTGGCTCATCGCGGAGATGCTCGGTCAGGCAGCCGACGCCGTCGACGGCGGGTTGGCCGGTCGGCACGTCCTGGAGATCGGTTCCGGCGGATACAACGCCGCGCTGCTGCGCGAGCTGGTCGGCCCGTCGGGCTCCGTCACGACCATAGACATTGATCCCGAGGTGACCGGCCGGGCCGCTGCCTGCCTCACCGCGGCGGGTTACGACGACGTGGCCGTGGTGTGCGCGGACGCCGAGCAACCGGTCAACCCGGGCCGTTCATACGACTTGATCATCGTCACGGTCGGCGCCTGGGACATCTCACCGGCCTGGACCGCGCAGCTCGCCGAGAACGGGACGCTGGTCGTGCCGCTGCGGACGTTCGGGATGACCCGTTCGTGGGCGATGCGTCGGACGGGGGACCGGCTGGTCAGTCACAGCCAGCGGTTGTGCGGGTTCGTGTCGATGCAGGGCGCTGGGGCGCATGAGGTGCGGTACGTCGACGTCGCTGACGGGGTTCATCTGCGGCTGGACGAGGATCAGCAGGTCGATAGTCACGCTGTTGCTGAGCTGTTGGCGCAGCCGCAGACGCAGGCATGGGCCGGGGTGAGCCTGCCCCCTCGTACCGTCCTGGCTGACCTCGACCTGTGGTTGGCGACCCGCATCACCGATGCGGTACAGCAGTTCGTTGTTCTCACGGCTCAGCAGGAGGCCGTCGATGCGGGCGTCGTCGCCCCGGCGTGGCGCTTCGGCACACCGGCCGCCCTCAACAACGGCGCGTTCTGCTACCGCTCGACGCTGCGCTGGAACGACGACGACATGTTCGACCTCGGCGCCTGTGCACATGGGCCTGACGCCACGGCGGCGGCCGGTCGGATGGTCGGACAGATGCGCGCGTGGCTGGATTCGGGCAGCCCTTCACCGGTGTTGCACGTCCTGCCCGCTGGTACTCCCGACGGCGACCTGCCGGCCGGGACGGTGTTGGACAAGCGGCACAGCCGCTTCGTCCTCACCTTCACCCCTGCATAGAAGGGAACGCACGTGAACGACACCGACACCTCGGAGTTCGCCCTGGACGTCAGCCTGGTGGATGCCGGCCCCACCGCGGGCGGCTACGCCACCGCCACTGACGACGGGTGCGGCTCCGGCAACACCGGCTCCAACGCCTGCACCACCAGGTGCGACGGCGGCAACTGACCCCTTCCGTTCCTCCCATGATCGGGCCCGGCGTCGCGCGCGCCGGGCCCGTCGATTCGGTGGTGCCTCGTGGTTCCCGCATCTGGTGCGGCGCTGATCAGAATCGCCGCCTACCCCAAGGATCTCGTTCTGCCACCCTGGCCCGACATGGCCCACGGTCATCCAGATCAGTGGCGCGAGTGGCTGGACACGACGTGGACGCTGCCCGGGTTCGCGGTGGCCGTTACCGGCGCGGCGCCGCAGCTGGCCGACCAGATTCGACGCGCGCTGAGCGGGGAGCCGGTGCCTCGGCAGCGGCTGCGGCGCCTGGTGCAATCAGCGGTCCGGTACCTACTGCGCTGGACCACCCGTGCGACTCCGTTCGGCACGTTCGCCGGTGTCGCCCCGGTCCAGTTCGGCGCTCGCGCGGCGGTCCGTCTGGACGACGCCCATCGTGCGGTCTCCCGCTCCGACGGCCAGTTCATCGCCGAGCACACCGCGCGGGCCGAGCAGGACCTGGCAACTCTGCGCACCGTCGCGGTGGTGACGAACTCGCTGGGATACCGGCGCGGCGACAGGTGGGTGCTGCCCTGTGCCCACGCCACCGCCGATCGGCGGTGGGACGTCGAGGTCCGCCTGACCAGCCCGATTCGGGCCGCGATCCAGGCGGCGCGGTCCCCAGTCAGGTTCGCCGCACTCGCCGCGACGATCGCCGGGCCCCCCAGCATCGCCGACGCCGAGCGGCTGCTGGCCGACCTGGTCCACACCGGGGTGCTGCTATCGGCCCTACGCCCACCCATGACCGCCACCGACCCGGCCGCATACGTCGCCCGCCACTACGTCATTCCGGAACCGGGCAGCCGGACCGCTATCGATCTCCGCGCCGACATCGCGGTGACCCTGCCTCCGCCGGTACTGCAGGAGGCGGAGCGGGCCGCGTCCACGCTCGTGGCGATAGCGCCACCACCTACCCCCGGATGGGCCGAGTACCACAACGCATTCATCGAGCGATGGGGCCCAGGAGCGGTTGTTCCCATCCGTGAGGTGCTGAACGTGCTGGGTTTTCCGGCCGGCTACCGGGGATCCACTCGCCGCGCCCCAGCGTCGTTCACCGCCCGCGACCGGCTGCTCGGCCAGCTCGTGCAGCAGGCCGCACTCGACGGCTGCGCCGAGGTGGTGCTGGACGACGAGCTGATCGACCGGCTCCGCTGGAATGACGACCGGCCGCCGATCCCGCACAGCGAACTGCGGTTCACCCTCACCGCCGACACTCCGCGCGACCTGGACCTCGGCGCCTTCACCCTGACGGTGCTCAGCGGGTCCCGCCACGCCGGGGTCGCCGCGGCCCGGTTCCTGCACCTGCTCACCCCCTCCGAACTCGCCGGATTCCAGCAGGTTTACCGGCATCTGCCGACTGCCCTGCCCGGCGCGGCCACGCTGCAGCTGTCCGGACCACCCCTTGACGCCCGCCTCACCGCAGTAGCCCGGACGCCCGAGCTGTTGCCACTCCTCCCTGTCGGCGACTTCCACCCTGCACCGCCGTACACGATCGAAGACTTGGCGGTGGTCGGCGACGGCCGCCGGTTGTGGCTGGTATCGCTGACCACCGGTCAGCCTGTCGAGCCGCTGTTGTTCAACAGCGTCCTGCTGCCTACGCTGCAGCAGCCGCTGATGCGGTTCCTGGCCGAGATCTGGGCCGCGTGGACGGCACCGTGCAGCCGGTTCGACTGGGGCCACGCCAGCGGCCTGCCGTTCCTACCCCGCCTGCAACGGGGACGCACCATCGTGCACCCCGCCCGCTGGATCATCGACCACACCGCGCTTCCCGCTCAGGGGACAGCATGGGCGCAGTGGTGTGACGCCTGGCGACGACACCGCCTCCAACGGCACATCCCGGAGCAGGTCCTGGTAGGCGATGACGACATATGCCTACGCCTTGACCTGGACAACCCCGCCCACCTGGCGGTCCTCCGCGACCACCTCGACCGGCATCCCCGCACCGTGATCACCGAGGCTCCAGGGCCGGCGGGCTGGATCGACGGCCGCCCCGCCGAACTCCTGCTCACCCTCACCCACCCCGCGCCGGCCGCTCAACCAGCCCGACCAGCCCGACCAGCCACCACTGTTCAGCACTGGCCAGGGCAGTCACGGTGGATCGAGGCACACCTACACGGTCGGCTCGATGACATCTTGACCGACCTCGCCCGCCGACCCGCCGACCACCTCCCAGCCGGTTGGTGGTTCCTGAGGTATCCCAACCCCGAGCCGCACCTGCGGCTACGCATCCCGCTTCCGGACACCGGCCGGTTCGCCGACACCACCCGCCACCTCGCCCGCTGGGTGCAGCACCTGCACGACGACGCCGTCGTCCACGATTACAGCCTGCATCCGTACCGCCCCGAAACCCGCCACGGCGCGGCGGCGACCCTCGCCACAGCCGAGAGAGTGTTCGCCGCAGACTCCCGCGCCGCCCTGCACCGGCTCACCGGAGACCGACAAGCCGCCACCGCCGCCGGGATGATCGCCATCGCCGAAGGCTTCACCGGCGACGGCCCGCGCTGGCTCGCGACCCACGTCCCTCACCGGACCGGCCCCCGCCTCGATCCCGCCCAGCTCGAACATGCCCGACGCCCAGTGCATGACGAGCGGCGCGCCGCAGCGCTGGCCGCCTACCGCTCCATAGTCGCCGATGACGGGCTCGACCCCGACAACGTGCTGGGTGATCTGCTGCACCTGCACCACGCCCGCATGATCGGCGTCGACCCCGCCTCCGAACAGCACTGCCTGCGGCTGGCCAGAACCATCGCCCGCACCACCCTCGCCGGGCTCAAGTCGTGACCGCGGGACAGTCCCTTGCCGACGGAGCGGCCGGCATCGCCCTGCTGCACCTCGAAACCGGCAACAGGCCGGCGGCGTACGAGGCACTGCGCGACGCCACCGCCGGTGGTGTGAGCATCGCCGAGGGGGCCAGCCTCTTCTACGGCGCTCCCGCGCTCGCCTTCGTCCTCGCCACCACCGACCACCCGGGGCTCGCCCAGGCACGAGCGGCCACCGCCGACGGCACCGCCACGGTGACCCGTCGACGACTCGACGCCGCCCACCGCCGTATCGACCGACGTCAGCAGCCGCACTACGCCGAGTACGACCTCATCCGCGGACTGACCGGCCTCGGCGTCGTCCTACGCCGGCTCGACGATCACGACCTGCTCCGCCAGGTCCTGGACTACCTCGTCCGGCTCACCGAACCGCGAGGCGAGCTACCCGGCTGGTGGTGCTGGAACGGGCCCGAACGCCGCCGGCCACCGCCCGTCGGCGGTCACGCGAACTTCGGCATGGCCCATGGCATCACCGGCCCACTGGCACTGCTCGCCCTCACCCTCCGCGACGGCATCACCGTTGCCGGACACACCACGGCGATCAACCGCATCAGCCGATGGCTGGACGCCTGGCAGCAGCACACCGACGGCACGATCTGGTGGCCACAAACCATCACCCTCACCGACCTGCACCGCGCAACACCGGCCCAGCGAACCCCGCTGCGGCCGTCCTGGTGCTATGGCACCCCCGGCATAGCCCGCGCCCAGCAACTCGCCGCACAAGCCCTGCGCGACACCACTCGGCAGCGCCTCGCCGAGACCGCCTTCACCACCTGCGTCACCGACCCCGAACAGCTTCGACGGCTCACCGACCGAAGCCTGTGCCATGGCACCGCCGGACTGGTGGCTACCGCCCGTCGGGTCGCTTCCGATGCCCTCACCTTGATACCCCTGGCCGCCGTAGAAGATCTCCACCGGCAGGCCGCCCCCACCACCAACGAGCCCGAAGGGCTGCTCGATGGCAGGGCAGGCGCCGACCTCGTCACGGCCGTCGCCGCCGCCTGGGACGCCTGTCTCCTCCTCACCTGAAAGAGCCATCCGTGGACCACACCCCCTGGCAACAGGTCAACATCACCTACCCCGGCCAGACCGCCCAGGAGCGCGAGAAACAGGCCGTCGCCCACCTGCGCCGAGTGCTTCCCGCCGCCGAGACCACCGGCCTGATCACCTCCTGGTGGTTCATCCGCAAAGGCGCCTGGCGCATCCGCTACCTCCTCACAGAAAGCCCAGACAGCGGCGACCAGGCCCGACGGCTACTCGCCGAAGGGGTCACCTGGACCGGCGACACCTACGAACCCGAAACCCACGCCTTCGGCGGCCACGACGCCATGACCACCGCCCACACGCTGTTCCACCACGACAGCCGCCACCTCCTCACCTACCTCCACCAGCACCCCACCACCCGGCGCGAACACTCCCTGATCTTGTGCACCGCCCTGATGCGCGCAGCAGGGCTGGACCCCAACGAGCAAGGCGACGTCTGGGCACAAGTCCTCGAGCACCGCGCCGCACACCTCAACCAGGCACCCACGACCGATGCCCGCAGGTGGGAGAGGTTCACCGGAGACGTTCGAAGCCTGCTGCTCGGCGCACCTCGCACTTTCGGCGACTGGCACACCGCATTCGCACACGCCGGCGCAGCTCTACACCGCCAACGGGAAAGGGGCACCCTCACCCGTGGTCTGCGGGCAGTAATCGCCTTGCACGTGATCTTCCACTGGAACAGGCTCGGACTACCCGCCACCACCCAGGCCACCCTCGCCCGAGCGGCCGAGGAAGCCATCTTCGGCCTGCCCGATAAAATTCGGCCAGACCCGGTCACGATGGCGACGACGACACCAGTACCGCGGCAAACAGCCCAACACCAGCGAGGACACCGACTCCACCAGGTGCGGCCGGAGTGCTAGTGCTGCCCTTGCCTCTCGCTGGTTGCGCTGAACGTGGGGTGGGCCGGGCACTGCAGTGCCCGGCCCACGCCCGGTGGTTCACCAGCCGCTAGCGATTTGTGTGCGGGTGCCCAGCAGGCCGCCTGCGGCGCCGGGGTACATCCAGAGGTTGCCGGTGGAGTTTTCTCGGGCGATGACGTCGGGTTTGCCGTCGCGGTTGAAGTCGGTCAGTCCGAATGAGGTGTAGCCGCCCCAGCCGACTCCTACCTGCGTCACGCCGGTGACCGGGACGTCGTAGAGGCGCAGGATGCTGGTGCTCGCGAGTCGGGTGTAGATGTCTGGGGTGGTGTCACCGACGACGTTGGCGATGCCGAATGGGCTGAAGTCGGTCGTCCAGCCTCCGCCGAGTCCTACCCGGGCCGTCTTGCCGCCCTTGAGGTCGCCGGGGTAGTTCCACATTTGGCCGGTGGAGTCGGCGGCGATGACGTCGTGGTAGCCGTCTCTGTTCCAGTCGGCTACCCCGAATGGGCGGTAGCTGCACCAGCCGCTGCCGAGGAATGTGGGCGTTGGGCTGAGGTCGTCCGTGGTGCCGAGGAAGACCTGGAGGTTGCAGGAGGTGTTGTCGCGAACGACGAGGTCTTGGTATCCGTCGTGGTCCATGTCGGCGATGCCGAGGCTGGTGAATTGGTTCCATCCCGTCGACACGAGGCTGGGAGCGGTATTGAGCTGATTGTCCTGTCGGTGGTATTTCCACAGGTTGCCGCTGGTGTCGGCGGTGTAGACGTCGGTCTGCGGGGTGCCGGTGCCGGGCGGCGTCCAGGTCGTCGCGCCGAACGAGGTGAAAGGTCCGGTCGCGGCGGCGCTTGCCTGCGCTTGCTGCGGCGTGAGGGTCCGGTTCCACACCTCGAGGTTGCTGAGCATGCCGGCGTAGTAGGCGGTGGGCGCGCCCAAATACTTGTAGCGGCCGACGACGAATTTGCCGGTGCTGGGCCAGGTCGGCGTGGCGGTGAACTGGGCGCTGCCCTTGAGTTGGTTGTTGACGTAGAGGGAGATGGTTCGGGTGTCGGCGTTGTAGGTGGCGACGAGGTGTGTCCAGACGCCGAGTGCGGTGCCGGCTGGGGTCACGACTTGGGTGTAGGACCAGCTGCTGTCGGTGTTGCCCAGGCCGAAGCGCCAGGTGTTGTCGCTGGCGTTGTTCCAGAGCAGGAAGCGTGAGGCGTTGGCGCCGTCCTCGCTGGCGATGACGCCGCCGGCGCCGGTCGGCTTGGCCCACACCGAGATGCTGAACGATTTGGTGGTGTCGATCAGCGGCGCGGCGTTGTAGAGCGCGCTGTTGCCTTGAGAGACAACCTGCGTGCCGGTGTCATCGACGTTGAGGAACAGGGCGGGGCTGAACAGTTCGTCGCTACGCCACCTGGCGTGGATCTTGTCCGCGGCCTGGTCGGGGTCCTCGAGGCTGAGTGCTTTGCCACCCGATACGTCTTCGGCGGTGGTGACCTGGGCGTCCTTGTTGTCGTCGAGTTGCCAGGTGTGTTGCGAGGTGATGAGGGTCTGTGGCGGCTGCGCGGTGATGGTGGCGCTGCTGGCTTGCAGGTTGCTCACCAACCACATCGTCGTTGTCGCGCCCGCGCCGATGGTCGCGAGGTCGGGGGTGCCGTTGAGGTCGAAGTCGGCGCTGCGCAGCATGAGTGAGGCGCCGGTGTTCCAGCCGGAGTTGGCGAGGATTCGCGGCGTGTAGGTCAGCTGTCCGGTTTCCTCGCTGAAGGTGAGGTCGGACCACAGGTGCAGTGCGCCGGTCGTCTTGTTCCACAGGAACATCGCGGTGCCGGTGCTCATTTGTGTGGTGGCCAGCGTCCAGTTGTTCCAGGCGGTGTCGCCCGTGGGGGTGAGAGCTCCGGTCGAACGCGTCATGAAGCTCGCGGAAATCTCGCCGAGGCTCGGGTAGTAGGTCAGTCGATACCCGGTGGACGGGTCGCCGCTGGTGCCGATCAGGTCGGGAAATTCGAAGGCACCTCGGCGGCTGTCTCCCGCGTTGGCGAGTTGGATCGGTAGCTGCCCGTATTCGTCCGCTAGCTGGTCGGTCAGGAGGTTGAACTGGCTGACGTCCAGGACTGGAGTTGGTGTGGTTCCGTCGCCGTTGCCGGCGGTGACGCTGCCGGTGCCGTTGGTGGGGTAGTAGGCCAGGACGTCTTGAAGGCCGGTTCCGGTGAACCGTCCGGTGATCACTTGCGCTCCGTCGAACTCGGCGGGTGAGTTGGTGCCGCTGAAGCCGTTGCCGCGGGTGCCGATGTTGGTGATCCGCGGATTGACACCGGTGGTGCCATTGTTCTCGGCGAGCCAGATGCCTGGCTTGAGGTTGTTGACGGAGCCGACTGTGACGAGGTCTGGTCTGCCGTCGCCGGTGAGGTCTGCGTCAACCGCGCGCATGGTCGGCCGCACAGAGTTGAATATCAAGGGTGTGGTGTCGCCGAAGTTCGTTCCGTTCGCGGTGACGCTGGTGACGCTCAGAGTGTTGGTGAAGCGGGTCGGGGTGATGGTGATGGTGGCGTCGCCGTTGGCGTCGGCTTGCCTGGTGAGTGGGGGCATCTCGTTGAGCTGGTATACGTAGCTGGTTGGTGTGGTGCCGGTCGCGGGAGCCTTGACCTGGAATGTGGCGGCCTCGCCTACCTTGCTCGTTTCCGGCGGGATCACCGTCGGCGGTGCCGCACGTGTGGCGTCGAAGGTGAACCGGCATGTCGCCGACCAGGCGCTGGGCCTGCGGAAGTCGGTGACCTGCACTGCCCAGGCGAAGGTCGTGACCACTGGCTTGCCGGCGGCGTCCTGTGAATTCTCCCTGAGTTTGTCCAGAGGAGCGATGCGGACCGCAGTGCTGCCCGACGGGTAGGTGAGCAGGTTCGGGTCGCTGGTGACAATGGCTTTCTGGGCGGGGTCGCTGTCTTTCCACAGCTTGAAGCTCACGCCGAGCGTGCCACCGTTGGGGTCGGACACCGGGGCGTAGAGCGTGACCTCTGTATCACCGACGACCGTGGGGGTGGCAGCCGCGCATGCCGTGGTGGGAGCAGTCTTCATCCCGGTCGGGGTGTTGGGCGTGTGGTTGTAGCGGATGGTGAGGGTAGGGCTGGTCGCGAGGAACTTTTTCCAGCTCTCGATGTCGGTGGCTTCGTTCCCAGCCACCATCCACAACGTGCGGACCGCCTTTTGGTTGGCGACGTCGGTTCTGATTTGGCCGCTGATGTCGAAGGAGACACCGTCGGCGGGGCAGCCACTGTAGCCGTAGGCAAAGCTCTTCGAGGCGATTGCACTGCCCTTGCTGACGCCTTCCCAGTAACCCCAGGTGGCGTTGGACTGGGCCAATGTCGTGCTGGGGCCGTAGATGTTGACGGTCTTGGCGGTGCAACTCCACGACCACGTATTCGTGATCTTAAATTGTGCGTCGAGGATTTCCGCACCCTTCAACGTCCCGTAGGGCACGGGGAAGTTGATCAGCGTGTTGCGGCGTTGGCTGCCGGTGTTGCCGACCTGCATATGCCCATCAGGGTCGGGAGTGTTCTTCCAGTAATTGCTCGACTGGTGCTGATAGGAAATCGTCGCCCAGCCGGACATGCTCTGTCCAACTGGCGTCCAATTGAATGTTGGGTCGATGTAGACCGGGTAGACCGTCTTCGGGTCGGCCAGCAATTTGTTGTTCGGGGTCAGGTTCAACTTCCCGGGCGTGATCGCCACGTCTACCGCGGCGGTCTGGGCACCCGGACCCGGGGCGACAACAGTGGAAACGGGTGCACGAGCGGCCGGGGCGGTGCCGGTGGAGTCCCACATGGCTGGCGCTGGTGCGGTGAGCACGGGCTGGTTCGCCCGGTCCCGGCCCGTGATATTTCCGACCTCGTCCGAGGTGAGGGTGACGCCCGTGGTGGTGGTGGTCAGCTCGATGCTGGCGAGCTGGGGGTTGGCCGCTGCGGCGGAGTTCTTGACGACGAAGACGTGGGAGAAGGAGCCCTCGCCCGTGACCCGAATGACGAGGTCCACGCCGGGAAACACCTCGGTGTACGTCGCGGTCGGGCCGGAAAGGATCGGTGCCGGCAGCGCCGGAGCGACGGCCATGGCGAAGTGTCGGTCGCCGCTGGTCATCTCAGCGAAGGGCCCGGCTCCGCCGGCAGACACGCGGACCGGTGTTGTCGTGACGGCCGCAGTGATGCTGCCGTCGGGGTGCCGAACCAGCGTTGGGTCGAGGTTCTTCCACTGGCCGGCAACCCGTGTACGGGTCGGCACGGCGCTCTGGGTCAACTCGACCACGCCGTCGGGGTTGGCGGTGACCGTCGTGGTGGGTGAGCCTGCGGCGGTTGCCTCGACCGGCTTACCGGTTCGTTTGGCCTGCGCCATGGCCTGGTCGACGCCGAGTGACGCGCCCGTCCTCGCCGCAGGTTTCGCCGAGGTGGAGGCCGAGGCGGCTACGGGTGTGGCGGTCAAGGTCATGATGGTGCTGGCGGCGAGAACGCTGGCGGCCACGCCTGCGGCGGTGACCATCCTGTGGCTTCTCGCCCCGTAGGTATGCCGTTTCCCGGGCATGAAGAGGTGCCTCCCCCATGGCTGTTGTCCGGAGCGCGAGGTCCGCGTCCGACGCGGCCACAGTGAAGCACCGCGTACCGCCTTCGAGGAACGTTCACCTCACGCGGACCTGTCCCTTTCGAAGCAACTGGAGCGCTTTGCTCACCCAAACATGATCAATCGTTACTTGCCCGTGACCATCCGGGTCGTAGGACGTGAAAGATTATTCCGCGCCGCGAGCGTGTGCGATCAGACACTCTGCGTGGCCTTTCTTCTATGTCGCAGGGGTGGGTTCGGATGGTCGGGCACGGGGGTACGCGTTTGCTAACTCGGCGCAGACGACTGGTCGCGATGGTGGTGGGCGCATCGTTGATTGCGGGTCTGCTGTCGGGTTCACCTGCGGCGGCGAAACCGCGAGACGACCAGCCGGCGGAGCCTCCGGCGACGTCGCCCGGACCGTCGGTCAAGGGGGTCAAGCCGCTACCGACGAGGTTCGTGAAGCCACCGGACGGGGCGAAGCACTCCTACACGCCGACGCGGACCTCGTGGCCGAAGGCGTCTTCTGCGCGGCTGGCGTTGACGCCGCCGACTGATCGGTCGGCGGCTCCGGTGAAGGCGCGTGCGGCGGGCACGCCCGTCTGGGCGCAGCCCGTGGCGGTCGCCGGTCGGTACGCGGCTCCGTCGAGCGTGGACGTGCAGGTCGCCGAGCCGACCGCGGCCAAGGCCGCCGGGGTCGATGGCGTGCTGCTGTCGGTGCGTCCGGTGGGTACTCCTGGTTCTGGCCCGGTTCGTGTCGGCGTGGACTACGGCGCGTTCGCGGAGGTCTTCGGCGGCAACTACGGCTCACGGTTGACGCTGGTGCGGCTACCCGCCTGCGCGTTGACGACACCGAAGGCGGCGCAGTGCCGCACAGCGACACCCCTGGCGGCGACCAATGATCTCGCGGCGCGATCGGTGTCTGCGGAGATCCCGCTGGCGGCTACCGACGTCCAGAAGGCCAGCGGTTCCACGGTGCTGGCGGTGGTGGCGAGCGCGGCCGACAACGGCGGCGACGGGGGCACCTACGCGGCGACGGACCTGAAGCCGTCCGGGTCGTGGAGCGGCGGGGGGAACACCGGGTCCTTCACCTACTCGTATCCGATCACGGTCCCTCCGGCAGCGTCGGACCTGACGCCGACGGTGGCGCTGTCGTACGACTCGGGCAGCGTGGACGGGCAGACGGCATCCACCAACGCGCAGTCCTCGTGGGTTGGTGACGGCTGGTCGACCCCACACTCGTATGTCGAGCAGACGTTCGCCTCGTGCATGGATGACCCAGGCGGGTCGGCGTCACCGGTGAAGACATCCGACCGCTGCTACGACGGGCCGATCCTCACCCTGTCGTTGAACGGGTCGTCGACGGCGTTGGTGTGGGATGCGACCAAGAAGGTGTGGAAGCCTGAGTCGGACAACGGTGAGGTCGTCACCCACGTCGAGAACTCCGGCAACGGGTCCGGCACCTACAACACCGACTACTGGCGGGTGACGCTGCGCGACGGCACCGTGTACGAGTTCGGACGCAACCGGTTGCCGGGCTGGACTTCCGGCAAGACGGCCACGAACTCTGTCGATCACACGCCCGTGTACTCCCCGCATTCCGGTGACCCCTGCTACCAGTCGTCGGGCTTCACCGCGTCGGTGTGCACGATGGCCTACCGGTGGAATCTCGACTACGTCACCGACGTGCACGGCAACGCGATGGCCTACTACTACGACCAGGACACCAACTTCTACGGCCGCAACATGGGTGCCAGCGACGTGTCGTACATCCGCGACAGCCACCTCGCGCGCGTCGACTACGGCTTTACCGCGGGCGGCGCCTACGGCACCGTGCCGAACCGGGTCGTGTTCAACTCCGACGCCCGGTGCGTGTCCGGGACGTGTAAGCCGTTGAACGCCTCCACGAAGGCGAACTGGCCGGACGTACCGTACGACCTGGTCTGTGACTCCGGCGTCGACTGCGACGACTGGAGTCCGTCGTTCTTCTCCACCGTTCGCCTGACGTCCATCGAGACGCAGCAGTACGACACGACGACGTCGAGGTACGAGAAGGTCGACTCTTATGCGCTGACCCAGACCATGCCCGCCACGGGCGATGCCACCTCCCCGACGCTGTGGCTGGGCTCGATCACCCGTACCGGGCACGACCTCAGCGCCGGCGGGTCGGCCGATGCGATCACCTTGCCATCGGTGTCCTTCACAGACATCAAGCTGGCCAACAGAGTCGACGTCGCCGGTGGGTTGTCAGCGTTCTACCGGCGACGTATCGCCACCATCACCACGGAGACTGGCTCGGTGATCAATCCCAGCTACGAGCTGCCCGTGCCCTGCGCGGCCCCGGTCACGACCGATCCGGCCAACAACACGAGGTCGTGCTACCCGGCTTACTGGACTCCGGATGGCGTGGCGGAGCCAAAGAAGGACTGGTTCCACAAGTACGCCGTCACCCGGGTGACCTCCACCGACCCGACCGGCGGCGCCGCCGCCTTGTCGACCAGTTACCAGTATCTGGGCGGCGCGGCGTGGCACGTCGATGAGAACGAGGTCGTTAAGGCCAAGTACCGCACCTACGGTCAGTTCCGCGGCTACGCCAAGGTGCGGACGTTCACCGGCGATGGCGTCAACGACCGACGCACCCAGGCCGACGTCGCCTACTACCGGGGCATGTCCAAGAACAACACCACCACGACGGTCACCCTGACCGACTCCGCCGGCGGTAGTCACGAGGACATCGACGAACTCGCCGGCAAGGAACTCGAATCAACTCGATATCTCGGCGAGAACGGGCGGGTCGAATCGTCGACGATCACCTCGTACTGGGTGTCCGGGGCGACCGCCACCCGTAGCCGGACGGGCCTGGCTGCCCTGACCGCCCAATGGGTACAGCCGATCAAGACCTACAGCCGGCAGGCGATCACCAGCGGGACGTCGACAACCTGGCGGTACACCGCCACCGACAGCAGCTACGACGCGAACATCACCAGTGCGACTCTCGGCGAGCTGAAGCACAGCTACACCTACACCGTGCCCGCCGACCCGGCCTACGACCAGTGCAGCACCTACACCTACGCGCCGGTCAACACCGGTAAGAACCTGGTCGGCTTGGTCGCCGAAACCGAAACCGTCGCCGTCGCCTGCGCGGGTTTCCAGCAGGGCAGCCCGGCCAGTGAGCCCGGAAGCGTCAACACCCTGTCCGCCCCGACAACGGTCAACCGACCGGCCCAGGTGGTGAAGGCGCAACGTACCTTCTACGACGACACCGATTTCTCCACCACCTTCCCCCAGCCCACCGCGCCCACCAAGGGCAACCCCACCATGACCCAACTCGCGGCGGACTGGACCTCCAGCACCTACCAGTGGCAGACCGCCAGCAGGTCGACCTACGACTCCTTCGGTCGAGTCGCCGACAGCTACGACGGCAGGGGCAACAAGACCGCGAGCGGCTTCACCATGAACGCGGCGAATCTCGTCGTCGGAACGTCGACGACGAACGCGTTGAACCAGTCGGTGTCCACCACCGTCAACCCACGCCGGGGAAGCGTGCTGACCAGCACGGACGCCAACCAGGTCACGACCCGGCAGCAGTACGACGCGGTAGGCCGAAACACCGCGGTGTGGCTGAACTCCCGGCCCACCAGCAAAACGGCCAACCACAAGTTCAGCTACACCGTGTCCAAGACCGGTGTGACCGCCGTGCTCAGCCAGACGATGAACAACTCCGAGCAGTACACGCGCTCGGTCACGATCTACGACGCCCTGCTGCGCAGCCGCCAAACCCAAACGATGACCCCGACCGCGCAAGGCGGACGAATGGTCACCGACACGTTCTACGACACCCACGGCTGGGTCCGCGCCTCGAACAACGGCTGGTGGGACGACGCCAACCTGCCACAGGTCACCACCCCGGTGTCAGCCAGGGACCTGGGCAAGCAGGTACCGAACCAGACCTTCACCACCTACGACGGGCTCGGCCGGCCGGTCATCGTCGTCGCCGCGAAGAACGGCGTGACCGTCTCGACGACCACCACCGCCCACGGCGGTGACCGCACCACCGTGATCCCACCCCAGGGCGGCGTCGTGACCGCCACGGTGACTGACCCGCTGGGCCGCAAGAGCGAACTGCACGAATACAGCAGCACGCCCACGCTGACCACGCCAGCGGACACCTTCAGCGGCGCCTTCACCGTCACCGGCGGCACGGCCGCCGTGAGCAAGTACGGCTACGACAGCCACGGCAACCAAGCCACCCTCACCGACGCGGGAAGCCAAGCCACCCCCGGCGCCACGAGCAACGTCTGGACCTCCACCTACAACCTGCTCGGACAGGTCGTCGCCAAGTCCGACCCCGACGCGGGCGACAGCACCATGCGCTACGACGCCAACGGCAACCTCACCCAGTCCACCGACGGGCGAGGCAAGACGCTGTCCTACACCTACGACGCGCTGAACCGTAAGACTGGGGAGTACGCCGCCTCCGTCGAGACCCAGTCGGCGGCGAACCAACGCGCCGCGTGGATCTACGACAACAGCAACACCGTCTCCGGCGTCACCAACCCGATCGGCCAGTTGACCACCACCATCGCCTACCGCGACGGCCAGGCCTACACCACCCAACAAAAGGGATTCGACGTCTTCGGCAACAGCCTCGGCGTCACCATCACCATCCCCGCCAGCGAAGGCGCACTCGCCGGATCGTACGTCTTCGGACACAGCTACACCTCCGTACTGGGCCTACCCCTGACCGACACGTACCCATCGAAGGGCAGCCTCCCCTACGAAACCGTGGTGCACGGCACCACCGGCGCGTTCGACCTCCCCAACAGGATCGGCGGCCTCGCCGGATACACCCAAAACGTCAGCTACGACGCCTGGGGCCGGGTGACCCAGCAACAAATCGGCTCGTCCACCAGCTTCGCCAACGTCACCAACATCTACGACACCCACAACAGTCGACTGAAGAACCAAACCATCACCCGATCCACCGCAACACCAGCAACCGTGGACACGCAGGAATACGAGTACGACCCCGCAGGCAACATCACCCAAAAGATCAGCAAGCGCTACGGCGCCGTCACCCCGGCCGAAACCCAGTGCTACGGATACGACGGCCTCGCCCGACTCACCGAAGCCTGGACCGCCACCGACGCCTGCGCCACCGCGCCCACCGATGCCAACAAGTCCATGGTCGGCAACACCATCGGCGCCGGTAGCGCCTACTGGACCAGCTGGCAGATCGACCTCATCGGCAACCGAACCAAGCAGGTCGCACACAACCTGACCTCCGGCGGCAGCGACACCACCACCAGCTACGTCTACGACGGCAACGGGCAAAACCAACCCCACACCCTGACCTCCACCACCACGACCGGCGGCTCGACCGGCACCACGTCCTACGCCTACGACAACGCCGGCAACACCACCGGACGCAATGCCGCCCAAGGAAACCAAACCCTCACCTGGGACGACGCCGGCAAACTCACCGAAGTCACCGGCGGCACCAGCGGCGACAACACCTTCATCTACGACGCAGACGGCACCCTGCTGCTACAGAAGGAACCCGGCAACAACACCCTCTACCTGCCCGGGCAGCAACTCACCCTCAACACCGCCACCAGTGTCGTCACCGGCAACCGCTACTACGCACTCCCGGGCGGCGGTAGCTGCATCCGCACCGGCACCGGCACGGCCTACACCTTCGCCATCGCCGACCACCAGGGGACGCCAACCCTCTACCTCGACAGCACGGCCCAGAACCCGACCTGGCGGCAGTACACCCCTTACGGCGCACCACGAGGCGCCAGCGTCGCTACGCCGGACAACCACGGCTTTCTGAACAAACCGATGAGCCCGACCGGGCTCACTACCGTCGGCGCCCGCTCCTACGATCCGATGCTGGGGCGGTTCATCTCCATCGACCCGCTCCAAGACGCGGCCCAGCCACAACAGTGGAACGGCTACTCCTACACCAACAACACCCCAGTGACGTCCAGCGACCCCACCGGCCTCATTCCCGAGGACTGCATGCACTTCGACTGCTACGGCTACAGTCCGAGCACGGGTTGCCCTGATGGGTGTGGTAGTACCACCAATGTGGAATGGGGTCGGGCTAGCGGAAAGAGCACTACACGCTCGCGGAAGCGGACCGAGGGCATCAATGCGCCCGCCTTCTACACGAAGGGCCACCAAGGATGCCCCAGCTGGAAGCCGTGTCGAGCCGATTCCGCAAAGCCTAAGCCCGAACGTCCGCGACCTGAACCCGGACCTGCTGTCCCCGACCGGGGTGATTACGACCCGTGGTGCGAGAACAATAAGCCGAAATGCGATGGATGGACGTTCTCGCACGACGGTACGTGGCAGACCTCCGAGTGGACTCCCGCCTTCTGGAACGATCTCGGCTTGTCCAAATGGGCTGCAGGAGTTGCTTTGGGCGGCCTTGCAGGCTGTGGGGGCTGTGCCGCAGTTGGGGCCGTGCTTGGTGTGATTAAGGAGCGGTGGTTCCAGTACCGGACACGCGAGAAGATTGAGAAACGCTGGGTGGGCGGCCGCGAGGGTGGTCGCTGGCAGTATCGATCCGTTGGCGCAGAGCAGCAGATGCGCGAGAAGTGGCTCTTCGAAGGTTTCACGCACCCATACACAGTTGTGACGGACTGGGAGGAGGATAACAGCTATTACCAGACCGGTTGATGATGGACAGGTAGGCGATGTGGGTCGATTTTCGACTGTAATTAATTGGTCTATTGCCTTTGTTGGCATCGCCTCCTCGCTTATATTCCCGTTTATGGTCGTCCTTGGTAAGAGTAATCTCTGGACGGTTGTGCTCGGGTGGCCCCTCGGGATTCTTTTGGCTTGGGTCATTGCAAAGCGCAGGAGGCTGGGCAGGCGTACCCGGCGTTGGGTAATGAGTAGGGGCATCTTTGCGATTTTTGTGGTGATGTTCGTTCGCGACAACGGCTAGTGGTCGAAAGGCTGGCTCAAGGTGGAGGCGAGGGTCGACCGATCTTGGTCGGCCCCACTCGATCCTGCGATATTCCTTCGCGCAGTTTTCCGCCTGACCGGTGCTGGCTGCCGTCGTGAGGTGTCGGGGCACCTTTGCGCAGCAGCCGACGAGGCTATGTTGACGAAGCGGCGTCGCAGGACGCTTGGCGCCAGGTCTTGATTGAATAGGTCTGGTGCCTGCTGTCGATGGTAAGGCTGGTTAGTGCCGGGAGTCAGAAGGGGGGTCTCAGAGCCAAAGCAAAGTCGGTTGGTCACTGAGTGGCTGCGTTGAGTAGCGCCGGGATGAGCATTTTGTCGGCGTGGTGTCGTTCCATGATCTGTTTAATTCGGGTGTGGCCGGCGAGGCGGATCAGGGCGAGGGTGAGGTTGCGTAGGGCTGCCATGGTGTGGGCGACGTTGCCGAGGTAGGCGTGGTGGGTGTCTTCGCCGAGGAGGACGTCGCGGATCCAGTGGACCTTGTTCTCGATTCCCCAGTGGCCGCGTACGTGGGCGGCGATCTCGGAACGTGAGATTTGACGTGGCTTGCCAAAAGGTTAATGCCTTGCTCATGTCGGTGATGGCGGTAGCCGTCGGCACCTTGTTTGGTGCCTGCGGCTCGCCGCAACCGTCGCCGGTGAGAGCTGAGGATTTTCTGGGCGAATGGTGTTCTGCTCAACGAGATCAATTGAACCTTGATGTTTTAGGTGAGTTCAGGTCGTCCGATCTCTCTCATGAATTCCTCGCCGTATTGCAGGATGACGACGAGTACACGGAAGAGTCTGTACTCAAGCGAGACTATGGCGGTGAATTCCCTGCTTCCGGCCGCGGTACTTGGACGTGGAGTGGTCCTTTAGCGTCTCCTCGCCTGCGCTTGGAATTTGTGGCGCTAGGTCTGTCTCGTAAGCCGATTTCCGGTGAGTTGATGGCCCGGCGCGACGGTCAGGGTGAGCCCAGCTTGTTCGGATACGAGGACGACCCAGACGCGGGTTACGCGGTCAAATTCGTCAGATGCGGCTAACGCGTCTAGGCCGCGTCTAAGCCGGAATCCGTGGATTGGCTTTTTTGGGCGATATCGGAGGCGACGCGGGTCACCGCGGCCGACTGTCGGTCGCAAACCGGGTTTCGTGTGCCCGGCCCGGCGGCAGGGCCCCAGCAAAGTCGGCAGGTGATGCCGAGTAGTGCCCGGGGCGGGTGCTGTCGCGGGCGTGATGCCGGTTGCGCCTGGTGCACGAGCAGGTTGGTGATGGCGTAGACGGTCTCAGTTGTGAAGCGTTCGGCTGGTCGAGGCGGCGTCTGCGGCGACGGATCTGGATGGGTTGGGCGGCGTGCGGGAGGTCGACGTCGTCTTCCTCGACCGAACGAACCTAACCTGCGACACGACGACCAGCCACCGCCTGGCTGATCGCGACCTGGCCGGAATCCCCGTGGGAGGCGGCACCGATCCGGGAGGAGCGGGCAGCCCCACATGATCTTCGATGATGTGCGCGGTGTGTGCTCTCCAGCGGATGCCAACCGGGGTGAACCGGTGCCAACGCGGGTCACCGCAGCCGACCTCCCGGTCGCAAACCGGGGTTTGTGTGCTCCGGGTGTGCTCCTGGGCTGGGAAAACAGGGGTCCGGGTGACGTGGGTGAACGTGGGTCACTCCCTGCCACCCCCGGTGAACCTCCATGTCGTTACACTGGCCACTCGCGCCCTCGTAGCTCAGGGGATAGAGCATCGGTTTCCTAAACCGTGTGTCGCAGGTTCGAATCCTGCCGGGGGCACCTCGTATGACCACCCGTGGATCACCAGTGGTAGGTCAGGTTCACGGTCAGCGTGGTCACCACCGTGACGAAGAAGACGGCCCAGCCCACGAGGTGGCGGGAGCCCACTCGCAGGTGCGCGATGAGCGCGCCGATGAAGTACAGCACCAGGCCGGCGGCGGCGAGTGTCCCCAGCAGTGGCACGGCGAATCCGGCCAGCAGCCCGAGAGATCCCGCGGCCAGCGCCATGCCCAGGAACGGTAGCCACGACCGGGGCACGCGTTTCATGTCCGCCTGCGCCTTCGGATAGGCGTGGCCGATCAGGTAGGTGACGGCGGCGATGCCGGTGAAGACCGAGGCGAGGATGGTGACCGTGACGTAGGCGACGAAACTGGGCTCTCCCTGTGGTTGTCTGCCTCAGGGACGAGCCGGAGCGTCGGGATGTTACCGACATCCGTGTGACCTGGAGCACAGCCGGAGAGTGGCTACGTCAAGATCCGCGCACGTGCCCCGCAGGTGCGCGGATCTTGACGGCGTAACGCGCCAGCTCGTACGTCAGAAGTACTTGTACATCTCTTCCGAGGCCGGCTCGGTGTCCTTGGCGGGCGGGGCGGTGACCGTGACCGGCTCACCGAAGCCGCTCATCCGCATGTCGGTGACGAGATCACCGAGGCTCTTCGTGGCGATCGTGTAGGAGAGCGCGGTGAGTCGACCGTCGGCGTCGACCGTGGCCTCGAACGGGATCGACTTCGGGTCCTTGGCGAGCTTCGCGGACGACTCGATGCCCTCGCGCATTCCGGTGCTGCCGGTGGCGGCGGCGGCCGCCTTCTCCAGGTCGGCGGTGCCGGTGTAGCGGCCGCCGCCCGTCTCCTGAGCGGACACGATGCCGCCGACGAGGCCGGTCTGTGAGGTCAGGTCGAAGGACTGGCGCAGGGAGCTGCCCGGCTTGAGCTTGGTGAGGTCGAGCGTCGTCCACGGCTTCCCGCCGTCGAGCGATTCCATCTTGAGGTAGGCGGTGTCGCCGATCAGCCGAGCCTCCATCGGTTCGGGTGCCTTGCCGGTGACCTGGAGGGTCTTGGCGGCGGGGTCCATCTTGCCGCTCATGGTGATCGCGTTGGGGCCCGCCTTGACCGAGGCGTCCATGGTGACCGTTCCGGCGAGGCTGCGGTTCATGGCCTGCTGGATCGTGGCGACCGGGTCGAGCTTGGACGGTGTGGGGGTGGGCGCGTTCGCGGCGGTGTCGCCGGAGGTGGTGCCGCAGCCAGCTATGAGGACGGCGAGGGCGATCGAGAGGACAGGGATCAGTCGACGCATAGACGCGACCCTAACGGCGACGGGCGACACGCGGGGGGTCAGACCCCCGGCAGCTGCTCGGCTCGGGTGAGCACCTGGTCGATGAGGCCGTACTCCCGGGCCTGCTCGGCGGTGAACCAGCGGTCCCGGTCCCAGTCGCGCTGGATCTCGTCCAGCGTCCGTCCACTGTGCTGGGCGATCAGCTCCTGCATGGTCCGCTTCACATGCAGCATGTTCTCGGCCTGGATGGTGATGTCCGAGGCGGTGCCGCCCATCCCGCCGGACGGCTGGTGCATCATGATCCGCGAGTGCGGCAGTGCGTACCGCTTACCGGCCGCGCCCGCGCAGAGCAGGAACTGCCCCATCGAGCCGGCGAATCCGAGCGCCAGCGTGGCCACGTCATTGCGGACGTAGCGCATCGTGTCGTAGACGGCCATCCCGGCGCTCACCGACCCGCCCGGCGAGTTGATGTAGAGGTAGATGTCGCGTTCGGCGTCCTCGGCGGCGAGCAGCAGAATCTGCGCGCAGATCTGGTTGGCCGACTCCTCGGTCACCTCCGTGCCGAGGAAGACGATCCGCTCCCGCAACAGCCGCTCGAACACCTGGTCACCGAAGGTCGGCTGCGCGCCGTCCACCATCCGTACGCCGTACCCGATCATGTGTCGTCGCCTTCCGCCGTGCCGGCGGGCGGCGGGACCGCCCGGTGGACCGGCCCCTCCAGCGTGCGTGCGACGGCCGTCGCCGGCCCAGCGAATCTGCCGCCGGCAGATTCGCCGACGGCAGAACCGGCGCGGCCTACGCGGCGGTCAACCGCCGCGCGCCCGCCCGGGACCGCACGCAGCCCAGCAGGGCGGCGGTACGCGGACCGCGGCGCGAGCCGCCAGCGGAGGCCGTCGCGCCGACGCGCAGGGTCGGCCCGGCAGCCCCCGGCCCCCGGTCCAGGATCGGTCGGCCCGTGCGCAGGGTGTGCTGACCGGCGACGCGGCGGGCCACCTCCACCCGTTCGAGGCGGGTCAGCGTGGCCCGTGGCGCGCTCGGGATGCGGGGCTCGACCCGGCGCAGGTCGTCGCGGGCCTCTTCGAGGAGATCGGAGAGGCGGATGCCGAGGGCGCGGCAGATCGCCGCGAGCACCTCCGAGGAGGCTTCCTTGCGCCCCCGCTCCACCTCGGAGAGGTAGGGGACCGAGACGCCGGCGGCCGAGGCCACCTCACGCAGCGTGCGGCCCTGGCTCTGGCGCAGCCGACGCAACACTCCGCCGATCACTCGTCGCAGCAACGACATGCGGGCCTCACTCTCGCGGTCGTCTGGCGGACACCCCCATCATGCCCGTTCATCGGCACCCTGGCCGACCCGTACCGCCGCCCGAAGCTGGCCGATCGTTGTCCTGTGCGCAACCCCGGCGTGCGGTGCACGGCGTACCCGCTATGTTGTGGGCGTGCAGGCGACGGTGGCGGGGCAGGTTCGACGGTGATCCATTTTCCCGCGCAGCGCCGTGGCCCGCTCAGCGCGCTGAGCCTGCGGCTGGCCGCCGCCCTGGGCCTGGTGTTCGCCGTGGTCGCCGCGGTCTATCTGGGCCGGGACGGCTACCGCGACGTCAACGAGGACGGCCTGACCCTGCTCGACTGCTTCTACTACGCGGTCGTGTCGCTCTCCACGACCGGTTACGGCGACATCACGCCGGCCTCCCAGTCGGCCCGGATGGTCAACGTCCTCTTCGTCACGCCGGCCCGGGTGCTCTTCCTGATCATCCTGGTCGGCACCACTCTGGAAGTTCTGACCGAGCAGTACCGGACCGGCCGTCGCCTGTCGCGGTGGAGGAGAACCGTGAAGGACCACGTCATCGTCTGTGGCTACGGCACCAAGGGTCGCAGCGCGGTCTCCGCGCTGATGGAGAACGGTCTGGACCGCTCCCGCATCGTGGTGGTCGAGCGCAGCGCCGCCGCCCTGCGGCAGGCCACCTCCGCCGGGCTGGTGGCGATCGAGGGTTCGGCGACCCGGTCGTCGGTGTTGAACGAGGCGCATGTCAAGAACGCGAAGGCAGTGATCATCGCGACCGACAGTGACGATGCCTCGGTGCTGGTGGCGCTGACCGTCCGGCAGCTCACGGCCGGGCAGGTCAGGATCATCGCGGCGGCCCGGGAGGCGGAGAACGCTCCGCTGCTCAAGCAGAGCGGCGCGCACCACGTGATCGTCTCCTCGGCCACCGCCGGTCGACTGCTCGGCCTGTCGACGTCGGCGCCGCCGCTCATCGACGTGGTGGAGGACCTGCTGACCCCCGGGCAGGGGATGGCGTTGGCGATGCGCTCGGCGGAGCGGGACGAGGTGGGTCGCTCGCCGCGCGAACTGGACTCGCTGGTGATCGCCCTGGTGCGTCGGGGCAAGGTGGTCACCCTGGCCGACCGGGCGGGTGCGGTGATCGAGACCGGCGACATGCTGGTGCACGTACGCGACGACCGCCCGCAGTCCACCGCGACCGCCTGAGATCACGCCGGACGCGGCGGCGTCAGCAGGCGTCGATGTCGGTGTCCGTGCCGCAGATCGTCTCGGTGCAGGTGACCTGCGTGGTGGCGGCCCGCCGGAGCAGCTCGTAGAGCGTCTCCCGCTCGGCTGGCCCCAACGCCCCCAGCACCTCGTCCTCGGCGCTCGCGAGGGCACATTCGGCCTCTTTGAGGCTTTTCGCCCCATCGTCGGTGAGTTCGACGACGTGCCGTCGGCGGTCCTGCGGCGACCGGCGGCGCTCGATCAGCTGCTTCGCTTCCAGGTCGTTGAGCAGCCCGACGATGTTGGTGCTGTCCATCTCCAGGGTGGTGGCGAGCGCCTGCTGGCTGGTGCCACCGCCGGCGCGCAGCACCGTGAGCGCGACCAGGTGTCGAGGTCGCAGGCCCAGCGGCGCCAGTACCGACTCCGCCCGTAGTCGCATCCGCCGGGCCAGGTGGTCCAGCAGTGCCCCGGAGCGGTGCTCCGAGGGCTCCAGGGGCGGGGCGGACATGTGACCCAGTCTACCGAGCCCACGGAACATCTGCCTGCTATAAATAGTTGGTGCTTCACAGACGATTCCTGGAGGAGGAATAATGAACTTGCTGCATATCGACTCGAGCATCCGCGGCGACTGGTCGGTCAGCCGGCGGCTCACCGCCCGCGCCGTCGCCACCTGGCGTGCGGCCCACCCGGACGGCACGGTCACCTACCGTGACCTGGGTGCCGAACCGCTGCCGCACCTGGACGCGGACGGCGGACTGGCCCGGATGACACCCCCGGACCAGCACACGCCGGCGCAGCGCGAGTCCTGGGAGCTCAGCGAGCGTCTGGTCGACGAGGTGAAGCAGGCCGACGTGGTGCTGCTCGGGCTGCCGCTCTACAACTTCGGCGCGCCCAGCAGCGTCAAGTCCTGGGTCGACCACCTGATCGTCCCCGGGCTGGCGTACGACCCGACGACGCAGGAGGGCCTGCTCGGCGGCCGCGAGTTCGTCGTACTGGCCACCCGGGGTGGCGGCTACGGCGAGGGCACCCCGCGCTACGGCTGGGACCACGCCGAGCCGTGGCTGCCGCACGGCCTGTCGATGACCGGCATGCAGCCGCGCTTCATCAGCGCCGAGCTGACCCTGGCACCCTCGGTGCCGGCGATGGCCGAGCTGATCCCGCTGCACGAGGCGAGCCTCGCGGCGGCCGAGAAGGAGATCGACAACCTCTGGACGCCGGCCTCCGCCCAGCGCTGAACAGCCGGTACGACGAGAGCGGCCGTCCCCGTGTCCGGGGACGGCCGCTCTCGTCAGTGCGTACGGATCAGATGATCGTCCAGGTGTCGCCGCTGCCCAGCAGGCCGGCGAGCTGCTGCTCCGGGGTCTCGGTGACCGTCGCCTTCGCGGCGGCGAGCTGGCTCTGCACCACGCTGTCGTACGACGGCCGGTCCACCGAGCGGAACACCCCGATCGGGGTGTTGCGCAGGTCCAGGCCGGGCAGCCGGGACAGCGCGAACGCGTACGCGGGGTCGGCCACCGTCGCGTCGTGCACGACGATCTCCTCCGGCCGGACCGTGCTGGTCTCCCGGACCTCCAGGCCGAAGCCGCCGGGCGGGTGCACCACGCAGAACCGCCCGTCCGCCCCGAAGGTGATCGGCTGGCCGTGCTCCAGGCGGATCAGGTAGTCGTCCCGGGTGGACGGGTCCTTGAGCTGCTCGAACGCCCCGTCGTTGAAGATGTTGCAGTTTTGGTAGATCTCCACGAACGCCGAGCCCTCGTGTTGGGCGGCGGCGCGCAGCACCGACTGCAGGTGCTTGCGGTCGGAGTCGATGGTCCGGCCGACGAAGCTCGCCTCGGCGCCGAGGGCGAGCGAGAGCGGGTTGAACGGAGCGTCCGCCGAGCCGGCCGGGGTCGACTTGGTGACCTTGCCGACCTCGGAGGTGGGCGAGTACTGACCCTTGGTCAGGCCGTAGATCCGGTTGTTGAACAGCAGGATCTTGAGGTTGACGTTGCGCCGCAACGCGTGGATCAGGTGGTTGCCGCCGATGGAGAGGGCGTCACCGTCGCCGGTGACCACCCAGACCGACAGGTCCGGCCGGGACACCGACAGGCCCGTCGCGATCGCCGGGGCGCGCCCGTGGATCGAGTGCATGCCGTACGTGTTCATGTAGTACGGGAAGCGCGACGAGCAGCCGATCCCGGAGACGAAGACGGTCCGTTCCCGGGGGATGTTCAACTCCGGCATGAACTGCTGGATCGCCGCCAGGATCGCGTAGTCACCGCAGCCGGGGCACCAGCGCACCTCCTGGTCGGACTTGAAGTCCTTGGCGGTGAGCTTGAGAGCGACGGGCTCAGACATTCTTCAGGACCTCTTCCAGCGTCGTCTCCAGCTCGGCGGCCGTGAACGGCAGGCCGCGGACCTGGTTGTAGCTGATCGCGTCGACCAGGTAGCGGGCCCGGATGACGTGGGCGAGCTGGCCCAGGTTCATCTCCGGGATGACCACCTTGTCGTAGGAGCGCAGCACCTCACCGAGGTTGGCCGGCATCGGCGCCAGGTGCCGCAGGTGCGCCTGGGCGATGGACAGGCCGCGCTGGCGCACACCGCGGCACGCCGCGCCGATCGGCCCGTACGTCGAGCCCCAACCGAGGACCAGCACCCGGGCGTCGCCGTCCGGGTCCTCCACCTCGATGTCCGGCACTCGGATCGTCTCGATGCGGGCGGCCCGGGTGCGCACCATGAAGTCGTGGTTGGCCGGATCGTAGGAGATGTCACCGGTCTTGTCGGCCTTCTCCAGACCGCCGATGCGGTGCTCCAGCCCCGCCGTGCCGGGGATCGCCCACGGGCGGGCCAGGGTCTCCGGGTCGCGCAGGTACGGCAGGAAGGTGGTGCCGTCGTCGCCGTTGGGCTCGGTGGCGAACTCGACCCGCAGGTCGGGCAGCGACTCCACGTCGGGCAGCAGCCACGGCTCGGAGCCGTTGGCGACGTAGTTGTCGGACAGCAGGATCACCGGCGTGCGGTAGGTCAGCGCGATCCGGGCCGCCTCCAGCGCGGCGAAGAAGCAGTCCGACGGTGACCGGGGCGCGATCACCGCGACCGGCGCCTCGCCGTGCCGGCCGTAGAGCGCCATGTTGAGGTCGGCCTGCTCGGTCTTGGTCGGCATGCCGGTCGACGGGCCGGCGCGCTGCACGTCCACGATCACCAGTGGCAGCTCCAGGGCCACCGCCAGGGAGATCGTCTCGCTCTTGAGCGCCACACCCGGGCCGCTGGTGGTGGTCACACCCAGCGACCCGCCGTACGACGCGCCCAGCGCCGCGCCGACGGCCGCGATCTCGTCCTCGGCCTGCATGGTGAGCACACCGAAACGCTTGTGCTTGCTCAACTCGTGCAGGATGTCCGACGCCGGCGTGATCGGGTACGCGCCCAGGAAGACCGGCAGCCCGGAGCGGACCCCGGCGGCGACCAGGCCCAGCGAGAGCGCCGCGTTGCCGGTGATGTTGCGGTAGGTGCCCGGCTGCATCTTCGCCGGCTTGACCTCGTAGCGGACCGCGAAGTCCTCGGTGGTCTCGCCGAAGTTCCAGCCGGCCGTGAACGCGGCCACGTTCGCCGCGACCAGCTCCGGACGGGCCGCGAACTTGCGCTCCAGGAAGCGCAGCGTCGACTCGTACGGCCGGGAGTACATCCAGGAGAGCAGGCCGAGGGCGAACATGTTCTTCGACCGCTCGGCGTCCTTCTTGGACACCTCGTGGGCGGCGAGCGCGCCGACCGTCATCGACGTCAGCGCCACCGGGTGCACGACGTAGCCGGCCAACGTGTCGTCGTCGAGCGGGCTGCTCTGGTAACCGACCTTGGCCAGGTTGCGCTTGGTGAACTCGTCGGTGTTGACGATGATGTCCGCGCCGCGCGGCAGGTCGGCCAGGTTGGCCTTGAGGGCCGCCGGGTTCATCGCCACCAGCACGTTGGGCGCGTCGCCCGGGGTGAGGATGTCGTAGTCGGCGAAGTGCACCTGGAAGCTCGACACGCCGGGCAGGGTGCCGGCGGGGGCCCGGATCTCGGCGGGGAAGTTGGGCAGCGTGGAGATGTCGTTGCCGAGCTGCGCCGTCTCCGAGGTGAACCGGTCGCCGGTCAGCTGCATGCCGTCACCGGAGTCACCGGCGAACCGGATGACCACTCGGTCGAGTTGACGGATCTGCTTGGTCACTGTGCCACCTTCGTTCGCGACATGATGGTGACCTCGCTCTGCCCGGCCACGGGACCTCCTTGACGCAACCTCGCACCGCACCGCCCCAGGCTGGTCCGGCCGCTGTCGTTCCTCACCTGAGAGCCTACGTCGAACAGACCCCCGACCCTCCCCGGAGGTCCGCCGTCTGGGACCGCAATCGGAAGGTAGTTGGGAAGTATTGCGGTGTTTCGCCCGGCACGCCGTAATCCAGATCACCTGGATGTCGCGCGCCGGTCGACGCCCGTCAGTCGGTGGGCGCGGTGCTCGGCTCGGGCGCCGGGTCGCTGAGCCGGCGCCGCAGCGAGGTGGTGGCGAGCGTGAGGGCCAGCACCACCAGCAGCGCGGAGACCGCGATCAGGATGATCGCGGTGCGCTGCACCGAGGACATCCCGCCGTCGTCGGTCGCGGACCCGGCGGCGAGTACGCCCTGCGAGCCGGTCGGTGCGGGCGGCGACACCGGCGTGGCCAGTGCGGCCGCCGCGGTGATTCGGAAGCTCATCTGCACCTGCCGCGTCGGCCCGCTGCGCGGGTCGAGTCTGCCGATGACCGCGCCGGACAGCGGCGCTTCGCGCTGGGCCTGCGGGGTGGCCTCCACCGGCAGTCGCAGTTCCGCGGTCTCGCCCGCCGGCACCGTGCCGGCGTCACACCGCACCCGCGTCGGGTCGACCGCCACGCAGCCGGCCGGTGGGGTCGGCACGCTCACCCCGGGCGGCAGGACCACCTCGATCCCGCCGGCGGCGTCCACCGTGCCGGTGTTGCCCAGCCGGACCCCGAGGGTGCTGGCCGCGCCACTGATGTCGAAGGTCACCTCGTCGGCGGCGAGCGAGATCCCGGGCACCGGCGGGCCGGGCGGGAAGAGCACCGCGAACCCCTGGTTGTCGACCGCCTCGCCGGTCATCCCCGGCGCGTCCGCGGCGACCTGGACGGAGCCGCTGAGCGGCATCTGCTTCCACGCGTCGCCGGTCACCTGCAACCGGACCACGCTGCTGAACCGCGCGCCCGCCTCGGCCATCCAGGCCCCGCACCGGTAGGTGCCGCCACCGACGGCGGTGCATCCCTTCGTCCCGGTGTCGGTGAGGCCGGCGGGCAGGGTGTAGGAGAGCCGCACCCGCTGCGCGGTGGTGCCGGTGTTGGCCACCGTGACGCGCAACGCGGCGGCCGTGCTGGCCGCGTTCCAGTACGCACCGCCGAGGGTGACGTCCTCGGTGGTGACCTGCACGCCGAGCGGGCTCGGCGGCGGCACCGGCGCACCCGGTGCCGGTGGATGGACCGGGGGTACCGGTGGCACCGGAGGCCAGGGGGTGGGCGGGCCGTTCGTGCCGCCCGGCGCGGGGGCGTTGGTCGTCGGCACCGGGGGTACGTCCGGGGTCGTCGGCGGTGCCGCCGGCGTCGTCTCCGGCGGTGGCGCGGTGGTCTCCGGGGCCGGCTCGGTCGGCGGGGTGCCGTCGCCCGGCTCCTCGGTCGGGGTGGGCTCCTCGGCGGGTGTGGTCTCGGGATCCGGATCCGTCTCGGGTTCGCTCACCGGGTCGGTCGCCACCGCAGCCGGGTACGCGTGCGGGACCGCCGCGCTGGCCCATGCCGGTGCCACGGCGAGCGCGGCCAGCAGGCCGAGCGCCAGCGAGGTCGCCAGCAGGGGCGTGGGACGTCGCCCCGCAGCCCGGCGATCGGGCGAAACCTTCACGCGGGCCATCTGTCCTCCGGTGACATGGGTGGGAGTCCAATGTTCGGTAACAGTTGCCCCAGTGCACTAGTCCCATCCGGAAACAAATACGTAACGTGTTTGGGACGGTCGCTCCGGGCGGGCGGTAGGCTCCCGGACGTGACCGGTTACCTGGGCTCGTACGCGACGCTCGGGCTCCTGCTGCTCGCCAGCGTCCTGTTCTTTGTTGTGGCGTTCTCGGCCAACCGGGTGTTACGTCCCGCGCGTCCGGCCGACCCGCCCGGCAAGCGGACCAGCTACGAGTGCGGGCTCGATCCCGTCGGCGCGGACTGGGCGCAGATGCAGATCCGCTACTACGTCTACGCCTATCTGTACGTGCTGTTCGCGGTCGAGGCGGTGTTCCTCTTTCCGTGGGCGGTGGTCTTCGACCGCCCGGGCTTCGGCCTGGTCACGGTGGTGGAGATGGCGGTGTTCGTGGCGGTGCTCGCGCTCGGCATCCTCTACGCCTGGCGTAGGAACATCCTGCGCTGGACCTGACCGCCGCGCCCTCCGGCGATCGTGCCGGACCGTCCGGCCGTTCGCGGTCGGTCACGCCGACGACCGGTCAGGCGAGACCCCGCCGGGTCGCCGCGGGTGGGCGGTCGCCGCGGATCGAGGCGACCATGTCCAGCACCCGCCGGGTGGGCCCGACCTGGTGGGCGCGGAACACCCGGGCTCCCAGCCAGGCGGAGACCGCCGTGGCGGCGAGCGTCCCCTCCAACCGTTCGGTCACCGGCAGGTCGAGCGTCTCGCCGATGAAGTCCTTGTTGGAGAGCGCCACCAGCACCGGCCAGCCGGTCCCGGTCAGCTCGTCCAGCCGACGGGTGATCTCCAGCGAGTGCCGGGTGTTCTTGCCGAAGTCGTGCGCCGGGTCGATGAGGATGCCGTCGGGGCGTACCCCCGCCGCCACCGCGCCCTCGGCGAGCCCGGTCACCGTCGCGACCACGTCGGCCACCACGTCGTCGAACGCGGCCCGGTGCGGGCGGGTCCGCGGGACCAGCCCGCCGGCGTGCGAGCAGACCAGGCCCGCGCCGGTCTGCGCGGCCACCCGAGCCAGCGCCGGGTCGGCACCCGACCAGGTGTCGTTGAGCAGGTCCGCGCCGGCGGCCACGGCCTCCGTCGCCACCTCGGCGCGCCAGGTGTCGATCGAGATCACCACCTCCGGGAACGCGGCCCGGACGGCGGCGATGGTGTCCACCGTGCGCCGGATCTCCTCCGCGACGTCCACCTCGGCGCCCGGGCCGGCCTTCACCCCGCCGATGTCGATGATCGCCGCGCCCTCGTCCACCGCCCGCTCAACCGCGCGCAGCGCGCTGTCGGCGGCGAAGGTGGCACCCCGGTCGAAGAACGAGTCCGGTGTGCGGTTGACGATCGCCATCACCACCAGCTCGTCCGGGGCGAACGTCCGCCCACCCAGCCGCAGCGCCCCGGCCATGCCCGCCTCCTGAGAGTCCGCACCGTCGCCGCCCGCGTCGGCCGGTCCCGACGCTAGCCGGTCGGTCGACCGCAGCGCAGCGCGCCGTCGACCACGACTCGTGATCGGGGTGGTGGGGTCGCTACCGGCCGGCCGCCGTGCCACGATCAGTACATGGGTCAGCTTCTGCTCCTCCTGGTCGTGGCGTTGACCGTCGCGGCGGTGGTGTTCGGCGTGACGGTGCTGGTCAGCGGCCGTGATCCCGGCCTGGTGCCGGTCGAGCCCGATTCGCAGGCCGTGCCGTTGCCAGGCACCCGGCCACTGCGCGAATCCGATGTGGGCGCGGTCCGTTTCGACACCGGGTTGCGCGGGTACCGGATGGCCCAGGTCGACCAGGCGATGCGTCGTGCGGCGTACGACATCGGCTACAAGTCGGAGCTGATCGGGGTGCTGGAGGCGGAGGTCATCGCGTTGCGTGCGGGCCGTACCGCCGACGCGGACGCGCTGCGCCAGGCCCGCGAGCAGTCGGCCAGCGCCGCCGAGCGGTCGACCGACGTGGCCGAGCAGCCGACCGGCGTGGCGACGGACGCGCCACGGGCCGACGGCGCGGCGGCGGTCGGCTCGGCCGGCGCTGTCGAGCAGCCCGACGCCACCTCGTCGCCGGCGGACGCCGACGGCGTGGCACCGGTCGACGACGCCGAGCCCGTGTCGGCGCCGCCGGCTTCGTCCGGCGTGACCGGCCCGGCCGACGCCACCTCCTCGGCGGCGGACGCCGACGGCGTGGCCCCGGCCGACGACGACACCAGCAGGAACGGGGCGGCTGTCCGGTCGGAGTCGGCGTGACCGGCCCGGACGGCACCGACGATCTCCGCGAGGCGGCCCAACCCGGTGCCGGCGAGGTGACCGCCACCGTGATCGTCGACGCCCCGGCCGAGCGGGTCTTCGCGGCGCTGCTCGCCTGGGAGCGGCAGTCCGACTGGATCCCCTTCACCCGGGTACGGGTCGTCGAGGGCGACGGGCGGGAGGGCAGCCGGATCGAGGCCGTGACGTCGCTCGGCCCGGCGGTGCTGCGCGACGAGATGCGCGTGGTCCGGGTCGACGAGCCGTACGAGATCGGTGTGGTGCACTGCGGTCAACTGCTGCGCGGGCCGGGTGTGCTGCGCTGCACCCAACTGGACCGCAACCGCACACAGGTGGTCTGGCACGAGTGGTTCCACCTGCCCGGCGGTCGGGCCGGCCGGTTGGCGTGGCCGGTGCTGTGGCCCGGGTCCAAGGTCAGCCTCACCCAGGCGCTGAAGAGGTTCGCCCGTCTGGTCGAGCAGGGCCGGTTGCCCTGACCACGCCCGGTGCCGGCTGCCAGCCCGGCGCCCGGAACAGGTGCCCGGCGCGGTGCCGCCAGCTCACCGCGGACCGCAGGTCCCGGGCGGCCGACGCGTACTCCGGTGGCAATGGGCTGTCGGTGCGATGGCCTAGCGTGTGCGAGGTGACTGACCTGGTGATCGGCGCCGACGGGCTGGCCCGCTGCGCCTGGGGGGCGAGCACCCCGGACTACGCCGTCTACCACGACACCGAGTGGGGGCGGCCGCTGCGTGGCGACGACGCGCTCTACGAGCGGATGACCCTGGAGGCGTTCCAGTCCGGCCTGTCCTGGCTGACCATCCTGCGTAAGCGCCCGGCGTTCCGGCTGGCCTTCGACGAGTTCCACATCCCGACCGTCGCCGGATACGACGACACCGACGTGACCCGCCTGCTCGCCGACGCCGGCATCGTCCGCAACCGGGCCAAGATCGAGGCGGCGATCGCCAACGCCCGCGCGGCACTGGAGCTGCCCGAGGGCCTGTCCACGCTGCTCTGGTCCTTCGCGCCGGAGCAGCGGCCGGCCCGCCCCGCCTCGTTCGCCGAGCTGGCCCCGATCACCCCGGAGTCGACGGCGATGGCCAAGGCCCTCAAGAAACGGGGCTTCCGGTTCGTCGGTCCCACCACCGCGTACGCGCTCATGCAGGCCACCGGGATGGTCGACGATCACATCGTCGGCTGTCACGTCACCCTCTGACCGCCGACATGATGGGATGGCAGGCATGACGACCGAGACCGCGTACCGGGCCGGCCCGGCCGGCAACGCCGACGGAGCGGGCACCTGGGCGGTGCTGTTGCCCGCCGAGCGGTACGAGGCCGAGCGGCTCGTGCACCACGACACGCTGGAGTTGACCGGGCTGACCGACGTCGGCCGGCCGACGTCGGGTGACCGGGTGGCGGTGCTCGCCGACGCGCCGACCAGGCTGGTGGCGCTCGGCCGGGTCACGGCGCCGGCCCAGCGGCACTCCGAGGACCCGGACGATCCGCAGTCCCCGGTCGAGCCGGGGACGCTCGTCGTCGCGTACACCCGGCGGGCCTTCGACGAGCCGGTGCCGGCCGACCTGCTCACCCTCGACGGGCCGGTCACCGCACTGGACCCGGCGGCCTTCCGGGCGTTGGCCGACCGGCTCGGCCCGCCCCCGGCGCGGCGCACCTGGCTGGTCAGCCTCGACCTGCCGATCGAGGCCGGCACGCCGGCCGAGGCGGTGCGCCTGTTCTGGTCGTACGTGCAGGAGTTGGGCCCTCGCGAGCTGCCCGCGTTCGTGTCACCGTCCGGCGACGAGCTGGCCATGCAGGCGTTCGTGCTGGGCGAGCAGGCCAACCAGGACCCGGAAGAGGACGACTAGAACAGCTTGTCGACGCGTCCCCGCCAGTCGGCGAGCACCGGGCCCGGGTCGGTGTCCAGCACCCGTTCCAGCAGCGTGGCGTAGACGTCCCGGAAGTCGGTGGTGTATTTCAGGTCGCCGTCGTCGAGGTCGGTGAGGCTGGGCGCCTCGCCGTGCCAGCCGCCGTGCACGCCCGCGCCGAGCAGCAGCACGTCCGACGCGGTGCCGTGGTCGGTGCCGTCCGAGGCGTTGGCCCGGACGCGTCGGCCGAACTCGGAGTAGACCGCAACCACCACCTTGCGACCGGCGTCGGTGCGACCCATCCGGTCGGCGAACCCGGTCAACGCCCGGTCCAGCTGCCCCAGCAGGACGGCCTGCAACTGCTTCTCGTCGGCGTGTGTGTCGAAGCCGCCCAGCGACACCGAGAAGACCCGGGTGGACACTCCGGCCTCGACACACTGGGCGACCAGGTCCAGCTGCGCGTCCAGTGGTGTCCGCGCCCCGCCGGTGGCCGTCGCGGGCGCCTGCTCGCCGTCCGGGTCCGCCGTGTCCTGCTCGGCGGAGTCCCGCACCTGGCGGATCATGTCGTCCACCGACCGCAGGTCGGCGAAGCAGGCGGCGGCCCGGGCCCGCGCGGCGGATTCACCCGGCTCGGCCGCTTCGAACGCCTTCAGCGTCTCCGCCGACAGCCCCTTGGCGGCCTTGCGGTCGGCCACCGGCACCGCGGCGCCCGCGCTTCGCGCCCCGGCCAGGAGTGGCGGCAGGGCCGGTTCGAAGGAGACCGCCAGCCGGGGGTCGCCGCCCGCCCCGTCCAGCCAGCGACCCAGCCAGCCGGTGGTGCCCGGCCGGTCCGGCTGCGCGGTGTGCCAGATGTCCATCGACCGGAAGTGGCTGCGGTCCGGCTTCGGGTAGCCGACGCCGCGCACGATCGCCAGCCCGCCCTGGGACCACCGCTGGTGCAGGCCCTCCAGGGCCGGGTTGAGCCCGAAGTCGTCGTCCAGCCGTCGTACCTCGTTGTCCGGGTACGCCAGCTCGGGACGGGCCGCCCGGTAGGCCGGGTCGCCGTACGGGATGACGGTGTTCAGGCCGTCGTTGCCGCCGTACAGGGTGACCAGCACCAGGGTGTGCGACTGCGGGTCGCGGTCGCCGGCGGTGTCCAGCAGGTCCCGCAGGCTGTACGCGCCGGCTCCGGCGGCCAGCGCGCCCGCGCCGACCACTCCGCTGGTGAGCAGGAACCTCCGTCGGGTCAGGGTGTCCATCTCTCGACTCCTCCGCTCAGCTGACGGTGTATTCGGGACTGATCAGGCCGGCGGCCAGCAGCTTGCGGGGCTCGCCGGCCAGCGGGGTGAGCGCGGCCCGGGTGCGGGCACCCCACCCGTCGACGACCAGCAGCCGGGCCAGCGCGTCCGGCCGGCCGGCGGCGGGCGCGGCGGTCAGCCGGGCCAGCACCGCCGGCGCGGTGGCGGCGGCGAGCATCCCGGCCAGCCGGAGCCGGGCCTGCAACGACGAGGTGGTCAGCCAGGCGGCCCCGGCCGGCCAGCCGCCCACGCTGGGTGGGCGCAGCGGCACCTGGTCCAGCGCGTTCAGGCCGCCCAGCAGTTGCTTGCGCTGCTGCTCGGGGAGGGCGGAGGGGCGGATGCCGAGTTGCCGCAGCGCGCCGACCATCCACTCGACCGGCTGCTTGACCAGGGTGCCCCGGGTCTGGGCGAAGGCCGGCGCGGAGAAGATCGCCCGGAGCGTCGTGGTGGTGTCCGTGCCGGCCAGGCCGTCCGGCGCCGGAACGTCGGTGCCGGCGTACCGGAACCAGAGCCGCCCGGCCACGAACGTCGCGGTCGCCGGCTCGGCGGCCAGCAGCCCGGCGTACGCCTCGGCGTCGAACCGGCCGCTGTGCCCGAGGATCGTCTTCTCCCCGGGGTCGTGCCGGCGTGCCTCGAAACGGGCGGTGCCGGTGCCGCGGTCCACCGTCCAGCCGGTCAACGCCCGCGCGCCGGCCTTCACGTCGGCCTCGGTGTAGGTGCCGATGCCGAGCGTGAACAGCTCCATCAGCTCGCGGGCCAGGTTCTCGTTCGGCGCCTTGCGGGTGTTCTTCTGCCCGTCCAACCAGATGATCAGGGCCGGGTCGCGCACCATCGCGGCGACCAGCGGACCGAACGGCCCGCGACCGTGCCGGCGCAGCGTCTCCAACTGGCCCTGCATCACCCGTGCCGACTTGACCTTCTGGGCGCTGGTGGCCCAGTGCCCGTGCCAGAAGAAGACCAACTTCTCGGTCAGCCCGTCCTCGGCGGCCACCATCCGGTCCAGCCACCACTCGGTGACCTGCTGGAGCTGCTTGCGGCGCTCCGCGTTGGCCTTCTGCCGCTGTTCGCGGGTGGACTCCTTGGTCAGCGCGGCGTACGGGTCGGCGGGCAGCGCCGGCGGCGGGGTGGCGGCCGCACCCCGGTCGGCCCGGCCCGGGGCCAGCAGCCGGTCCAGCGTTGCCGCCGCCCCGGCCCGCTCGGCCGCGTCCACCTCGTCGGCGGTCGGCCCGAAGGTGGCCCGGCGCAGCAGGTGCGCCACCGCTTCACGATCGCTCATGGGACCGACGCTAGGCGGGGCGTGTTCGAGGACGGTAAGGCCGAGGTGCGAATCGCGTTCAGTGTCCCTCGAAGACCGGTTTCTGCTTGGCGACGAAGGCGAGGGTGGCCGCCCGGTGGTCATCGGTGGCGCCGCAGATCGACTGTGCCTGCGCCTCGGCCGCCAGGGCGTCGGCGAGGGTGCCGGCATTGGCGATGGAGAGCTGCCGCTTGATCGCCCCGTACGCGACGGTGGGGCCGGCGGCGAGGCGGGCGGCCAGCTCCTGCGCGGCCGGCAGCACCTTCTCGTCGTCGTCCATCAGCCGGTTGAGCAGGCCCAGCCGGCAGGCCTCCTCCGCGCGGACCGGCTCGGCGAGCATCAGCAGCTCCACCGCCTTGGCGTGGCCGACGAGCCGGGGCAGTGTCCAGGAGGCGCCGGTGTCGGCGGCGAGGCCCACCTTGGCGAAGGCCATCAGGAAGCTGGTGCTCGGACCGCCGATGCGGATGTCGGCGAGGAACGCCAGGGAGGCGCCCGCTCCGGCGGCCATGCCGCGGACGGCGGCGACGACCGGCTTGGGCAGGTTGGCCAGCCGGGCGGCGATCGGGTTGTAGTGCGCCCGCACGGTGCCCAGCGGGTCGGCGGAGCTGTTCTCCAGCGTCGACACGTGCTCGCGCAGATCCTGACCGGCGCTGAACGACCCGCCCGCGCCGGCGAGGACGACCGCCCGGCAGGACCGGTCGGTCTCCAGCTCCGCCAGGGCGTCCCGCAGCGCCTCCTTCAGCGCCACGTCGAGCGCGTTCATCGCGTTCGGCCGGTTCAGCGTGAGGGTGACGACGGCGTCGGTCCGGTCGACGAGCAACGGCTCGGTCACGTGTCTAACGACCCTTCTGTCGGACGATGCGGTTGCCGGCGTCGAGGCACTGCTCGACATACCGGTCGGCGGCCGGACGCAGGCGGGCCGCGTGCCGGTCGAAGAAGCTGGCGGCGGCGGTGCCGGGCCAGCGCTCGGGCAGCAGCGCCGGGGGCAGCTGCGGGTCCCGGAACAGGAAGGTACGCCACGCGTGCACCAGCCGGAACCGGGCCGCGTACGCCTCCTCGTCGCTGCTGCGCACGGTGACCGCGGCGAGCAGTGGACGCTGGTCGGCGACGAAGCGTTCGTAGGCGCGGCCGATCTCGGTGAGGTTCCAGGCCCGCCGGACCACGCCCATCGCCCCGGGTGTGCCGGAGTAGTGCGAGGCGGTGAACCGCTCGAACCGGATGCCGGCCTCGGCGAGCAGCAGGTCGACGTCCTCGGCGGGCCGGGTGGCCACCCAGGTCTGTTCGTCGAGGGTGCCGTAGCCGAGGAAGCTCAGGGTGGCGGCGAGCCGCTGCCGGTCCCGCCGGGAGCCCGGCGCCTCCAGGACGAGCAGATCGAACCGGCCGTCCCAGGTGACCCGGCCGGTTCGGTAGATTCGGGCCGCGGCCTCGTCCAGTCGTCGGGCAGCTTTTGGCGTGATCGAATATCCCGGTCCGGAGGCCAGGCGGAGCGGGTCGAGCCAGCCCTGACGCACCATCCGGGACACGGCGGTGCGAACGGCCGGCGGTGCAATTCCCAACGGCGCCAGTAGCTTGACCAGGGCGGCGACCGGTGCCCGGCCACCTCTCGGTCGGAGGTGGTCGCCGTACAGGTCGAAGAGTGCCGACCGTGCCTGCATGACCGCACATTGTGACAGGCCTTCTCAAGATAAGCTAGATGCTGTTACATCAATGCTGCTCCGGTTTGGGTCCGGCGGTGTTCATCAGGGAAAATCGTTGGTCGACACCCCCGCGACGGTTGCGGGTGGTCGTGACGAAGTGGCTGTGGGGCAACCCACCGACCCTGGTGTAGGTCTGAGGGGAGACAACATGGCGGCGATGAAGCCGCGGACGGGCGACGGTCCGCTGGAAGTCACCAAGGAGGGTCGGGGCATCGTCATGCGGGTCCCGCTGGAGGGCGGTGGCCGGCTCGTCGTCGAGATGACTCCCGACGAGGCCAACGCGCTCGGTGACGCGTTGAAGGCAGCCGCCGGCTGAGTGAGGAGTGCTCCGGGCGGTGTACTCCGCCCGGAACGTTCCCCAGACCCTGAGCCACCGGTATCGCCGGTGGCTCAGGGTCTTCATCGGCGCGGACCGGGCGGCCCGGTCCGCGCCGCTCCGCGACACTTTCCTGGAGGTGCGGTTCCGCGTGCTCGACATCCGACTCGTCACCGAATCCGACCAGCTCGACGTGCTCGTCCTGCCCGTCCGCCCGGCCGGCCAGGCCCCCGGGGGTGCGGAGTCGGCCGAGCCGGTGCCGACCGCCGTGGCACCCCCGGACGGCACCGCCGACGAGGCCGCCGCGCTGACGCCGGTGGCCCGGCTGACCGGTCGGGCCGGCGAGATCCGCACCCAGCTCCGCCCCGGGCGCACCCCCGGGCGTCTGCTGCTGCTCGGCATCGGCGACGGCGACGAGGCGGCCTGGCGGGCCGCCGGCGCGGCTCTGGCCCGCTCCGCCTCCGATGAGACGCACATCACTATCGCGCTTCCGGCCGAGGCGACCCCGGTGACCGTCCGTGGGCTGGCCGAGGGGCTGCTGCTCGCCTCGTACCGGTTCCGGCTCACCGAGGCCGGCGACACGCTCCCCGCACTCGACGGCATCGACCTGCTGCTCACCGACCCGGCCGGGTACGAGGCGACCCTCGCCACGGCCCGGACGACCGCGGCGATGACCCACCTCGCCCGCGACCTGACCAACATGCCCTCCTCGGTGAAGAACCCGCAGTGGTTCGCCGAGCAGGTGGCGACCGCCGCGGCCGACCTCCCCGACCTGCGCCTGCGGGTCCGTGGCCCGGCCGAACTGGCCGCCGAGGGCTTCGGCGGGATCCTCGCCGTGGGCGGCGGCTCGGCGAGCGGCCCCCGCCTGGTCGAACTGGACTGGCACCCGGCCGACGCACGTGCCCACGTGGTGCTGATCGGCAAGGGCATCACCTTCGACACCGGCGGCATCTCGATCAAGCCGGTCCCGGCGATGAAGCTGATGCGCAAGGACATGGCCGGCGCGGCGGCGGTCGTCGCGGCCACCCTCGGCGCCGCCACGCTGCGGCTGCCGGTCCGGGTCACCACGCTGGCCCCGCTCGCCGAGAACATGGTCAGCGGCTCGGCGTTCCGCCCCGGCGACGTCGTGCGGCACTACGGCGGCACGACCAGCGAGACGACCAACTCCGACGCCGAGGGCCGGCTGGTCCTCGCCGACGCGCTGGCGTACGCGGTGCAGCAGCTCAAGCCGGACCTCCTGCTCGATCTGGCCACGCTCACCGGCGCCAACGCCGTGGCCCTGGGCAAGCGCACCGCCGCCCTCTACACCGAGAACGACGACCTGGCCGCCGGCGTGTTGGCGGCGGCCGAGGCGGCCGGCGAGTCGGCGTGGCGGATGCCGCTGCACACCGACTACGTGGAATACCTGGGCAGCGAGGTCGCCGACCTGTACAGCGCGCCCGCCCAGGGTGCCGGGTCGGTGCTGGCGGCGCTCTACCTGCGTGAGTTCACCGGCGAACTACGGGACCGCTGGCTGCACCTGGACATGTCGGCCCCGTCCTGGGCGGACGGCGACCAGGCCGAGGTCAGCCGCGGCGCGACCGGCTGGGGCGTGCGCTGGCTGCTGCGCTGGCTGGCCAGCGTCGACTGACGCCGGTCAGCACTTCACCGCGGCGAGCACCCCGTGCCCGACCGGGAGCAGCGCCGGGATCCAGTGCTCCGACTCCCGGATCGCCTTGATCGTCTCGCGGACGGTCACCGTCTCGGCGTCCCGGGCGGCCGGGTCGGCGATCCGGCCACCGGCCAGCATGCCGTTGAGCGCGAGCACGCCTCCCGGGCGCAGCAGTCGCAGCGCGGCCTCCACGCAGGCGTGGAAGCCGGTCGCCTCGGCGTCCACGAAGACGAGGTCGTACGCGCCGTCGGCGAGCCGGGGGAGCACGTCCAGGGCGCGTCCGGTGATGATCCGGGTGCGGCCCGCGGCGAAGCCCGCCTCGGCGAAGATCCGCCGGGCGATCCGCTGGTGCTCCACCTCCACGTCGATGGTGGTGAGCACCCCGTCGGCGCGCATGCCGCGCAGCAGCCACACACCGCTCACGCCGGTGCCGGTGCCGATCTCCACCACCGCCCGGGCGTTGCCGGCCGCGGCCAGCAGACGCAGCGCCGCGCCAGCGCCGGGGGTGACCGCGTCGAGGCCCACCTCGTGGGCCAGGCTGCGGGCGGTACGCAGGACGAGATCCTCGGTGACGTACGACTCGGCGAACTGCTGAGCCTGGGTCGTCGAATTGCCGGAACCGGCGACCGTGGCGATGGGGCACCTCCGGGGGCGGTGCGTGGTGCGGGGGCGGGTTGGCACTGTGAGCGTAGAGGCGACCGTCGCGCGGCGCAGCCGCGGCTTCCGTCGTACGCGATCACCGGGGGCAACCGCTGACTCCACCGCGCGCATCCGTGCAATCCTGGAGGCGGTATCCCGTCAGCCGCGCCCACACCGGACCGTGGCCGGGCGACGCGGCGCGGGATCCGGGGACGGACTGGGAGGCACCGACGTGACCGACGGCTGGGACTGGCGCCGGGGCGGTGAGACTCCGGCACCGGCGCGACCGCCCGGGGCAGGGGTACCGCCTGCGGGGCCACCAGGCACGCCGGGGGCCGGCAGCGCGCCCGTGGCGTCGCCGGACGGCGTACCGGCGGCAGGGGGCCCGCCACCGGTGGCGGCCGCCCCGTACGCCGGGTCACCGGCACCGGCCGGGTCGACCGCCGGCCCGTCGCCCTGGTGGTCGGACGCTCTCGCCGACCCCTGGCGGGATCCGGCTGCCCCGGTCGCGGTGGTGGTGCCCGCGACGGTGGCGGCCGGCACCGAGCCGGAGCCGGTCAGCGACCCGGACGCACCTGGTCGTCCGATGTTGCGTCACCTGCTGCTCATCCCGGTGATCACCGCCCTGCTGGCAGGTGCCCTCGGCGGTGCGCTCGGTTACGCGTTCGCGGTGCGTGCTGGGGCTGCCGCGACGGTCCTCGGAGCTGAGCCGGCCCAGCCGCCCGCACTGGCCCAGCGCAAACCGGAGTCACTGGCCGGGGTCGCCGAACGTGTCCTGCCCAGCGTGGTCACGGTGCGGGTGAGCAGTCTCGGCGGCACCAGTGAGGGTTCCGGTTTCATCGCCAGCGCCGACGGCCACGTGATCACCAACGACCACGTGCTGGCCGGCGGCAGTGGCAAGGCTTCGGTGATCTTCAACGACGGCAGCACCGCGCCCGCGACCGTGGTCGGTCAGGACCCGGAGTCGGACATCGCGGTGATCAAGGTGAGCCGGACGGGTCTGCGGCCGGTGGAGTTCGGCAACTCCGACGCGCTGGCTGTCGGTGACCCGGTGCTCGCCGTGGGCTCGCCGCTCTCGCTGGCCAACACGGTCACCGCCGGCATCGTGAGCGCCCTCGACCGGACGATGCAGGCCGGCGAGCCGGGTGGGCCGGTGCGCTACTACGCGGCGATCCAGACCGACGCGGCGGTCAACCACGGCAACTCGGGTGGCCCGCTGGTCGACGGCGCCGGGCGGGTGGTCGGGGTGAACTCCACGATCAAGTCGCTGGTCGCCGAGGGCCAGGAGGCCGGCAACATCGGCCTCGCGTTCGCCATCCCGATCAACCAGGCCAAGCGGGTGACCCAGGACATCATCGGCACCGGCAAGGCCCGGCGTACGGTGATCGGCGCCCAGGTGGGCGGGCCGGGGGCGGGTGCCGGCGGCGGCGTACGGCTGGCGGCCGTCGAGCCGTCCGGGCCGGCGGCCGGTGCCGGGCTGCGGGTCGGCGACGTGATCCTCAAGCTCAACGGCCGGCCGATGACCGAACCGACCGACCTGATCGCCCTGGTCCGCAAGTTCGCGCCCGGCTCGGTGGTGACCGTCGAGTTCCGGCGCGGCGCCGACCGGCAGAGCACGTCGGTCACCCTCGCCGCGGATGCGAAGTGAACAGCGGCCCACCCCCTGCCCGAAAGCCGTCTCACGTGCGTAGTCTTGCTGCTGACGCCGAGAGGAGGCCCGCGGGATGTTCGAGAATCTGAACATGTGGGAAGTCGGGGCGCTGCTGCTCCTGGCGCTGTTGATCTTTGGTGACCGGTTGCCCGCCGTGATCAATGACGGTTTGCGGATGGTGCGCAACCTGCGCAACATGGCCCGCAACGCCACCGGCGACCTGAGCCGCGAGCTGGGCACCGACATTCAGCTCGAAGACCTGCACCCGAAGGCGTTCATCCGCAAGCACCTCCTCAGCGAGGAGGACGAGGCGGCGATCCGCAAGCCGATGCAGGGCGTCTACGACAATCTGCGCGCCGACGTCAGTGGCGTACACAACGAGCTGAAGGACGTGGCCAACGCCGTGGACCCGCGGTCGAACGGCACCCGGTCCGGCACGGCCACCGGTGCCCCCTCGGCACCGGCCCCCCGGGCCAGCTACGACGACGCCACCTGAGCGACCCGGCACGGAGACGATCGCGCCCCGCAGGCCCGAGTGGCCGGCGGGGCGTCGTCGATCGTGGTGCTCAGCGCCCGGCGGGCTTGAGGCCGAGCGGCTTGCCGAGCAGCGACTCGCGGCGCAGCGCCAGCCGGTCGGCGATCGTGCCGAGCGCCTGTGCGGCCGGCGACTCCGGCTCGGCCAGCACGATCGGGTTGCCGGCGTCCCCGGCTTCCCGGACGCGGGTGTCCAGGGGGATCTGCCCGAGCAGCGGCACCTGCGCGCCGATGGTCCGGGTCAGCGACTCGGCGACCGCCGCGCCACCGCCGGCACCGAAGATCTCCATCCGGGAGCCGTCCGGCAGTTCCAGCCAGGACATGTTCTCGATGACACCGACGACCCGCTGGTGGGTCTGCAGGGCGATCGCGCCGGCCCGCTCGGCCACCTCGGCGGCGGCGGCCTGCGGGGTGGTGACCACCAGGATCTCCGAGTTGGGCAGCAGCTGGGCCAGCGAGATGGCCACGTCGCCGGTGCCCGGCGGCAGGTCCAGCAGGAGCACGTCCAGGTCGCCCCAGTAGACGTCGGCGAGGAACTGCTGCAACGCCCGGTGCAGCATCGGGCCACGCCACACCACGGCGGCGTTGCCGGAGGTGAACATGCCGATCGAGATCACCTTCACGCCGTGCGACTGCGGCGGCATGATCATGTCCTCGACGCGGGTGGGGCGGGCGTCCGCACCGAGCATCCGGGGCACCGAGTGGCCGTAGATGTCCGCGTCGACCACACCCACGGACAGCCCACGGGCGGCGAGCGCCGCCGCCAGGTTGACCGTCACGCTGGACTTGCCGACGCCACCCTTGCCGCTGGCCACCGCGTACACCCGGGTCCGGGAGCCGGGCTGGGCGAACGGGATGACCGGCTCCTCGCCGCCGCCACCGCGCAGCTGCGACTGCAACGACTGCCGCTGCTCCGGCGTCATCACACCGAAGTCGATCTCCACTCCGGTCACCCCGGGCACCGCGGCGACCGCGACGGTGATGTCCGTCCGCAGCTTGTCCTTCAGCGGGCAGCCGGCGACGGTGAGCAGCAGCTCGACCCGTACGACCCCGTTGTCGGCGATCGTGGCCGAGCGGACCATGCCCAGCTCGGTGATGGGCCGGCGGATCTCCGGGTCGTTGACGGTGGCCAGGGCGGCCTGGATCGCGTCCTCGACGGTGCTGACGGGTGCTGACATGCCCGCAATGCTACGTCGCGAGGCATCCGCTGCCGCCGCTGCCCGCGGCGGTGTGAGCCAATCGATGACCCCGTGGTCAACCCTCCGACCGGCGCGGGCCGGTGCCGTCCGGCCGGGCGTCGTGGGTGAGGTCGCCGTCCAGGTCGTCGCGCGGCTCGTCCAGCCCCACACCGTCGGTCGCCCGCTGGGCGCGCCGCTCCTGCCGGCCCTCCTTCTCCACCTGGCGGCGCTCCAGCCGCTGCCGGCGCTGCCCCGCCTCGTCCAGCTCCTCGGCCAGCCGGGTCAGCTCGGAGCGGAGGAAGTCGCGGGTGGCGACCTCGCCCAGCGCGATCCGCAGCGCGGCGATCTCCCGGGCCAGGTACTCGGTGTCCGCCTTCTGCGCGGTGGCCCGCCGCCGGTCCTCCTCCAACGCGACCCGGTCCCGGTCGGCCTGCCGGTTCTGTGCCAGCAGGATCAGCGGCGCCGCGTAGCTGGCCTGCAACGACAGCACCAACGTGAGGAACGTGAAGGTGTACGGGTCGAAGCGCAGATTCGCCGGTGCGAGAGTGTTCCAGACGAACCAGATCGTGATGACCACCGTCATGACCACGATGAAGTTCGCGGTGCCCATGCCCCGGGCGATGCCCTCCGACCACCGGCCGAACGCCTCCGCGTCGAACCGGGGCAGCTTGACGCCTCGGGGCTCGCGCGGCTGGTCCAGCCGCTCGGCCCGCCGCTGGTCAGCCATCCGTGCCGTCCAGCGCCGCGTCGGAGGCACCCGCGGCGGTCAGGGTGTCCCGGTCCCGCCAGTCCCGGGGCAGCGAGTGGTCCAGCACGTCGTCCACCGTCACGGCGCCGACCAGCCGGTTGTTCCGGTCGATCACCGGCATGGCGACCAGGTCGTACGTGGCCATCCGGCGGGTGATCTCCGGCAGTGGAGTGGTGGGGCGCAGCGGGTCGATGTCGTTGACCACCACCTTGCCCAGCAGGTCGGCCGGTGGTTCGCGCAGCAGCGCCTGGAAGTGCACCATGCCCAGGTAGCGGCCCGTCGGGGTGTTCTGCGGGGCGCGGGTCACGAAGACCTGGGCGGCGACGGCGGGGGACAGCTGCGGCTCCCGGATCCGGGCGAGCGCCTCGGCGACGGTGGCGTCCGGCGGCAGGATGACCGGCTCCGAGGTCATCACGCTGCCCGCCGTGCCCGGCGTGTACTTGAGCAGCTGACGCACCGGGTCCGCCTCGTCCGGCTCCATCAGGTCCAGCAGGACGTCCTGCTCGGGCGGGGGCAGCTCGTTGAGCAGGTCGGCGGCGTCGTCCGGGTCCATCTCCTCGAGGACGTCGGCGGCCCGCTCCCGGTCCAGGGCGGCGAGGATCTCCACCTGGTCGTGTTCCGGCAGCTCGCTGAGCACGTCGGCCAACCGTTCGTCGTTCAGTGCCGCGGCGACCTCGTTGCGTCGTGCGTCCGGCAGGTCCTGCAGGGCGTTGGCCAGGTCGGCCGGGCGCATGTCCTCGAGCACGGCGAGCAGGTTCGCCGTACCCCGGTTGTCGGCGATGCCGCTGAGCCCGCGCACCCGGTCCCATTCGACCTGGTGCAGGTGGCCGCGGCGGGTGAGCCGGCCGGTCTGCTCGCGGACCGCGACCCGGCTGAGTGCCCACTCACCGCCCCGGCTGCACTCCATCGCGACGTCCACCACCGCGCCGGGCTGGCCGCCCGGTTCGAGCTGCACCCGCCGGTCCAGCAGCTCCTGGAGCACGAGCAGCTCGTTGGGACGCTTCTCGAACCGGCGCAGGTTGAGGGTGCCGGAGCCGAGCACCACGGCGTCCGGGTCGATGGACGTGATCCGGTTGATGGACAGGAAGATCCGTCGACGCATCGGCATCTCGGCGACGAGGCCCACCACTTCCGGTGGACGCTTGGTGGCCCGGAGCCGGGCCACGGCGTCCCGAACACGGCCCACCTGGTCGCCGTTCGGATCGAAGACGGCGACTCCGGCGAGGCGGGCGATGTAGACCCGGGTCGGCGTGCTCACGGGCACCAGCCTAAGCGCCTAGTGTTTATCAACATGTCGACCTTGGCGTACGAGATCGTGGACGTCTTCACCGACCGCCCGTTCGCCGGCAACCCGCTGGCCGTGGTGTTCGGCGCGGAGGCGCTGGCGACCGAGCAGATGCAGACGCTCGCGCTGGAGTTCAACCTCTCCGAGACGGTGTTCGTGCTGCCTCCGACGCAGGTCGGTGCCACCTACCGGGCGCGGATCTTCACTCCGGTGGAGGAGTTGCCGTTCGCCGGGCACCCCAGCGTCGGCGCGGCGGTGACCGCGAGCCGGCGCGGAATGTTCGGTGTGGGGCAGATCACCCAGGAGTGTGGTGCCGGGGTGCTGCCGATCGAGGTGACGGCGTCCGGCGCGACGCTGACCGGCGGCACCCCCACCCTCGGCCCCGAGTTGGACGCGGAGCCGTTGCTGGAGATCGCCGGGCTGGGCGCGGACGACCACGCCGGCCCCGCACCCCGGGTGGCCGGATGTGGGCTCGAGTTCCCCTACCTGCCGGTGCGGCCGGAGGCGGTCGCCCGGGCACGGCTGAACCCGGCGGTGGCGGAGCGGTACGGGGTGGCGCACGTCAGCGTCTTCTCCTGGGACGCCGCCACGCAAACCGCGCACGCCCGGGTCTTCGTGCCGGGGCTCGGCGTACCGGAGGACCCGGCGACCGGCTCGGCGGCGCTCGGCCTCGGTGTCTGGCTGGTGGCGAGTGGCCTGCTGCCCGGCGAGGGGACGTCGGAGTACGTGGTCCGCCAGGGTGTGGAGGTGAACCGTCCGTCCGAGCTGGCCTGCACGGTCACCGCGGCAGGTGGCGTGGTGGTCGGCGCTACCGTCTCCGGCCAGGTGATGGCGGTGGCCCGGGGCGAGATCGGCGTACCGCCCTTCGTGGGCTGACCGGCGCGCACGCGTCCATGCGGGAGAATGCGGGTGTGACGGACGAGGACGCCCCCGGCGGCACGCCGCTGGTCGACGAGGCGATGAAGAAAGCGGCGGTGGCCTGGGTCAGCGTGGCCGGCGGGCCGGCGCTCGCGCTCTGGTGCGCCCCGCTGGAGGGGGCGCTCTTCGTGGTCAGCGGCCCCGGTGAACAGGCCGCGCCGGGCCTGGCCGACGCGACCGAGGCGCAGGTCACCCTGCGCGGCGACCACGGTGGCCGGATCGTCACCTGGTCGGCGCGGGTGACCCGGGTACGCCCGGGCACCGAAGCATGGGACACCACCGCGCCGCTGGTGGCGGGCAAGCGCCTGAACGCGCCCGGTCCGACCGCGGATCTGGTGGCCCGATGGGCCGCCGAGGACTGCGCCGTGAACCGCCTCGCCCCGGCCGGTGTGCCGCTGGCCGGTGCCGACCTGCCGTCCGACGCGCAGTCCGAGCCGCCCCGGCCCACACCCGCGGTCCGTGTCACCCGCAAACCGTTCCGCCTGCACCGGGTGCGCCGCCGCCGCTGACGCCGGTCGTCAGACCGCACCCACCACCTCGGCGTCGATGTCGATGAGGTCGAGCACGTCGCGCAGCGTGCCGAGCATCGGGCCGTGCCATTCCCGGTCGGCGTTGAACACCATGTGGTCGCTCAGGTCGGGTGCGGCGAGCCGGACGGCGGTCATCCCGGCCCGCTCGGCGCCGGTCAACTCCTGGCTGCCGCCGTCGCCGACGTAGAGGCAGTCGCCCGGTGCCAGCCCGAGCCGGTGACAGGCGGTCAGGTAGAGCGCCGGGGCCGGCTTGCACTGTCCGACCTGCACGGAGAAGACCCGCACGTCGAGGAGCGGGGCGATGGCGAGCTGCGGGAGGAACGCCGGCAGCTCGTGCGTACAGTCGCTGATCACGCCGGTGCGCAGGCCGCGCTCGCGCAGGGCCGCGAGCACCGGCACCGCGTCGGCGCGCAGCCGGGTGTCCGCGCGGACGGCCTGGTGCCGGGACGCGACGGCCGCGCGCAGCGCATGGTCACTGGGGTGTACGCCGGCCTGGGCGCACACCCAGCGCAGTGTCGCCTCCGCGTCGCCGAGCTGGCCGGTGGCCCGCTCGTAGTAGGTGCGGTCCAGCACCTCGGTCAACGTGTCGGTGGGGCATCCGAGCAGTTCGGCGGTGCCGAGGTGCGCGACGCCGCGTTGCACCGAACGGGTCAGCGTGCCGAAGAAGTCGAACAGCACCGCCTGGTAGCTGGGCATGGAAAGCGCCTCCGGGCGGTCGGGGGTCGCCGACGGGAACCCGCGTGATCGTAACGGAGTGCTGACGGTAGGTGGCGATGGTCATGCGTGTGAGGATTGCCTCTCGCGGCACCACTCTCCGCCCGCCCCACCCTGGATCCGCTGACCACCGGCGCGATCAGCTTGGCCGTGGTCGCCGTGTCGTCGTCCGCGCCGTTGATCGCGTACGCCGCCGACCCCGCGCTCGCCGACGACCGCGACGAGGGGCAGGGTGGCGGCCACGCTACCCATCGATGCCGACGGCCGCGGCGCTGGCCGTCCAGAGCCGGGCGGCGAGCCGCGGGTCGGCCGCCTTGCGGTACGGCCTGCGCAGCCGGCGGTTGTAGTAGTAGCCGCCGTCGACGAGGCGGGCCGGATCCTGGTTGGTCAACCAGAGCAGCGTCTCGGCGCCCTTTTCCGGGCTGCGGAACGGCAGGACGCGCATGCCGAAGGCGACCAGCCTGCTGTCGTTGGCGAACCGGGTGCGCACCACCCCGGGGTGGAAGCTGTACGCGGGGATGCCCGGCCAGCGGCGGGCCGCCTCGGCGGTGAACAGGATGTTCGCCTGCTTGCTCGTGCCGTACGCGCCCATCGGTCGGTAGCTGCGCAGCGGCCCGTTCAGGTCGTCCGGGTCGAGCGCCCCGAAGCGGTGCGCGCCGGAGGCGGTCACCACGATCCGGCCGATCCGGTCGGCGAGCAGGTTGGTCAGCAGGAACGGGGCCAGGTGGTTGGCCTGGATCGACAGCTCGAAGCCGTCGACGGTGGTGAGTGGTTGCAGCGCGATGGCGCCGGCGTTGTTGGCGAGCACGTCGATCCGGTCGTACGCGTCGCGCAGCCAGTCGGCGAGCCGGCGTACGTCGTCGAGCACCGCGAAGTCGGCCCGGAACAGCTCGGGACGCTCACCCGAGGTCTCCCGTACGCGTTCCGCGGCGGACTGCAGGCGTGCCGGGTCACGTCCGACCAGCACCACCTGGTCGCCTCGGCACGCCAGTTTGATGGCGGCGGCCAGCCCGATGCCGGAGCTGGCCCCGGTCACCACCACCAGTCGACGCCCAGTGAGATCTTCCACAGGTCCATTCACCCCGGTCATGGCGCGAGGTTACCGTGGCGTCACCACGCCCTTTGGGATCGTTAAGTTTCTGGATCTGTCGTCAGGTGGCGTCGGCGTGCCCGCCGGACGCTGGAAGGAGCGCATCCATGGCCGCAGTCGGTCGTCCCCGCCGATCCTGCCTCGCCGTACCCGGTTCCAGCGTCAAGATGCTCGGCAAGGCGCAGGGCCTCCCGGCCGACCAGGTCTTCCTCGACCTGGAGGACGCCGTCGCCCCGCTGGCCAAGCCGGATGCGCGCAAGAACATCGTGGCCGCGCTCAACGAGGGGGACTGGGCCGGCAAGACCCGCGTGGTCCGGGTCAACGACCTGACCACCCCGTGGACCTACCGGGACGTCATCGAGGTCGTCGAGGGTGCCGGCGCGAACCTGGACTGCATCATGCTGCCGAAGGTGCAGACCGCCGCCCAGGTGCAGTGGCTGGACCTGACGCTCACCCAGATCGAGAAGACGCTCGGTCTCGAGGTCGGCCGGATCGGCATCGAGGCGCAGATCGAGAACGCCGCCGGTCTGGTCAACGTGGACGCCATCGCCGCGGCGTCGCCCCGGGTGGAGACCATCATCTTCGGCCCCGCCGACTTCATGGCCTCGATCAACATGAGGTCGTTGGTGGTCGGCGCGCTGATCCCCGACTACCCGGGCGACCCGTACCACTACATCCTGATGCGGATCCTGATGGCCGCCCGGATGCACGACAAGCAGGCCATCGACGGCCCGTTCCTGCAGATCCGCGACGTCGACGCGTTCCGCGAGGTGGCCAAGCGCTCGGCGGCGCTGGGCTTCGACGGCAAGTGGGTGCTGCACCCGGGTCAGATCGACGCCGCCAACGAGGTGTACCAGCCGGCGCAGGCCGACTACGACCACGCCGAGCTGATCCTCGACGCGTACGAGCACTACACGTCGGAGGCTGGCGGCAGGCTGGGCGCGGTGATGCTCGGCGACGAGATGATCGACGAGGCGTCCCGCAAGATGGCGCTCGTCATCGCCGCCAAGGGCCGGGCCGCCGGGATGAGCCGCACCTCGTCGTTCACCCCGCCGGAGTGACCGGCCCGGGGTGGCCACCGCCGGTGGTCACCCCGGCCTCGGGTATTCGCTGCTCAGTAGCCGCTGTCGCTGCTGGCACCCGTGGTGATGGCCAGAACGATCACCACGATGTAGAAGATGATGAGCAGCACCAGCAGCGCGGTGAGGATCCAGCCGATGATGATGGCCGCCTTCGCCATCCCCTCACCGCCCTCGCCGCTGAGCCGGATCTGCTTCTGCGCCACGTGCCCGAGGATCGCGCCGACCGGCGCGGTGATGCAGGACGCGAAGCCGACCAGGGCCAGTACCAGCGCCGCGATGGCCAGCCCGTTGGTCTTCGGTGGCGGCGGGTAGCCGTAGCCGGAGTACTGCGGCGGGTAGCCCGGCGGGGCGTACCCCGGCGAGGGGTACCCGGGCGGGGCGTAGCCGGGTACCGGCTGCCCCGGCAGCGGCTGCCCGCCGGCGTAGGGGTCGACCGGCGCGTACGGGTCCGCGGGGCCGGCTTGGGCGGGCACCGGCTGACCGGCCACGAGGGTCGGGTCCGGTGGCGCGCTCGACGGTTGGGCCGACCAGGTGGGGTCGGTCCAGCCGCCGGGCGGTGGGGGATTGGTCATGCGAACTCTCCGTCAGGTCGGGTGCGCCGTCAGGGTAGCCAGCGTCGGGTAAACACGACGCCCCCGCTACCGGGTGCCGCGTTGCTCGGGCCCCTCGCAAGGGGCAGGATCCCTGGCATGGCAATAGACGCGCGCGCCGCGGACCGCTCCGGCAGCCGACCGAGACGGGACGCCAGCCGCCCCGGCATGGCGCGACGCACCCGTGCGGCCACACCGCCCGGCAGTCCCGGTCCGGACGAACCGGTCGCGCTCGCCGACCCGGTGACCATGCGGCTCGACGGGCGGGTCGCCCTGGTGACGGGGGCGGGCAGCGCGGACGGCATCGGGTACGCGACGGCCCGCCGACTGACCGACCTGGGTGCCCGGGTCGCCATCGTCTCCACCACGCGGCGCATCCACGATCGGGCCGGCGAGCTGGGTGTGACCGGTTTCGTCGCCGACCTGACCGACGAGTCCGAGGTCGGCGCTCTGGCGGATGCCGTCGCCGAGCAGTTGGGCGACGTGGAGGTGCTGGTCAACAACGCGGGCCTGGCGAGCCGGGCCAGCCCGGAGGTGCTGCGGCCGGTCGCCCAGTTGTCCTACGACGAGTGGCGCGGCGAGATCGACCGCAACCTGACCACCGCCTTCCTGTGCAGCCGGGCGTTCATCGGCGGGATGGCCGAGCGGGGCTGGGGTCGGATCGTCAACCTGTCGGCCACGGCCGGCCCGCTCAACGCGCTGCCCACCGAGGCCGCGTACGCGGCGGCGAAGGCCGGGGTGGTCGGGCTGACCCGGGCGCTGGCCATGGAGATGATCGCCGACGGGGTGACCGTCAACGCGGTGGCGCCCGGCACCATCTACACCGCGGCGTCCACGATGGCCGAGATCAAGCAGGGACTGGGTACGCCGGTGGGTCGACCGGGCACTCCGGACGAGGTCGCCGCGGCGATCAGCTTCCTGTGCTCGCCGGCCGCCTCGTACATCACCGGGCAGATGCTGGTGGTGGACGGCGGCAACAGCGTCCGGGAGGCCCGCTTCCGCTGACCGCGCGGCGGGTCAGTATCCGCCGCTGTCGCCGGTGTTGCCGAACAGCACCAGGGCCAGCCAACCGCAGCAGGCCAGCAGGGTGAGCCCGGTGAACACGTACCCGAGGATCAGCCCCCACGTGGCGAGCTGGTCGCCCTCCTCGTCGCTGGTGCGGATCTGCCGTTTGGCAACGTGGCCGAGGACGGCGCCGGCCGGTGGGAACACGAAGGCGAACACCAGCGACAGGATCGCCAGTACGTTGGTGCCCCGACCCTGGCCGGGCGACGGTGGACCGTACTGGCCGTAGGGGCCCTGCGGGGCGTACGGCGGTTGCTGGCCCCAGTGTCCGGCCTGGTGCGGCCCCGGCTGCCCGTACGGCGCCGGTTGGTCCGCCGGCGGAGGCGCGTACGGCGGCTGGTCCCGGGGTGGCTCGTAGGGTGACGGCGGCGGCTCGTCTCCCGGGGGTCCCGACGGCGGCGGGTAGCTCACAGTTGTGCTCCTCCTGCCGGTGCCGGAAAAGTCCCTCTTGCCGGACGCTACCCGCAGCGGTGAACCTTTTCACAGCGGTTGTGTGGACTGGTCACCTTGGCCTCGTCGGCCCCGTAGACCGATACTGAGCCAGCGTTCAGTTACCCATGAGTAGTGCGCTGATCCCCGGAGGCTGAGATGGCCCGACTAGCCCAGACGCCCGGCCTGACCGATGTGCAGCGGTCGATCCTGGAGACGGTCCGGGAGTTCGCCGACAAGGAGATCATCCCGCACGCCCAGCGACTGGAGCACGCCGACGAGTACCCCACCGACATCCTCGACGGGATGCGCGAGATGGGACTGTTCGGCCTCACCATCGACGAGGAGTACGGCGGGCTGGGCGAGTCGCTGCTCACCTACGCGCTCGTGGTCGAGGAGCTGTCCCGGGGCTGGATGTCGATCTCCGGCATCGTCAACACCCACTTCATCGTGGCGTACCTGATCTCCCAGCACGGCTCCGCCGAGCAGAAGGCCCGGCTGCTGCCGAAGATGGTCACCGGTGAGGTGCGTGGCGCGTTCTCGATGTCCGAGCCGGAGACCGGCTCCGACGTCTCGGCGATCACGTCCCGCGCCGTCCGCGACGGCGACCGCTACGTGCTCAACGGGCAGAAGATGTGGCTCACCAACGGGGCGTACTCCTCGGTGGTGGCCACTCTGGTCAAGACCGACACCGGCGCCGACTCGGTGTACGGCGACATGAGCACCTTCCTGCTCGAGAAGGAGCCGGGCTTCGGCGAGACCGCGCCCGGCCTCACCATCCCCGGCAAGATCGACAAGATGGGTTACAAGGGCGTCGAGACCACCGAGATGGTGCTCGACGGCGTCACCGTGCCCGACTCCGCGATCCTCGGCGGCGCCGACAAGGTGGGTCGCGGCTTCTACCAGATGATGGACGGCATCGAGGTGGGCCGCGTCAACGTGGCCGCTCGTGCCTGCGGCATCTCCATCCGCGCCTTCGAGCTGGCGGTCGGCTACGCCCAGCAGCGCAGGACCTTCGGCCAGCCGCTCGCCAAGCATCAGGCCATCGCCTTCAAGCTCGCCGAGATGGGCACCAAGATCGAGGCCGCGCACGCCCTCATGGTGAACGCGGCCCGCCTCAAGGACGCCGGCCAGCGCAACGACGTCGAGGCCGGGATGGCCAAGCTGCTCGCCTCGGAATACTGCGCCGAGGTCGTCCAGGAGGCGTTCCGCATCCACGGCGGCTACGGCTACTCCAAGGAGTACGAGATCGAGCGGCTGATGCGGGAGGCCCCGTTCCTGCTCATCGGCGAGGGCACCTCGGAGATCCAGAAGACCATCATCTCCCGTGGCCTGCTCAAGGAGTACAAGCTCTGAACCGCGCCTGCTGATTCGGTCGCCGGTCGCCGGTCGGTCCGGCCGCGTCGTCGCTCAAGGGCGTGATGACTGTGAGGCATCAATATGACTCACAGGCATCACGCTTCCCACCGAGGTCGTCCGCGCCGACACACGCCTCGTCTCTGGTACCCGCCGGCTCTCTGGCCAGGTCCCGCGGCTGGGGTGGGGCGGGTCAGGTTAGGCGGGTCAGGTTGGCGGCGGCGCGTTCGACGATCAGGCAGCGGTCTTCCACGTAGTCCATGCCCGCCTCTTCGGCGATCTGTCGCGCTTCGGCCGAGACGATGCCGAGTTGCAGCCAGACCGCCGGGGCGCCGATCGCCGCCGCGTCCCGGACCACCTGCACGGCGTCCGCCGCCGGGCGGAACACGTCCACCAGGTCGACGGGGTGCGGGATGTCGGCAAGGGTCTTGTAGGCCCGTTCCCCGAACAGTTCGTCGACCGTCGGGTTGACCGGGATGATGCGCCAGCCGTACTGCTGCATCTGCAACGGCACGCCGTGCGCGGCCTTGAACGGGTCGCGGGACGCGCCCACGACGGCGATCACGGCGGAGTCGGCGAGGATCTGCTGAGCGGTGCGCACCCGCCGACTGTAGCTCCGCCGGCCCCGCCGAAGGCGGGCGAGGAACACGCGACGCCCACGGGCCCGACTGGCGCTTTGCGCGGAGCGAAGCAGACCGGTAACTCCGTGGGTTGCCGTACCCCGGAACCCAGGGACGGCGGCCCACGGCGGTCAGTCGGTCGTCGGGCCGGGGCTTGTACGGCAGGAACGAGGTCGAGTCCACCCACAGCTCTGCGGAGTAGTCCGCCGTTCCCGCCTTCTCGGACAGCACAGCTGCGGGCGTCACCGGGTCACGCTGGCAGTTCGTCGGCGCCACGTGTCGCGGTGGATGGGGGAGGTGTCGCCGCAGGTCGGAGCTTTCCGCCTGGCAGGAAGACTAGAGCAGGGTCAGCTGCTCGGCGGGCGGCGCGGGCGGCGGCGCGGGCAGGCGTCGGTTGTCGCCCGGCTCGCCCCGGAGCAGCCCGTGGCGGCGGGCCGCGATCCGCACCCGCGCGGTCAGCTCCCGCTGGTACGCCTGCGGGGCGTACGCGCCGGAGCGGTACAGCTCGCGGTAGCGGGAGACGAGGTGCGGGTGCTCACGCGCGAGCCACTGCGCGTACCACTCCCGGGCGCCGGGCCGCAGGTGCAGCGCCAACGGAGTCACGTCGGTCGCTCCGGCAGCGGCGATTGCCGAGACCGTGGCGTCGATCGACTCCTCGCTGTCGCTGAGGCCGGGCAGGATCGGCGCCATCAGGACTCCGACGGAGAAGCCGGCGTCGGTGAGCCGGCGGACCGCGTCGAGCCGGCGGCTCGGGTGCGGTGTGCCCGGCTCGACGCCACGCCAGAGCTGGTCGTCGACGAAGCCCACCGAGAAGGAGATGCCGACCCTGGTCACCTCGGCCGCCTGGCGCAGCAGGGGCAGGTCGCGCAGGATCAGCGTGCCCTTGGTGAGGATCGAGAACGGGTTGGTGAAGTCTCGCAGGGCCGCGATGATCTGTGGCATCAAGCGGTAGCGGCCCTCGGCTCGCTGGTAGCAGTCCACGTTGGTGCCCATCGCCACGTGCGCGCCCCGCCACTTCGGCGCGGCCAGTTCCCGCCGCACCAGCTCGCCGGCGTTGACCTTGACAATCACCTGCCGGTCGAAGTCCGCGCCCGCGTCGAGGTCCAGATATGTGTGAGTATTTCTCGCGAAGCAGTAGCGGCACGCATGAGTGCATCCACGGTACGGGTTGATCGTCCATTCGAACGGGACGCGGGACTGCCCGGGCACCCGGTTGAGGATGGACTTGGCCTGCACCTCGTAGAAGGTCATCCCCGCGAACTCGGGGGTGTCGAAGGTGCGGGCGACGGCGCCGGGCAGCGCCAGCGGCAGGGGTGGCGTCGCTGGCGCTGCCCGCTCGGGGTCTCCCTCGACCGGGGGAGCGGTGAGGTTGTCCCAGCGCATGGCCACTATTCGAACACGTGTACGAGGTCGGCGCAAGTGGCTCGCCGGACACCCGTGACTGATCGACGCCCCGGCGGGGCAGGATGGACGGCATGGAGACGTCGACCTTCGTCTACGACGGGGACTGCGCGTTCTGCACGACGTGTGCGGAGTTCATCGAACGCCGGATCCCCACCACCGCGCGGGTGGTGCCCTGGCAGTTCGCCGACCTCGACGCGCTCGGCCTCACCGTCGCCGAGTGCGAGGAGGCCGTGCAGTGGGTCGGCGCGGACGGCTCGCGCGCGGCCGGGCCGGACGCCATCGCGAAGCTGCTCGCCGCGAGTGGGCGACTCTGGCGGGTGGCCGGGGCGGGCCTGCGGTTCCCACCGGCGCGGGCCGTCGCCTGGCCGGCGTACCGCTGGGTGGCCCGCAACCGGCACCGGTTGCCGGGCGGCACGGCCGCGTGTTCCCTGCCGCAGGAGGCCCGGGAACGGCTCTATGGCCCGGCTGGCCGCCCGAGCGCCGGGGCCTGATCCTCGCGCGACGTCGGCTCGGTGCCGGGGCCGGACGGCTCATGGACCACGGTGGTCGCGGGCTCGCGGCGGCCGATCAGCCAGCGGGCCCAGAGCAGCGGGCGGATCCGCTCCAGCGGCAGGAAGCTGGCCATCGCGGCCAGGTGCGGCGCGAACGAGATGGTGATGGTCGCGATGGTGACCGCGTGGAACGAGTAGAAGAAGCCGACCATGGCCAGCCGCCACCGGGCCGGCAGCAGGAAGACCACCGGGCTGAGCAGCTCGAAGGCGACGATGCCGAACTGGGCGACGATCAGCAGGTACGGCACCTGGGCGATGAGGTCCGCCAGGTCGGTGCCGCGCCGGATGATCGCTCTGGCCAGCACCGAGCCGGTCAGCCAGTCCAGCCCGCCGAAGCGGAGCTTGGCCCAGGCGGCGAGGAAGTACGTGCAGATCACCGCGATCTGGGTGACGCGCAGCGCCCAGCCGCCGGCCTCGGTGCGGGTGGTGTCGCCGTGCCGGGCCCGACCAGCGGTGGGTAGGACGGCCAGGGCGACGAGCAGCCCGAAACGGTCGTGGTCGACCTTTCCGTAGCTCATCGCGATGATCATCCATTCCAGGTACAGCGCGCAGACCGCCCAGCCGAGCAGCCGGGGCGCCCGACCGGTCGCGGCGAGCAGGGCGAGCAGCAGCAGCGCCCAGAAGATCACGGCCACCAGCGCCGGCGTCGGTGTCGGCAGGGGGAGCACACGGCCGATCAGCAGCGGTTGGTACAGCTCGCCCAGGACACTGGCCCGGGTGCGTACCCAGGGAGTGAAGATCACCAGGTCGGCGGCGACGAAGAGGTAGATCACCGTCCGGAACGCGGCGATGCGGCCTCGCGGCACCGCCTCGGTCAGCCAGCGGCTCATCGGGGGGCCTGCCAGCTGACCACGGTCTCGTCGGTGTGCTGGCCGGTCGGCCGGCCGGCGCGGATGCCGTGCCACCGGATGACGATGCGGACCTCGACCAGCACGGCGGCGCCGGGGTGGCGTTCGGCGTACGCGTCGGCGACCTCGGTGAGCAGCGTCGGGTCGGCGGCGTACCGGGCCTGCTGGCCCTCGATCTCGGCGCGGCGGATACCGGTGGCGTTCTGGTCGAGGTCGATCACGACGCCGGCCGAGTCCACCCCCTCCACGCGGGTGTCCGGTGCGGGCGCGTTCGGCGGGTTCGAGGTGGCGTACATCCGGAAGGGGCCGAACGGGAAGTCGTCGTCGCTGCCCCACAGGGTGCCGGCCAGTAGGAGGACGAGACCGAGTGCGGTCGCGCCCAGCCGGGTCGCACGCCCGCGGGTGGTCAGGGTCTCCATCGGGTCGTGACGATACGGGATGTACCGGCCGTGCCGGGTCCCACCGACGGCCAGTTCCGCCTGCCCAGGTCGGTGATCAAGCGGGCGTCGGGTGGGTACGACGAAGGCCGGGCCCGATCGGGCCCGGCCTCGCGTGCCGTCGTACGACGACTCAGTGGTTGTGCTCGGCCAGCTGCTTGCGGACGTCGTCCATGTCCAGCGCCTCGACCTGCTCGATCAGGTTCTCCAGGGCGGACTCGGGAAGGGCGCCCGGCTGGGCGAAGACGATGACGCCGTCGCGGATCGCCATGATCGTCGGGATCGACCGGATGTCGAACTTGGCACCCAGCTCCTGCTGGGCCTCGGTGTCGACCTTGCCGAAGACGATGTTCTGGTGCTTCTCCGAGGAGCGCTCGTAGACCGGGGCGAACCGCTTGCACGGACCACACCAGTCGGCCCAGAAGTCGACCAGGACGATGCCGTCGTTGCCGGTCACCTCGTCGAAGTTCGCCGAGGTCAGCTCAACGGTTGCCATTGCACTCTCCGATCACCGCGGTTTGCCTACGTCCCGTAGAACCAGGGCTGACCGTATCGAATTCCCGGGCGGTGGGGCCCGAAACGTGCTGCGGGCTGCTCAGGGCTGCCGAGCGTCATCGATCCGCGTCTGTCCGTCCCGACCTGCGGAACGCAAATGCACGACGCACTTGCGTGACCTGCCGTGATGGGAGCGTTTCCAGGGAGATCCACCCGATCGAGCGCTACGAATCGGTAACTTGACCCCTGACAAGGACGTATCCGGCCTGCGGAGATCGCTGATCAACTCATGATTCGTCACTGAGAGTAGTGTTACAAAAAGATAAATGTGACCTCGATCTCTGTTGAACCTACGCACCCGTAGGGCAGAATTCCTCACATCAGAGCGTGGGCGGCGGGTGCCGGGGAGGGCCCCGCCGCTCATTGCGTCTCCCCTCTTTCGAGTGACCGGTGTGACATTTCCGCCGGGCTCGCGCCCCGCCGGTCGCCTTAACCACCGGTAAGGCATGCTGTGCCGAACTCCATCGCCGCCCGTCGAAGGGGACCAGGATGCAGTTCGGCCGCTACTACGAGGAGTTCGAGGTCGGCGCGGTCTACCGGCACTGGCCGGGCAAGACCGTCACCGAGTACGACGACCACCTCTTCTGCCTGCTCACCATGAACCACCACCCGCTGCACATGGACGCGCACTACGCCGAGACGGCCAGCCAGTTCAAGCGCAACGTCGTGGTCGGCAACTACATCTACTCGCTGCTGCTCGGCATGTCCGTGCCGGACGTCAGCGGCAAGGCGATCGCCAACCTGGAGGTCGAGTCGCTGCGGCACGTGGCGCCCACCTTCCACGGCGACACCATCTACGGCGAGACCACCGTGCTGGACAAGCGGGAGTCCGGCTCCAAGCCCGACCGGGGCGTGGTGTCGGTGGAGACCCGCGGCTACAACCAGGACGGCACCATGGTCTGCGTCTTCCGCCGCAAGGTCATGGTCCCCAAGCGGGAGTACGCGGCCAGCGCCGTCCCCGACGGCGTGGACCCGGAACGGCCCAGCTTCCCCACGCCCCGCTGAACGCGCGGCGTGTCGACGCCGCAGGATCAGGGCTCCTTCCCTCGGGTAGGGGTCCTATTTCCGTTTCGAGGCATATGCTGGCGCCGGAGGTTCCGATGAGCCACTCCGTCGCCGGAGAGCCGCCCTCTGCCGGCCGCCGAGCCGCACCCTTGACCACCGCCGTCTACTCCGCCGCCGAGTGGGACCTGCTCACCAGCCTGCCCGGTCGGGTCCTCGTGGCCGCCGCCGCGCCCGGCCCGGGTCGTCCCGAGCGGGGTGTCCTGGCGAACCTCGCCGGCCTGGACGCGGTGGCCGCCGGCCGGGCGTCCGACAGCGACCTCGTCCGTGCCGTCGTCGCCGCGATCTACGCCCGCCACGACGGCACCCCGCAGCCCGCCGAGCGGCTCACCGATCTGGTGGACCTGCTGGCCGCCTGCCGCGCGGCGGTCCGGGTCATGCGCCGGCGCGCCGATCCCGCCGACTCGGCCGCGTACCGCCAGTGGGTGCAGTCGGTCGCGGCCCGGGTCTGCCGGTCGGCGCCCGGCCCGCCGGGACAACCGGCCAGCCCGGCCGACCGCCGTTTCCTCGACCGGCTCGGCGGCGCGCTCGGGTTGGGCTGAGATCGGCGGGGTGTCGCGGCGGGCGCCGAGCTGGTCCGTACCCTCTGATGACCGTGACCGACGACCAGCTTGAGGTGGGTGTGGGCCCCTGGCCGGGCGACCCGCCGGACGACCCGCGCTACGACCCGCAGTTGCTCGCCGAGGGCGACCGGCGCAACGTGGTCGACCGCTACCGCTACTGGCGGCACGAGGCGATCGTCGCCGACCTGGACCGGCACCGGCACGGCTTCCACGTCGCCATCGAGAACTGGCAGCACGACTTCAACATCGGCACGGTGGTCCGTAACGCCAACGCGTTCAACGCCGCCGAGGTGCACATCGTCGGACGTCGACGGTGGAACCGGCGCGGCGCCATGGTGACCGATCGCTACCAGCACGTCCGTCACCACGAGACGATCGAGGAGTTCGTCGCCTGGGCGGCCGGGCGGCGGCTGCCGGTGTTCGGCATCGACAACCTGCCCGGTTCGGTTCCGCTGGAGACCGGCACCCTGCCGCGGGACTGCGTGCTGCTGTTCGGTCAGGAGGGGCCGGGTCTGTCCGAACCGGCGCGCGTCGCGTGCGACCAGCTCTACTCCATCGCGCAGTACGGCTCCACGAGGTCGATCAATGCGGGTGTGGCCAGCGGGATCGCCATGCACGCGTGGATCCGTACGCATGCCGGGCCGCCGCCGGACTGACCCTTCCGGGCGCCGAATCGGACGGTCCGGCTTGACGTGTCGGCGGATCGGGGTGACGGTGGGGATGTGAGTGTCGCGGTGAGTTGTCCGAGATGCGGGGGCCCGGTACGGGCGCCGGATCTGATGCACACCGAGTCGAGATGCCTGGGCTGCGGGCCCGTCCCGCCGCTGCATGTGCCCGAGCACATCGGAGCGGAGATCGTGGCGAGTGTGGTCGATCGCATCACCGCGACCACGGATCCGCCGGTGACGCCGCTCTGGTGCCCGTGGCCGCTGCCGCCCGGCTGGACTCTCGCCGGCGTGGCGTACGCGGGGGACGAGCGGACCGGTGTGCGGGCGACCGCCGTGGCCTGCGCGGGCCCGGCGCCGCTCGGCGGTGGTCCGGCCGACCTGGTCTTCGTGGCCGAGGAGCCGGGCGTGGGCCTCGGTACGCGACTCGCCGGCCTGTCCGGCCCGGACCCGGGACCGCAACTGGTCGACGCGCTGACCGACCCCGGACCGGGTCATCCGGAGCACGTCGGGCAGGCCAGGATCAAGGTCGGCGGGCATCCGACTCCACTGTGGGTGGTGAATTCACCCACGGATCGAAGCGCGTACGCCGGCGAGGCTCGGGGAATGTGGCTGCATGCGATAGCCTGGCCGGCGAGTGCGGGACACCTGCTCGCGGAAGATGTCGTGCTTCACGACCTGACCGAGTGGACTCCACCCGAGCTCGTGTACGGCGCACCATCTCCGTACCTATCAGGTAGGGCTTGACAACCCTCCCGGATTGACGGAGAACGGACGCAGATCTTCACTGTACGACACCACACTGATACTCTGGGTGCCGCTGCGGTAATGGGACCCGGCGCCGCGCGAGAGGATGGCCCGCCATGGTCAAGAAGGTCCTCACCTGGGCCGGAATCGCATTCTTGATCTTCTTCGTTGCCTACCGGCCAAACTCTGCGGCGGATGTGTTCAAGTCGCTCGGCGGTGGCATCGTGGATATCGCCCAGGGATTCGGCGACTTCTTCACCAGCCTCGTCGCCTAGCCGTCGATGGGTAGCCCCTCCGGTCCACCCTTCGACCCGGACGACCCCGACCGGGAACGTCGCGAGCGTGACACCGAGCCGATACCGCGGATCGGGCCCGATGACGGCCCGGGCTACGGTGCCGGCCCCGGCCTGTCCGACGGTCCGTCCCTATCGGACGACGTCGGCTACGGCGACGGGCCCGGCTATGCCGGTGAGGGTCGCTCCGGTCGGGCCTGGATCCGTGATCCGGAGGCCAGCTACCAGCCTCCACAGATCTCCGAGGACGAGCTGGCCGGGTTGCGCGCCGACGCGACCGGGGCAACCCCTCGGCGGGTGTTGCCCCTGGAAGACGAGCCCAGCTCGCTGGTCGCCCGTTACCTCTTCCCCACCGAGCGCTACCGGGGCGAGTGGAAGCGGCACTGGATCCACCTCACCAACCCGCTGCTGATCGGCATCGGGGCGACGTTCGTGCTCGGCTACCTGTCCGGCTTTCTCGCCGGTAACGACGTGGGTGCGTTGACGACCATCGCCGTGCTGCTGTGGTTCGCGGTGATGGGCTGGGTGGCCTGGAAGGTCGCCGACTGGTGGTATGACCGTTTCATCCTGACGAACAAGCGGGTCATGGTGGTCAACGGCATCGTCACCCGCAAGGTCGCCATGATGCCGCTGGTCCGGGTCACCGACATGAAGTACGAGCAGACGCCGACCGGTCGGGCGCTCAACTACGGCACGTTCGTGCTGGAGTCCGCCGGCCAGGAGCAGGCCCTGCGGGAGATCAAGAACCTGCCCAACCCGAACGAGCTCTACCTGCGTGTGGTGGAAGAGATGTACGAGCCGCAGGCGGTGGAGGCCCGGCTGGGCAAGGAGGCCGACGAGGCCAAGGCCGACGACGGGGCGTGAAAGTTTTCGTCCGAACATCGGAGCAAGTGCGCACCTTTCGTCATGGACCAGGGGGCCCCTGACGTGGCACTCTGCCAGAACGGCAGGGTGGCGGGGGAGGTGAGCGGTGGCGAGCAGGGACTCGTTGGAGGAGGAGTTTCGCGAGTTCGTCGCGGCTCGTTCACCCGCGCTGCTGCGCACCGCGTACCTGCTCGCGGGTGACTGGGCCACGGCCGAGGACCTGCTCCAGACGGCGCTCACCAAGACGTACCTGGCGTGGAAGCGGCTCGGTGGGATCGAGGCGGTCGAACCGTACGCCCGACGGGTGATGGTCAACACGTCGACGAGTTGGTGGCGGCGACGCTGGCACGGTGAGCGCCCCACGGAGGTGCTGCCCGAGCGGGCCGGTGTCGACGAGATCGAGCAACAACTCGACCGCGACCTGCTCTGGCGGCATCTGCGGGAGCTGCCCACCCGGCAGCGGGCGGTGCTGGTGCTGCGCTACTACGAGGACATGTCCGAGGCGCAAACCGCCGCGATGTTGGACATTTCGCCGGGCACGGTGAAGAGCCAGGCGTCCCGGGCGCTTTCCACCCTGCGCCGGCGGTTGGGCTCCGCCGTGCCGGAACTGGCCGCCGATACAGCCACCCCGGGCCGGGCGGCCACCGCCGGCACCGCTCGCACCGGCGGCGCGGGCTCCCCGACCAGGCGGACGCCGGCCGGCACGACGCCCCGACCCCGGCCGGCGTCCGAGCGGTCGGTGCCCGGCGCGGCCGCGCCCCGCCCGGCCGCGCCCCGCCCGGCCGCGCCCCGCCCGATCGGTCCGCCGATCGAGCTGCCCACCGCTCCGGCGGCCGTGCCCGTCGGTACCGGCCCCGGAGAGCAGCAGTGAGCGGGTACCCGGGCCGGTCCGACAACCTGACGGGCCGCCCGCCGCGTCCATACGACGTGCGGCCTGACGAGTTCGAAGGTGCGGTGCGGGAAACTCTCTCGCGCCAGGTCGGCGTTGCCCGTCCGCTGACCGCCGACCCGGCCGGTCAGGCCATCCGCCGCGGCAACCGGATCCGGCGCCGACGTACCGTGGTCGGCCTGTCTCTCGCGGCGATCACCACCGTCGTGGTCAGCACCGGCATGGCGCAGCTCGCCCAGGACCCCGACCGGCAGGGCTCATCGATCGTCGTGATCGGCGACCCGGACCCCTCGGTGCGGGCGATCCCCACCGCCACCGTGCCCGCCCCGCCGCCCTCGCCCGGAGCGCCGGCCGACCTGCTCGTTGGCGGGACGTTGATCAGCGCCGACGGGAAGCGGCTGGAGCTGCCCGGCGTCGGGCCGGCCGAACGCGCCCGACCGCTACCCGGCGGCGGAGGACTGCTGGTGGTGGGTGCCGCGACCACTGCCGGCCGCTCCCTCTGGGTCGCGCAGAGCGACGGCCTGGTGCAGGTGCTGCTGGCCGGCGCGGGCCAGATCGTCCTGGCACCCGACGGTCGTCAGGTCGCCTGGCGCGACGGCACCGACCTGTTGGTGGCGGGAGTGATCGGCACCCAGCTGATCGGGTCGGCGCGTACGCCGGTGCCGGCCGGGGCGGAACCGGTCCGGTTCGTCGGCGACAGCGTGCTGGTCCGGCTCGACCCGGCCGCCCCGGGCCACGCCCTGTGGCGGCCCGGTGCCGGGCAACTGTTGGCGCGGGGCGACCGCAGCACCATCAACGTCTACGGCACGCTGCCCGACGGCCGGCTGATCGGTCAGGTCGCCACGGACGATCCCCGCCGCACCTGCCTGGCCGTGCTCGGCCCGACGCCCGCCCTGAAACCGGACCGCACCGGCTGCGGCCTCCAGCTGAGCCGGGACGGCGTCGGCGGGATCTCGACCGACGGCCGGTGGCTCCTGGTGAACGGATCGGTCGGCAAGGTCAGCCGGTCCCTGCTGGTCGACCTGAGCCAGCTCGGGCCGGACACGGCCGCCGTGCCGGCCGGCCCGCCGATGACCGGCACGGTCGCCTGGACGACCACCTCCCAGGCCTCCTACCTCGACGGCACCGGTCAACTGGTCCGGGTCGACGTCGATCGGGTACGGGCCGGGACGCCGGCCACGCCGGCTCCCGTCAACGGCGTCCAACCGGGCGACCGTCCCGTCCTGGTGACCGGCTCCTGACCTGGGCCGGCCGAGGTGCTGGCCCGTCGGTGTGGTCGCCGGCGCCGCCGTGGGTCGCCCTCCGGCGGCCCGGACCACCGGGCGCTCGGTAGCGTCGTGACGTGACCTCGCATCTCGGCCCCAGCCCGCGGATCGACCTGCACACCCACTCGACGGCCAGCGACGGCACGCTGACCCCGGCCGAGCTGGTGCGCGCCGCCTCAGACGCCGGGCTGGACGTGCTGGCGATCACCGACCACGACACCACCGCCGGCTGGGAGCCGGCCGTGCGGGCGCTGCCGCCCGGGTTGCGCCTGATCCGCGGCGCGGAACTGTCCTGCCGCTGGTCCGGCACCGAGCCGGCGGTGCCACTGCACCTGCTGGCGTACCTCTTCGATCCGGACCACCCGGAGCTGGTCGCCGAGCTGGCCCGGGTGCGCGCGGCCCGCGAGGAGCGCGGTGAACGCATCGTCGCGCTGCTGCGAGCCGACGGCGTCGACGTGAGCTGGTTGGACATCCTGGCCGGCGCGGGCGGTGGCACCGTGGGCCGCCCGCACATCGCGCAGGCGCTGATCCGGGCCGGGCTGGTCGGCAGCACCCGGGAGGCGTTCGGCCCCGACTGGTTGGGCGAGCGGTACCGGCTGCCCAAGGAGGACATCGACGTGTTCCACGCGGTCCGGCTGGTCCGGGCGGCCGGTGGGGTGCCGGTCTTCGCCCACCCCCGGGCCACCCGGCGCGGCCGGGTGGTCCCCGACGAGCTGATCGTCGAGCTGGCCGCGGCGGGGCTGGCCGGGCTGGAGGCCGACCACGAGGACCACAGCCCGGCCGAGCAGGCGCACGTCCGTGGCCTCGCCGCCGAGCTGGGCCTGGTGGTCACCGGCTCCTCGGACTTCCACGGCACCCACAAGACCGTCCAGCTCGGTGCCTTCAGCACCGGCGTCGAGGCGTACGAGCGGATCGTGGCCGCCGGGGTGACCGAGGTCGCTTCGGGCTGATCCGGGTATTTCGCCCACCACGGCGCGGCTAGGTTGATCACGTGGATCTGAAGCTGTTCGGCGAGGTTTTCGTGACCCTGCTGGTGATCACCGACCCGCCGGGCATGATGCCGATCTTCCTGGCGCTGACCGGCCCGCTGCCCGCCCGGGACCGCAACCGCGCGGCCTGGCAGGCGGTCGCGCTGGCGCTCGGCGTCATCGTGATCTTCGCGGTCGCGGGGCAGACCCTGCTCGACTACCTGCACGTGGACCTGCCGGCCCTACAGGCCGCCGGCGGGCTGCTGCTCGTGCTCGTCGCCCTGGAACTGCTGACCGGCAAGGCCGACGACCCGAGCCAGCAGGTCACCTCCAACATCGCGCTGGTGCCGCTGGGCACTCCGCTGCTGGCCGGACCGGGCGCCATCGTGGCCACCATGCTCTTCGTCCAGCAGGCCGACGGGCTTGGCGAGTTCACCGCCATCGCCCTCGCGATCCTCGCCGTGATGGTCGCCGTGTGGATCGTCCTCCGCTTCTCCGGCGGAATCGTGAAGATCCTGCGCCCCGGTGGCATCGAGGTGCTGACCCGGATCGCAGGCCTGCTGCTGGCCGCCATCGCCGTACAGCTCATCGCGGACGCGGTGGCCGCCTTCGTCACGCAGTACGTCAACATGGCCTGACCCGGAGCACCCGCGATGTCGGGGGTGGATGGCAGGATCGCAGGCGTGCGACGAGCCTCCTCAGCCGGACGACCCGCCGCCGGCGGCGGCCGGCCCCCTCACCAACGCGCCGGTGGCGCCGAGCAGCTCGGTTTCGAGGGCATGCCGGAGCGGCTGTTCGTCTGCACCCCGAGCAAGCTCGGCACGTACACGGACTGCCCGCGCCGCTACCGCTACTCCTACGTCGACCGGCCGAGCCCCCCGAAGGGCCCGCCGTGGGCGCACAACTCCCTCGGCGCCAGCGTGCACACCGCCCTGAAGAACTGGTACGCGCTGCCCACCGAGCGACGCCGGCCCGAGGTGCTCGCCACCCTGCTCAAGGGCACCTGGGTGCGCGAGGGCTACCGCGACGACGAGCAGGAACGCGCCGCGTTCCGGCGGGCATTGGGCTGGCTGGAGGCGTACGTCGAGACGCTGGAGCCGGAGACCGACCCGCTGGGGGTGGAGCGGGTGGTGGCCGTCAAGACCGCGGTGCTCGCCTTCAACGGCCGGGCCGACCGCATCGACTCCCGCCCCGGCCCGGCCGGCCCGGAGCTGGTCATCGTCGACTACAAGACCGGCCGCACCGGGCTGGACACGGACGACGCCCGGGGCTCGCAGGCGTTGGCGCTCTACGCGTACGCGGCCGAGCGGGTGTTCCGCCGGCCGTGTCGCCGGGTGGAGCTGCACCACCTGCCCACCGGCACGGTCGCCGGCCACGACCACACCGTCGAGTCGCTGGCCCGCCAGTTGACCCGTGCCGAGGAGACCGCCCGCGACATCATGGCCGCCGAACGCGCGGTCGCCGAGGGCGGCGACGCGGACGAGGCGTTCCCCGTCGCGCCCGGCCCACGCTGCGGCTGGTGCGACTTCCGGCGCCACTGCCCGACCGGCGCGCAGGCTCCCGGCAAGGAGCCGTGGGCCGCCGTGGACCGCGCCGCCGACGCCTGACCCGACACCACCCGGCTCGGCTCAGCGGGCCGGCGAAGCGGCGGCGTGCCGTTCGGCCCGCTGCTTGGCGGCCTGCGTCAACGGCCCCTCGAGGTAGCGGCGGGGCACCGCGGCGAACGCGAGCCGCAGGGCGCGCACCGTCAGATCCGCCGACAGGGCGGTCGTGGGCAGCCCGAGCCCGCCGTACATCCGGCGCGCCCACGCCGGCAGCAGCGCCAACGCGGTGCCGGCGATCCCCAGGTACGCCCAACGCGGCGGGCCGAGGGTGAGCCCCAGACGGGCCGGCAGGCTGAGCTTCCACGGCAGTGGGGGAGCGGTGAGGAAGACCGCCGTCTCGGCCGCCTCCCGGGTCATCCGCAACTGCGGCCGTACGTCCTCGTAGTACGCCGCCACCTCGGCGGCGGTGCCGGGGACGGTGGCCGGGTCCAGACCGACCAGCTCGGCGGAGCGGCGCTGCTCGGTGTAGTAGCCGTCCACCTCGTCGTCGGTCAGCGGCAGCCCGGCGCGTCGGGCCGTGCTGAGGAACGATTCGACCTCCGTGACATGCACCCAGCGCAGCAGGTCCGGATCGTCGACCCGGAACTCCGTACCGGTGAACGGGTCGGTGGCCCGCAGGCGGGCGTGCAACCGGCGCAGCCGGGCGCCGGCCGCCTCCGCCTCGGCGGTGGTCCCGTAGACGGTGGTCGCCACGTAGGTGGCGGTGCGGACCAGACGGCCCCAGGCGTCGGTACGGTAGTTGCTGTTCTGCGCGACCCCGGCCATCGCCCGCGGGTGCAACGCCTGAAGGTAGAGCGAGCGCAGGCCGGCGACGATCAGGATCGGCTCCTCGTGCACCTTCCACGTGACCGAACCCGGACCGAAGAGGCCGAGGTCATCGGAGTCCACCGCCCAAGAGTGCCATGCCCGTGCCGACCGCGCCGGTCGCCCGTTCTCGTCAGTGGCGGCTTCTCGTCAGTGGTCGGCGGACCGGCGGGACTGACAGCCCGGGCACAGACCCCAGAACGTCACTTCCGCCTCGTCCACCTCGAACCCGTGGGAGACGTTCGGCTCCAGGCAGGGGGCGCCGCCGACCGCGCAGTCGATGTCAGCGATCTCGCCGCAGCCCCGGCAGACCACGTGGTGATGGTTGTCGCCGACACGCGCCTCGTAGCGGGCGGGACTGCCGGCGGGCTCGATGCGGCGGGACAGTCCGGCCCGGGACAGCGCGCCCAGCACGTCGTACACCGCCTGGGTGGAGACCGAGTCGAGGCGTTCCCGGACCCGCCGGGTGATCTCGTCGACCTCCAGGTGACCACCACCGGCCAGCACGTCGAGCACCGCGAGACGCGGTCGGGTGACGCGCAGCCCTCTCGATCGCAGCAGCTCCTCGGCACCGGACATGCGCCAATGACAGCACGCGCGACCACCATCGACAACCGACGTGTGACCAGGGTGGCCACGGACACAACCGGAGGCGGGCATCGATCGGTGAACCCGAGCGTGGCATCGCGCGTGTGTCCGGTCGAGAGCTCGGGGCGACCGGCCGGCCGTAAGCTGGCGATCCTGTGACCGTGATCCACCTGGAGGGCGCGATGTTCGAGGAGATCCTGGGTCTACCGGTCCATGCGTTGGTGATCCACGCCGTGGTCGTGTTCGTGCCGCTGCTGGCGGTGCTGGCCATCGCGTACGTGGGTCTGCCGCGGTGGCGGCACCGGCTGGACTGGGCGCTGGGCCTCTTCGCCGTGGCCGCCCCGGTGACCACCTTCGTGGCCGTCGAGTCGGGCGAGGCGTTCACCGACGCGCTGGTCGCCCGAGGTTTCCAAGGCCAGATCCTCGACCAGATCTTCGAACACTCCCGCTACGGCGACATCCTGTTCCGGATCGTGGTGCCGCTCGGCATCGCGGCCATCCTGCTGCTGGTGGCGACCAGCGGGCATCCTCGGGTGCCACGGCTGCCGGCGCTGGTGACCCCGGTGCTGGCGGTGGTCGTCGTCGCCCTCTCCATCGCCGCCCTGGTCTACGTCTATCTGACCGGCCACTCCGGTGCCGAGGCGGTCTGGGGCACCACCCTCTGACCCACGCGGTCAGAAGATGATCCGCGAGCACAGCAGGCAGACCAGCACCACCAGGACCACCCCGGCCGCCGCGCCGAAACCGTAGGTGACCCGTTGCGAACGCTGCTCGGCCGCGTCCAGGCCGGCCATGTCCTGCGCCGGCAGCCGTCGGGGCGGCGTCGGCTCCAGGTGTACGGGCGGATGCCAGCCCGCCGGAGGCGGCGTGCTCGGCGGAGGGCCCGCATACCCACCCGTCGGCGTGGGCGCCGGCCCGGCGGGGGGTTGGTCCGCCGTGTCACCGGCACCGGTCCCGGGTCGCCGCCAGTAGTCGTCCGGGGTGCTGCCACCGCTGGGGGTCGTCGTCACGCCGTCCGACGCTACCAAGCAGGCCGACAGCCCGGTCGCTTCTGGCCGGCGCGGCCACCGTCGGCTGGGCTAGTCTTGCCGTTCGTGAGCACCGAGGACCCCGGCGCGCAGGGCACGCGCGGCGACGACGACCGCACCGTCGACCTGAGCGACGACTTCGTGGTGCTGCCCGAGCAGACGTCCGACGACACCGATCACGGCTGGGGCGAGCGGGCCGACGGCAACGACGACTGGCTGCTTTCCCAACGCCCTCCGCACTGGGACTGACCCCGGCGCGGCCGGGCGGGTTGTCTGGGTCGGTGGGCCACCCACATGGGCGAAACGATGTCGATCATGGTCGGCCTGGTCAGCCACGGATGACGATGGCGAAGCGGCTGCCCTCGGGCAGGCCGACCGCGCGTTGTGCCTGGTCTGGGCGAAGCGCGAGATACAGCGCGGCGGACCCGTCGGTTGTGCCGGCGCCCAACACGTCCAAGACGAGCGCGGCGGGGGCCAGCAGGGTCGCCTCGGAGCTGCCTGCTCCGCCCGGCGGCGCGGCCAGGAGGTCGACGTGGGCGCCGGGGCGGACCACTGCCAGCGCGGCCGGCTCGGCCAGCCGAACCGGCACCCCGACCGCGCCGCTGGGTAGCGGCAGCGGTCCGGAGGTGCCGCGTGCCGCGTCGGCGCCGAGGTTCGTGCCGGTGGATCTTGACCCGTCGGCCGCGCCGGCTGGCCCTCTCCCCGAGCCGGAGCCTGCCCCCGGCCCTGAGCCCGACTCTGGCCCGGAGCCCGCCCTCGGCTCCGAGCCAGTCCCTGGCTCCGAGCCCGACTCTGGCCCGGAGCCCGCCCTCGGCTCCGAGCCAGTCCCTGGCTCCGAGCCAGTCCCTGGCTCCGAGCCAGTCCCTGGCCCCGAGCCAGACCCTGGCCCTGAGCCGGTTCTGGCGGTGGGGGTTTGGTCTGCGGCGCCGCTGGTGGGCGGGCAGCCGGTCGGGGTGTGCAGCACCGCAGCGGCCAGGCCGAGCAGTGCGGCGACCAGCCCGGCCCGGAGCAGAGTGCGCCCGCCGGGGAGGACGAGCCGACGCAGTGGACGCAGGGCCCGTACGGAGTCTGGATCGCCCGTCACCATCAGCCGTCTCCCGTCCCGGATGCCACAGCGACATCCCTGGGCGGCAGGTTAGGCCGGTGGGGAGCCAGACATCAGGCCGTAAGACCGTGCCTGTGGACAACCGGCGGGCCTGTGGACAACGCCCACCGGCCGGCCGGAGCTGCTATGTACGCGGAAGGGTCGCGCGCCTCGATCCACTCGGGTTCGGGGAAAACGGGGTGTCATACGAACGCGGACAGGCCGATTTCCAGGATCCCGAGTGGATCAAAGTGCGGTCGCTCGCGGTCAGGCTGCGGGCTCGCGGTCAGGACGCGGAACTGGCCGCCGGGGCCTTGCCGCCACCCGACCCGCCGGACGACGAGGACGACCCCGACGACGAGGACCCCGACGACGACGAGGACCCCGACGACGAGGACGACCCGGACGACGACCCAGAGTCCCCACCCGAGGACGACGAGGACGACTCGGACTTGGTCGGCTTGCTGGCCGTGCCGCCGGCCGCGGTCTCGGACCCGGAGGCGCGGGAGTCGGTGCGGTAGAAGCCGGAGCCCTTGAAGACGATGCCGACCGAGTTGAAGACCTTGCGCAGCCGCCCCTGACACGCCGGGCACTCGGTCAACGGCTCGTCAGAGAAGGACTGCACCGCCTCGAGCTGGTGACCGCACGCGGTGCAGGCGTACTGGTACGTGGGCACGTTCTCCTCCGGATCTGGGCTCGGCCAGTTGGCACTCGACGTATTCGAGTGCCAATGGTGCGTCATTCGGCCCGGGTTCGTCCAGCGGACGTGTGGGGCGCGACACCACGCGCCGTACCCGGGCCGCCGTCAAGCGTACGCACCCCGTCGGCGGGGGTGACCACCGCGCGGACCGGTCGGTCGTGCGGCTCCACGGGCAGCGCCTCGACCAGCTCCCCGTCATGCAGCGGGCACACGGTCAGCGTCGCCACCGGCACCCGGGCCAGCGCCCGGTCGTAGGAGCCGCCGCCGCGGCCGAGCCGTCGGCCGTGCCGGTCGACGGCGAGCGCCGGTACGAGCACCAGGTCGGCGTCGGCCACCGCGGCCACCCCGAGCCGGGGCCCGTCCGGCTCCCGGATACCCCGACCGGCGGCGAGTAGACCCTCCGGCCCGGTGTAGGCGGCCCAGTCCAGATCCAGGTCGGCGAGGAGCACCGGCAGCAGCAACTCGGCGTCGGCCGGCAGCGCCGCCCGCAGCACCGCCGGCAGGTCGGGGCCGCCCGGCTCGGAGCCGACCGGGACGTACGCCGTCACCCGGCGGGGACGGAGCCGGCGGACCAGGGCGACCAGCTCGGCCTGGACGCGTCCGGCGGCTGCCGCCCGGGCCGGTGTCGACAGCTTTCGGCGGCGGGCGAGCAGTTCGGCCCGCGCGTCCCGCTTCGCCACCCGGGTCACTTCCGCTTCATAAGAAAAATCCGGCACGCAACACTCCTGACGCAACGCCTCTCCCACGGTTGCTCTGTGTCAGCATCGCAAGCAACGGAGGCGGAACTTCCGGGGGGACCGAGTGACGCTACGCGGGCGGTTGACGGCAGCCTTCCTCGTGGTGGTGCTCGGCCCGGTGCTGCTCGGCGCGATCTTCGTCGCCTCGACCGTCACCGCCGTCGACCGCAGCCGTTCCACCGAGCGCCTCGCCGTGGCGGCGTCCACCGTGCGGACCTCGGTCGACGCGCTCTGCCAGCAACTGCGCGCCACCGCCGACGCGGTGGCCCTCACCGGCGATCCGCCCGCCGCCGCCACCCAACTGGTGGGTCGGGGGCTGGCCGCCGCCGTGCAGATCACCGACGTGACCGGCCAGGTCACGTACGCCTCGCCCGGCGCGCCGTCGATGCCCTGGCGGGACTGTTCCGGCCCGGTCGAGACGCAGCCCGGGCCGGTCCGGGCGCTGGCCGCCCGGGTCGACCTGCGCGACCGCGCCGGTGCCCTGCGCGGCACGGTCGCCGCCGCGCAACTCGTCGATCCGGCGTTCGTGGCCCGGCTGGCCGCGGTCACCGGGGTGGCGGTCACCCTGCTCGGCGGCGCGAGCAGCGACCGGGTCACCCACACCACCGAATCCCGGGACGTCCGCGACGCGGTGCTCGCCGCCGCCAGCGCCGTCGACAGCGAGCGGGTCACCGAGACCACCGAGGGCCGGTACGTGCGCAGGATCGGGCCGTCCACCGGGCAGCCGCTGCCGCTGGTGCTGTCCGTGCCGAGTGAACGGCCACCCGGGCTGCACGTCACGTTGATCGGCGCGGTCGTGCTGGCCGGCCTGCTCGCCGTGCTGACCGCGTGGCGGCTGGCCCGGGTGACCACCCGACCGCTGGCGGAGCTGGCCAGCGCCGTCGACCGGGTGGCGTACGGCGACCTGACCGCCCGGGTGCCGGTGCGCAGCCACGACGAGCTGGGCCGGCTGGCCGAGGCGTTCAACCGGATGACCCGCGAGACCGGCTCGTACGTCGCGGCGCTGACCAGCAGCCGCGACCAGTTACGTGGCCATCTCGCGGTGCTCGGCGACACCCTGGCCAGCACGCACGACCTGCAACGCATCCTGCGGGTGATCCTGCACAGCGCCATCGCGGCCACCGGCGCCCGGGCCGGCGCGGTGCTGCTGGTCGAGACCGGCGGGATGCTCGCCGCCCAGTGCACCGAAGGGCTGGACGGCCGCTGGCCGGAGGGGGACGCGGACGGGTCGCAGACGCTGCGGGTGCCGGTGGGCGTCGGCGTGGTCGGCGCGGTGGCCGCCACCGGTGAGCCGCAGCGGGGCCGGGTGGAGCCGACCGAGGTCCTCGCCGGTGAGCCCCGCTGCCGCACCTACGTCGCCGTGCCGTTCGCCACCCCCGGTGGGTCCGCCGTGCCGGCCGCCACCCCCGGGTCCGCCGACGACACGGGTACGCCGGCGGTGGCGCTCGGTGTGCTGGCCCTCTACGACCGGGTGGGCGCGGCCGAGTTCGACGACGACGACCTGGTCACGCTGCGCACCTTCGCCGGGCACGCGGCGGTGGCGGTGGAGAACGTGCGGGTGCACGAGGAGGCCCAGCGGCTGTCCCTCACCGACCCGCTCACCGGGCTGTGGAACTACCGCTACCTGCGCGAGTCGATCCGGCGGGAGGTGGAACGGGCCAGCCGGTTCGGCCGGATGCTCAGCGTCCTCGCGTTGGACCTGGACCGGTTCAAGGACGTCAACGACACGTACGGGCACGCGGCGGGGGACACCGTGCTGGCCGAGTTCGCCCGGCGGGTGCGCGGCGAGATCCGCGAGGTCGACCTGGCCTTCCGGCAGGGCGGGGAGGAGTTCGTCCTGCTGTTGCCGGAGACCGACGCCCGGGGGGCGGCGATCGTCGCCGAGCGGCTGGGCGCGGCCGTACGGGACACACCGATCGCGGTCGAGGCGTACGCCGGGCCGGTCCTGGTGACGGTGTCGGTGGGCATCGCCGTCTACCCGGACCACGGCAGCACCGGACGGGAGGTGCTGGAGGCCGCCGACGACGCCCTCTACGGCGCGAAGGCGGCCGGCCGGGACACCTACCGGGTCGCCGAGGTACGCCCGGACGTGCCGACCCGGGAGCTGCCGGTGCTGGCGGGCGCGGTCAGCCCACCGGATGGACTGCCGCGCGCCGGCCGGCCCGTGCCGGCCCACCGGGAGCCGGGCGGGCCCGCCCGGTCGGAGCCGGCCGCGGGCGTACCCGAATCGTCGCCGGCGGGGCCGGCACATGCCCGGCCGGAGCCGGCCGACGACCCGGCGGCCGGTGTCCCGGACGGTGCCCGGGCCGGTCCGGACGCCGCACGGCCGGGACCGGGCGGCGGCGCGTCTTCTGGGCCACACCCGCCGCGGCAGAGCCGTGGCCGATAGTCTCGCGGCATGTCGGAGCACTCAGCGAACCCCTCATCGACGGTCGCCGCAACTGGCCGTCCCGTGGCGGTCAAGGCCGTCATCCCGGCCGCCGGACTGGCCACCCGGTTCCTGCCGGCCACCAAGGCGGTGCCCAAGGAGCTGTTGCCGGTGGTGGATCGGCCGGTCCTGCAGTACATCGTCGAGGAGGCCACCCAGGCCGGCATCGGTGACGTGTTGCTGATCACCGGTCGGGGTAAGACGTCGATGGTGGACCACTTCGACCGGCGCCCAGACCTGGAGACCAGGCTGGAGGAGAAGGGCGACACCGAGCGGCTGGCCGCCGTGCGCCGGCCCAGCGAGCTGGCCGAGATCTACACGGTGCGGCAGCCCGAGCAGCTCGGGCTCGGCCACGCCGTCGGGTACGCCGAGTCGCACGTCGGTGACCAGCCCTTCGCGGTGCTGCTCGGCGACGAGTTCGTCAAGCCGTCCGAGCCGCTGCTGCCGGCGATGCTGGAGTTGCAGGCCCGCACCGGCGGTGTGGTGCTCGCCTTCTTCGAGGTCGACCCGGCCGACACCAAGCGGTACGGCATCGCCTCCGTCGAACCCGCCGAGTCGGAGCTGACCGACATCGGCGAGGTCGTCAAGGTGACCGGGATGGTGGAGAAGCCGCGGCCGGAGGACGCGCCGAGCAACCTCGCGGTGCTCGGCCGGTACGTGCTGCCCGGCAAGATCTTCGACGCGATCCGGCGGACCAAGCCGGGCAGCGGCGGCGAGATCCAGCTGACCGACGCCATGGAGCTGCTGCGCACCGAGGGCACACCGGTGCACGCGATCGTCTACCGGGGCACCCGCTACGACACCGGCATGCCGCTGGGCTACCTGCAGACGGTGGTGCAGATCGCCGCCGACCGGGACGACCTCGGCGCCGAGTTCCGTTCCTGGCTGGCCGAGTTCGTCAACGCCAACGCGGCAGGCGGATCTGGTACATGACCGCGACGGCCGACGCCGAGGCGGCCGCGAACGAGTTGACGCCGCTCGCCGACTACCTGGGCAGTGTGCTGCGCAGGTTACGAGCGCTGCCGCCACTCGACCTCGACCTCACCCAGGCGCACGGCAACGTCCTCGCCGAGGACGTCGTCGCGCCGCACGCGTTCCCGGCCTTCGACCAGGCGGCCGTGGACGGGTACGCGGCCCGCTGGGAGGACATCTCCGGAGGGGGCCGGGGCCCGAGCTACGTCCCGGCCCCCTCCGGCACTCCCGGCGGCCGGACCATCCGGCTCAACGTGGTCGGCGACCTCGGCGCGGCGAGCTGGCGACCGGTCCGGCTCACCCCGGGTTCGTGCTTCTCGGTGGCCGCCGGCGCGCCACTGCCGGTCGCCGCCGACGTGGTGGTCCCGGTGGAGTGGACCGACCAGGGCATGGCCGCCGTGGAGATCTTCCGCACCCCCAAGCGGGGGTACGGCGTACGCCGCGCCGGTGAGGAACTGCCCGCCGGCACCCTGCTCGCCCGCGCCGGCACGTACGTCTCCCCGGCGCTGGTCGCCGTCTTCGCGGCCACCGGCATCGGGCACGTGGTGGTCCGTCCCAGCCCTCGGGTGGTCATCGTGGCCACCGGTGACGAGCTGGTCGACGTGGGCCGGGGCAGCCAACCCGGGCAGGTGGTCGACGCGAACTCGCACGCGTTGACCGCCGCCGCGGCCGAGGTGGGCGCACTGGCGTACCGGGTGGGAATCTGCGACGACGACCCGGAAGGGCTGCGCGGGCTGCTGGAGGACCAGACCCTGCGCGCCGACCTGATCATCACCACCGGCGGCACCGGCACCGGGCCCGGCGACATGGTGCGGCGGATCCTGTCCCGCCGCGAGGGGGGCCGCGCCGGGCCGGTCACCTTCACCGACGTGGCGCTCTACCCCGGCACCGCGCTCGGGTTCGGCACGGTGGGCGCCGAGGAGGTGCCGGTGGTCTGCCTGCCCGGCGACCCCGGCGCCGCGCTGATCGGCTTCGAGGTGCTGGCCCGCCCCGCCATCCAACTGCTCGCCGGCGCCGAGCCGGTGTTCCGGCCCAGTGTCCGGGCGCACCTGCTGGAGACCGTGTCGTCCCCGGGCGGGCTGCGCGAGTTCCGGCCCGCGCACGTCGCCGAACGGCGGGGCGGCGGCTACACGGTGCAGCCGCTGCGCGGTGGGCCGTTCACCCTCTCCGGGCTCGCCGAGGCGAACGGTCTGCTGGTGCTCGGTGAGCGGGTCACCACCGCCGCCGCCGGTTCCACCGTGGACGTCCTGCTGCTGGACCGTCGCCGGTGACGGGTCACCCCGCTCGCCGGCACATCGCGGGTCCACTTGCACGGGACACGGTCCCGCGCGGGAGACTGTGCGGGTGAGTCTCTTCGGACCGCCGCGGGCGCCCGGCTGGCCGGCGGTGCTGGTCGACGGTCCGGTGCTGCTGCGGCCGTACCGGCGCTCGGACGCCGCGGCCTGGTCGGAGGTACGCCGGGCCAATCGGGCCTGGCTGGCACCCTGGGAGTCGTCGCTGTCGGGCAGTTGGGACGAGCTGAACTCGCCGGTCGCGTTCCGCTGGGTGCACCGCGACCAGCGACGGTCGGCGCGGGAGGGCGAGGGGATGCCGTTCGCGGTCTGCCTGCGTGAGGCCGACCGGGATCGGCTGGTCGGGCACCTCAACGTGGGCAGCATCGTGCGGCGGGCGTTCTGCTCCGGCTACGTCGGATACTGGGTCGACGCCCGAGTCGCCGGCCAGGGCGTGATCCCGACCGCGCTCGCGCTCGCCGTCGACCACGCGTTCGGGCCGGGCGGCCTGCACCGGGTGGAGGTCAACATCCGGCCGGAGAACCGACCGTCGCGGCGGGTGGTGGAGAAGCTCGGCTTCCGCGAGGAGTCGTACCACGTGCGCTACATGCACATCGACGGCGCCTGGCGGGACCACATCGGATACGCGATGACCAGTGAGGAGATCGCCGTCGAGGGTGGCCTGCTGGCCCGCTGGCATCGGGTACGCGCCGCCGCACGGTGAGCCGTCCCACGGACGGGATCGGCGCGGCGCGGCGGCATGACGGTCGGCGCGCCGTAACCTCAAGTAACTGCAAGCTACGGCAAGCGCTGCCCGTCCGGACGATCCACGCACCCGAGCGCGATCGGTGGAAGATCCTGCGGTCCGGTGGCGGTTGCTCCGAATTCGGTGACGGGAGGGGTGAGGGTGCCGACCTCGGTGCTCCTCGCCGTCCTCGCCGCCGCCGGCCTGCTCGCCCTGGCCCCGGCGTTGGTTCGCCGGTACGACGCCACCGAGCGGCTGGTGGCGGAGCGGGCGCAGTCGACGGCGCGGGTGCTCCAGCGCCGCCGGCGGCGCCGCACTGTGCCGGGACGGCGGCCCGTTCACCCGCCGCGCTCGCTCATCGTCACCCTCAGTGAAGACGCGGCTACCGGAACGTCGACGGCGCCGGTCTCCGCGCCGCCGGCCGCCCGCCGCTCCGGCCGGCTACGCGCCGTGCCAGCCACCCCGAAGCGGCCCCGCCGCCGGCCGCCGCGCCGGCACCACACCCCGGCCGTGTACCGCCGCCGCCGAGTCCTCGCCGCCCTGCTGCTGCTCAACGTCGTCGAGCTGATCGGTGTGCTCTTCGTCAGCCCCGGCTTCTGGGTCGGGTTCGGGGTCACCTTCCTGCTGCTGGCCGCCTACGTCGTCCACCTGCGCGGCCAGGCCCTCGCCGGGCGTCGTCGCCGCCGCGCCCGGGCTCGGGAGGCGGCGTGGCTGGCCGCGCGGCAGGCCGAGGTGCGCCGTGAACAGGCCCGCCGGGCGGCAGCCCGCCGGGAGGCGCAGCGCCGCCTGGCCGCCCAGCGCGAGGGGGTACGCCGAGCCGCCATGGGCCTCGACCGCCCCGGGGACCTGCCGGCCGCCGTCAACGGAGGGTCGGTGTCGTACCGGCGTTCGGGTGGTCTGCGCGGCCGCCCCTACGAGGCCGGCCGAGGCGCCTGACCGCCGACCGGCCACGGCCCGCCGCGCGGTCCGCGGTCCGCGGTCCGCGGCCCGTGCCCCGTGGCCCGTGGCCCGTGGCCCGTGGCCCGTGGCCCGTGGCCCGTGGCCCGTGGCCCGTGGCCCGTGGCCCGTGGCCCGTGGCCCGTGGCCCGTGCCCCGTGCCCCGTGCCCCGTGCCCCGTGCCCCGTGGCCCGTGGTGCGCGGCCTGTGGGCGCGCGGCCCGTGGCCCGCGGCGTTGATCCACTCGCCTTCCCGGAAAACGGGGTGTCCGGGCGCCCTCGATGCCCCGATTTCCAGGAAGGCGAGTGGATCTCCGGCGGGGGCCAGCGCCGCGCCGGGGGTGGATTCGCGGTGCGGGGCGACGACCTGTTAGCCTTGCTCCCGGCCCGCCCGGTGTAAGCCGGGTGGGACCGAAGCCGGTTCGCCGGCGGGGGGCTGTGGCGCAGACTGGTAGCGCACCTCGTTCGCATCGAGGGGGTCAGGGGTTCAAATCCCCTCAGCTCCACCCATACCATCAATGGCCAGCGGAAACGCTGGTCATTGATCGTTTAGTACAACCTCAGTACTTGCAGCGTTCTGGCGTTGTTGATCCGTGCAGCGGCTAGAGCGTAGTGTGTTCAGACTTTCTTTACTTGGTCAAGGGCGGGCCTGCGGCCCGCCGCCGTGTGCGCCGGGGCGCGCGTGCGGCCTGGCGGCCGGTCACGCCCCGGCGCACACGGCGCGGTGGTGAAGAGCCGTAGACATGGCTGCGCGGCACGGCAGGCCGCCGGCGATGGCCGCCGGGAGCACGCCTGGTTCTGGCGCTGCCCTCGATCGGATGCCCGCGCGACAGTGGGCGCGACGGGTGCGTCGGGCTCGGGGTTGCTGGGCGGGTTTCCGGCTGCGTCGGTGGCTCAGCTTTGAAGGCCGAGAGGCGTGGTCACCCGGTTGCCGGCTCGCGGTGACTCCTCACTCTGGCAGGGGATGCTGCCGCGCCGTCGTGGTCGTCATTCGGTGGCTGGGCGACCGTGCGACGGATGATCTTGGGGGAGGAACCGCGACGCCGACGGTCGTAACGCTGGGTAATCTATCTGGCGATCGGGCTAGCAAATGACGGCCGCTGTACTACCGCAAAGTGTGCTAAACGGTCAAAGCTCGACCTGGCGAATGCCCTGCGTGAACCGTCGGCCCGCCGTTCACGTTGACCGTGGTGGGTGCCCGTAGCGACCCAAGAGATGCCTGCGGTGACAGGTCTTGGAGGGGACAATGAACGAGTCGGATTTCGTCAGTCAAATTCGTGCTGCAATGCGTGGGTTTACCGGACCAAAAGATTTCATCGCACAGAATGTCAGGAACCAATCCCTCGATACGGTGCGCATCGCGGAGGAGGTGGTGAACAGATCCGAGGCAGAATTCGAGTGGTCCGGTAGCCGATGGCACACACCTACGAGCCTGGCCATGGAGATCGCGAAGGCCTTTTACGAATTAAGCGTAGAGCAGACCGCCTATCACGAAGCTCTGACGGGTTTCCATAAATTCGATAAGTTTGATAGCTACCGCAGCAATTTGGCTAACAATCATTTTGTCGCCAAATCCCGACTGATGTCTGCGCGCGTGCTGACAGGAGGTGAAGATTATTGGTCGGCTTCTCAGGAAATCGGCGAGAAAGCGCAGGATATTGCCTATTGTATTGAGCGCAGTGTGAAGGCTCGTGAAAGTTCGATGGCAGGCCGGGCACCCGTCGCCACTGTGGCTTCATCGGCGCTGCTCAGCAGCACTTCGCGGGTTGTCGCATTGGCTAACGTTAGGACCAATGCACCCGGACAGCGCCCTGCGGTTAGGAATACCCAGCCATCAACAATCGCAAAAAGGCGCTAACGATCGGCCGGTCGGCTGCGGGGTTGGTCCGCCAAAGTGGTGCCGGCACCCCGCGTCCGTGGCAGTTCCAGGCACGCCGCGACGGTGGAGGGTGGCGGGTTTGGAGCGTCGACCCGTACCCGTGGTGCGGTGGTCACGTCCGCGCCGACGCCTGCCGATGAGCGCGAAGTTATCCGTGTATTGACCCGATGCATCCTGAAGGGCCGACCCCTGACCAGGGAGTCCGGCCCTTCTTGGTGACTGCGTGCCTCCGGCGGGGGCCTCGGGCTCCGCGATGGCCAGGGGCGACCAGGAGGCGCGGTGGGAGGGTGGTTGAGGGAGAGCCATCCCGTCGCTGTCGTCCCAGGCGGAGGCAGTGCAGCGTGCTACGTCGATCGCCGCACGGGGTGCAGGCCGGCGAGCTGAACGAAGATCTCCCGCTTGCTGACGGCGTTGCCCCGGTCGTCGAGCTGGTATCCCGTCACCCAGGCCCAGCCCCGATAGGTCGGCTTTGGGCACACCGAGATCACCCGAAACCGGAACCGCTGCCTGAGGAACTGCACCGAAGCTGCGCGGTCAATCCATAGTTCCTCGCCGGGTTTGGGCGAGCGGGGCTGCGGCCTAACCCACGCGCGGCCCTCCTGCTCGATAGGCATGAAGGTCCCTTCCCGCTCGAAGGTTGCCCTGCCCGGCCGAGTCGAAGGAGCCCGGCCGGGCAGGGGGTACCGCCGCACCGGGGCGAGTTCGGGTCCTCTACGACCAGCGCAGCGGGTTAAGCGGCACCGTGCGCTACGTAGATTAGTACGTACAGACGTAGGGGTCTACGTCCGCACCTACTGTCAAATTTGTGATCGAGTGGAACCCGGAGCGGGCCATCTGGCGACAGGTTGCCGACGACATCCGCCGCAAGGTGTCGGTGGGTGAGTACGTGGCGGGGTCGAGGCTTCCCAGCGAGACGGATCTGTCTCAGGGCTACGGCGTCAGCCGGACCACCATCCGAACCGTGATCGCCGCGTTGAAGAGTGACGGCCTGGTGGTGGTCGAGCAGAGGCCGGGTCACCCACGCGCGACGTACATCCGCGCTGTTGGACAGGTCGAAGACATCACCATCGGGCCGGGCGACTCCGTGACCTACAGCGGCCCCGGCGCAGTGGTGGTTACCAGGGCTGCCGGGGAAGTGGAGACGTACGAGGCCGGTCAGGTTCGCATCATCGGATAAATCGATGCAGATGAAGGTGTTGGCATGATCATCAAGTACAGATCCAGTACAACTGGGGCCGGAAACAGGTGTAAAGCGTCGAAAGTTGCTGGCGGTTCCGATGCTGGTCAGGGGCAGGATCTGCCCGATTGCGGATGATCTTTGCCCGGCCCACGGCGTTTGGGGTTCAAATCCCCTCAGCTCCACCCCAGATCAAAGGCCGTTTCCCGCAGTGGGAAACGGCCTTTTCGATCGTGTGCCACGCCCGGGTGCGACGGCGGGGGCCGGCCTCGGCCTCGATCCGTCAGAGGGTATTGATCCCTTGGTACGGCTTTCGGCTTGACCGTTTTGTCCCTTATGGTGTGAGGTGTGTGCGTCGTCTGTCACGACGGTGTGCCGGGTCTCCGATTCCCGGGGTGCGGCCCTTTCCGGCTCGCTGGGACGGTTGTT
>NZ_JBFAHZ010000022.1:0-96279 GCF_040654415.1 Micromonospora sp. NPDC050695
AACAACCGTCCCAGCGAGCCGGAAAGGGCCGCACCCCGGGAATCGGAGACCCGGCACACCGTCGTGACAGACGACGCACACACCTCACACCATAAAGGACAAAACGGTCAAGCCGAAAGCCGTACCAAGGGATCAATACCCTCTGACGGATCAAGGTTGAGGCTGCGGAACAGCCGCGACAGCCGGGTGATCACCAGGGTGCCGCCGCGGCGCAGCCGCGCCAGGGCCTTGGCCAAGGTGGTCGGCATGGTCGCTCCACCGCTGGTCAGGTAGTCCCCGATCCGCGCGTTCGACCATCTGCCGGGGAACACGTGCTGCGCGACGTGGCGGTCAAGGCCGTCACGGAGTGGGAGCACGCGGCGTTGATCGAGTCGCCGAGTCATGTGCGCCGGCGGGCGGAGCCGGCGATGCTGGTCGCGTTGTTGCTGGCCTGTTAGCAGTACGCGGAATGGAACTTTGCATCGCGGACAACTGACTAAGGTTCTGCGGTCCTGCGACCGCTGGTAGAGACGGGCTGGTCGGCGTTGGAGGGCTGATCCTAGTTGAAGGATAGTCAGTACGCCACGACGAAAACTGCTCGCCCCCTTCGGCAAGTTGACTTTTTCGCTCTCGATATTTGGCCTTCCTGAAATCAAGAATTCGCTGCGTTGGTGTTAGTTTGAACAGGGCATCGACTTGTTCTTTCGAAGCGCCCTCAAGATACGGTAACTCTGCCGAAGAGCCACTACGATATGATCCCTTTTGTTGATGTTCCATTCGGACTGACCTCCAAATTGTGAGCAGGACTCCAATTATACGTGTCGGGCGTTCCGACTACAACTCGGGGCGATGGTCTAGACGAGTAAGTCCGAAGTCTGGTCAGTGGTCGTAGGCGATCAAGGATCTGGTCAGGGGTTGGCCGGTGGCCCGGTTGTGCCAGATCGCGGTGGTCATCGAGAGGAGGCGTTGCGCGATGCGTGCTGCGACGCCTTCGATGCTGCGTCCGCCGTGCAGTTCGAGGTCGAGTTGGCCCTTCAACGTGTCGTTGACGGACTCGATGAGCTGCCGGATCGGTTTCAGTAGGTGTTCGTCCGGGCGTGGGGTGCGGTTGCGGTACGACGGTCCGAGCAACCGCACCCCACGTTCTGCCAGCCATCGGTCCAACTCCGCGGACACGTATCCCTTGTCGCGACGATCAGCAGGCCTGGACGCTCGGCGATGAGGCCGGGATCGTGGTCAAGGACAGCCATCAGGACCTGACGTTCGTCGACCTTCGGTGTCGCCAGGGCCCAGGTGATCGGCAAGCCAGCCGGGGTGCAGATCAGATGCAGCCGAAGTCCCCAAAAGAACCGCGAGTGCGAGGCGCAGTAGCCGGCCCACCCGGCCAGGTCCGAGCGTTTCACCGTCGGCCTGGACCGGCCGCACTCGACCGGCGTCGAGTCGACCACCCAGGTGGCGTCGGTCCACAGGTCGGTGTCCGAAGCGACCACGCGGATCGCCCGCTTGAGCAGCGGCACCGCCGCACGCAGCCGCTTGTTGTAGCCGGACTGCCCGGGCAGATACGGAAACGCCCCAGGCGGATGCCCGGGGACGAACCGCAGCCACCGGGCTTCGGACCGCACCCCAGGGTAATTCCGCCGAGCGAACCGTTGGACTGGTCCCGGGGCCGGTGGCTGCACCCGCCGGTGCGCACCGAGGAAGGCCCGGCCGGCGAGTTGGTCGTCGAACCGGCCGCGGAGACCGACTTCTGGCGGCGGACCAGCTACGGCTTCGTGCACGACAACGGCCCCGCCCTGCTGGCGCCGCTGCCGGTCGGCAGCGCCATGGAGGTGAGCTTCCGGCTGGACCTCAGCGGGCAGTTCGACCAGGCCGGCGCGCTGGTGCGGGTGGACGAGCGGACCTGGACCAAGGCCGGCGTCGAGATGAGCGACGGCGAGCTGCACCTCGGCGCGGTGGTGACCCGGGAGTTCTCCGACTGGTCGGTGGCGCCGGTGCCGCGGTGGGCGGGCCGGCAGGTGACCGTGCGGGTCAGCCGCGCCGGTGACGCGCTGACCGTGCGGGCGCGGGCCGACGACGAGCCGTGGCAACTGGTCCGGCTCGCCCCGCTGGACCCGGCCGCCGAGGCCGTGGCGGGTCCGTTCTGCTGCGCCCCGGTGCGTGCCGGGCTGACCGTCGTGTTCACCGGGTGGCGGCAGGGGCCGGCCGACACCGCCCTGCACCCGGAGCACTGAGCGCGGGTGTAGCAGGGCCGGCAGTGGGTAACACCCTCCGATCCCCGACAGCCGACCGGAAGGACGACCATGGCGTACGCCCAGACTGGTGACCCGTCCGAGTTCACCGGGTTGACCGGTTGGGTGGCCTCGGTGATCGAGGTGATGGGCCCGGTCGGCGTCGCGCTGCTGGTCGCCCTGGAGAGCATCGTCCCGCCGATCCCCAGCGAGATCGTGCTGGCGATGGCCGGCTTCCTGGCCCACGAGGGCACGTTCAACGTCGTCCTCGTGGTGGTGGCCGCGACGGTCGGCTCGCTGGTCGGCGCGCTGGTGCTCTACTGGCTCGGCGCGGCGCTCGGCGAGGAACGGCTCAAGCGCTGGCTGGACCGCATTCCGTTGGTGGACCGCGACGACCTGGAGAAGGCCGACCGCTGGTTCGAACGGCACGGCCGGTGGGCGGTGCTGATCGGCCGGGTGGTGCCGGTGGTCCGCAGCCTGGTCTCCGTCCCGGCCGGCGCGAACCGGATGCCGCTGGGCGAGTTCATCCTGCTCACCACGCTCGGCAGCGGCGTGTGGAACGCCCTCATCGTCGGTGCCGGCTACGCGCTGGGCAGCCGCTGGCAGAACGTCGAGCGCTACAGCGACTGGTTCAACTACGCGATCGGCGTGGTCTTCGTCGTCATGCTGGTCACCTGGGTGATCCGTAAGGTCCGCCGCCGCCGGGAACGCGACGACCGGCGGTCGGTGACCGCCGGTCGCCACTGATCATCACGACGGAGTCGCGGCCTGCGGTCGCCGGAGCACCGCCTGCTCGATCGCCGACCACACGCTCGTGGTCACCAGGTAGATCACCGCGGCGAGCGGCAGCACCAGCGCCACCAGCACCGTCGTGAACGGCAGCAGGGGCAGCAGCCGGCCGAGCGTGGCCGCGCCCGGGCCCTCGGTGGGCGTACCGGCGACCGTGCCGACCGCCGCCTGCGCCCGGCGCGTCCGCCGCGACGACCACCAGGCCACCAGCAGCAGCACGGCCAGGAGTACGCCGAACAGCGGCCCGGCCGCGCCGCCCAGCCCGTCGCTGAGATGATGCCCCAGCGGCACGCCGGCCAGCCGCTCGTCCAGCAGCCCGGTGCCGCCCTCGCTGGTGGTGAACAACCGGTACAGCACGAGCAGGAACGGTGCCTGGAGCAGCAGCGGCAGGCAGCCGGTGATCGGGTTGGCGCCGGCCTCGTGGTACAACGCGAACACCTCCCGCTGAAGCGTCGCCGGGTCGTCGGCGTACCGCTGCTGGAGATCGCGCACCTGGGGGGCGAGCGCCGCACGGCGTCGCTCCCCGCGGACCTGCGCGACGGTGAGCGGCGAGATCACCAGTCGGACGGCGATGGTGAACAGCACGATCGCGGCGGCGGTCGCCATCCCGCCGGCCAGTGGTTCGAGCAGGTCGGTGAGCCAGGACAGCGCGGTGCCGGCGGCGGCGACCGTGTCGTGCAGTGGTGCGAAGGCGAGCATGGGTTACCCCTCGGTCCGATTCCGGTGGGGTCCTCCCCCGGCGGCGTCCGCCCGGCGGGAGGACCGGTGACGGCGGGATCGGCCGCGTGGCGCGAGGCGCTACGCGACCGAGGGGTGACCGGGTGCGCGGGGGCGGGGACGACCGGGGGCGTCCGGGTCGATCTGCCGGGGCATCCGACGAGCACGGGAGCGGGCCCGTAGCCCGGCCCACCGCGGCCCGGCGCCGGGCGCGCCCGAACGGCCGAGCACCCGCGCCGCGAGCACCACGGCGAGCAGCACCAAGGCGGTCAGCGCGGCACCGGCGAGCAGGTCGGCGGGGCGGCCCGCGAGCAGGGTGAGCTGGGCGAACGCGGACATCCACGCGACCTGGAGGACCCCCAGCAGCACCGGCACGGGCCGAGCATAGGACCCGGTGTCACGCCGCCCGACCGAATCGCACCAACCCCTGGACGGCACGCCACGTTTCCCGTCGTCGCCACGTTGGGTAACCAGACGGCGGACCGACGCGGACGGACCGCGGACGGCAGGAACGGACGGTGGTGTCGATGACCGGCCAGGTGGCGGAGGCTCCCAGCGGAACGACCGCGGGGACCGATGTGCTCACCGTTGGTGTCGAGGAGGAGTTCCTGCTCGTCGACCCGCACACCGGGGCCGCGGTTCCCGCCGTCGACCTGGTGATGGAGCAGGTGCCGGCGGAGCTGCGCGGCCAGGTGGAGCGCGAGTTCCAGACCAGCCAGATCGAGATCGGCACTCCGCCCGGTCTGGAGCTGTCCTCGATCCGGCACTCCCTCGGCGTCCTGCGGGAGGCGCTCGCCGACGCCGCCGAGCGGGCCGGCGTACGACTGCTGGCCATCGGCACCGGCCCGGTGGACGGCCCGGTGCCGCCGGTGGTGGACAAGCCCCGCTTCGACCGGATGATCGAACGCTTCCGGCTGCTCGTCCCCGGACCGGGCAACAACGGCATGCACGTGCACGTCGGCATCCCCGACCCGGAGACCGGCGTGCAGGTGCTCAACCACGTACGGCCGTGGCTGCCGATGCTGCACGCGGTGACCACCAACTCCCCGTTCGCCCGGGGCGAGGACACTGGCTACGCGAGCTGGCGGTCGGTGGAGTGGGAGCGCTGGCCGTCGGTCGCGCCGACGCCCTGGCTGGAGTCGCACGAGCACTACCAACGGCTGATCCGCCAGTTGATCTCCAGCGGGGTGATGCTCGACGAGGGGATGCTCTACTGGTACGCCCGGCTGTCGGCGAAGTACCCGACGGTGGAGCTGCGGATCGGCGACGTCTGCCCGTCGGTGGACGACGCGGTGCTGGTCGCGGCCCTGGTCCGGGCGGTGGTGGCGACCGCCATCGCCGACGTCGAGGCGGGCCGGCCAGCGTTGCAGACCGACCACCACCTGCTGGTCGGCGCGCACTGGCGGGCCGCCCACGACGGCCTGGAGGGCAAGGGCGTCGACGTCACCACCGGCGAGCTGCGCCCGGCCTGGGAGTTGCTGGACCGGTTCGTGGAACGGATGCGGCCGGCTCTGGAGCAGCACGGCGACTGGGCGGAGGTGACCGACCTGCTGGGTGGGCTGCGCCGGCACGGCAGCGGCGCCGCTCGGCAGCGCGCGGTGTACGCCCGCACCGGGCGGCTCACCGACGTGGTGCAGGACGTGGCGCGTCAGACCCGTGGCTGAGCGCCTCGTGACAGGATGATCCCGTGGCGCAACGGCTGATCGTCATCGGCGGGGACGCCGCCGGCATGTCGGCGGCGTCCCAGGCCCGTCGTCGCCGCGATCGCGACGACCTGGAGATCGTGGTCTTCGAGCGCGGCCATTTCACCTCCTACTCGGCCTGCGGCATCCCGTACTGGATCAGCGGGCTGGTCCCCGGCCCGGAGCAGTTGATCGCCCGCGATCCGGACACGTTCCGCACGAAGTTCTCCATCGACGTGCGGATCCGCCATGAGGTCACCGCCATCGACCTGGACCGCCGCGAGGTGGTGGCCCGGGACCTGAAGGGCGGCGGCGAGGTCCGGGAACATTTCGACGAGCTGATGTACGCGGCCGGCGCGGTGCCGGTGAAGCCACCGTGGGCGCAGGCGGACTTCGGCGGGGTGTTCGGCGTGCAGACCCTCGACGACGGTGCGGCGCTGCGCGAGTGGTTGGACGGCGATCCGCAGCCGCGTCGGGCGGTGGTGATCGGTGGCGGGTACATCGGCGTGGAGATGGGTGAGGCGATGATCCAACGCGGCCTCACCGTGACCCTGGTCGAGCAGGCCGAGCAACCCATGTCGACGGTCGACCCGGACATGGCCGAGCTGGTCGCCGACGCCATGCGCGGCCTCGGCATCACGATCCGCAGCGGCCTGACGGTGACCGGCCTGGAGCAGCGCGACGGCCGGGTGTCCGCCGTGGTCACCGCCGAGGGGCCGATTCCGGCCGACGTCGTGGTCCTGGGGCTCGGCGTACGCCCCAACACCGCACTCGCGGAGGCGGCCGGGCTGCCGCTCGGGCCGACCGGCGCGATCCGGGTGGACCGCCGGATGCGGGTGCCCGGGCTGTCCGGGGTCTGGGCCGCCGGCGACTGCGTGGAAACACTGCACCGGGTCAGCGGCATGCCCGTGCACATCCCGCTGGGCACCCACGCCAACAAGCAGGGCCGGGTCGCCGGGATCAACATCGGCGGCGGGTACGCCACCTTCGCCGGCGTGATCGGCACGGCGGTGACCAAGGTCTGCGACCTGGAGGTGGGGCGGACGGGCCTGCGCGAGCGGGACGCCACGGCGGCCGGCTTCGAGTTCGTCTCGGTGGTCGCCGAGTCGACCAGCCGGGCCGGCTACTACCCCGGTGCCCGGCCGATGACCGTCAAGTTGATCGCCGAGCGGCCCAGCGGCCGGTTGCTCGGTGCGCAGATCGTCGGTTGGTCCGAGGCGGCCAAGCGCATCGACACGCTGGCCGTGGCGCTGTGGAACGGCATGACGGTGGACGATATGACCGCACTGGACCTGGGCTACGCTCCGCCGTACGCGCCGGTCTGGGATCCGGTGCTCATCGCCGCCCGTAAAGCGGTCGACGCGCTCGCCGCTCTCGACCGCTGACCCGCGCCCGCCGTGGAGGACCACCCCGTGACGCAGACCCCGACCAGGCCGGCCACGCGCCGGCGCCCGACGATGGTCGACGTGGCCCGGCATGCCGGGGTCAGTCTGAAGACGGTGTCCCGGGTGGTCAACGACGAGCCGGTGGGGCAGGAGCTGGTGAGCCGGGTCCTCGCCGCCATCGCCGAGTTGGGGTTCCGGCGCAACGACATCGCCCGGAACCTGCGCTCCCGGCAGCTCAACGCCACGGTGGGGCTGCTCATCGAGGAGATCGCCAACCCGTTCTACGCCACCATCGCCAGTGTCGCCGCCGAGATCGCCGCCGCGCACGGCACGATGCTGATCACCGCCTCCTCGGAGGAGGACCCGGAACGGGAACGCGCCCTACTCCAGGACTTCACCCAGCGCCGGGTCGACGGGCTGCTGGTGGTGCCGGCCGGTCTCGACCACTCGTTTCTGCGCCGCGAGGTCGAGCTGGGCATGCCGGTGGTGTTCCTGGACCGGCCGCCGCAGGGCCTGCAGGCGGACGCCGTCCTGCTGGACAACCGGGGCGGCAGCCAGGACGGGGTCGCCGCGCTGCTCGACGACGGGCACCGCCGGGTGGGTCTCCTGCTGGGCGCGCCGAGCGTGCCCACGATGCGTGAGCGGCTGGCCGGGGCGCGCTCGGCCCTGGCTGCCGCCGGCGTCGAGCCGGACGAGTCGCTGGTCCGCGACCGGCTCATCGCGCCGGAGGAGGCCGGGCGGGCGGTCGCCGCTCTGCTCGACCTTCCGGACCCGCCGACCGCCTTCTTCTGCGCCAACAACCGGCTCACCGTCGGTGCCCTGCAGGAGTTGCACCGGCGGGGCAGTGCCGCCGCGCTGGTCGGCTTCGACGACTTCGAACTGGCCCACCTGATGCCCCGCCCGCTGACCGTGGTCGCGTACGACACACGGGAGCTGGCCCGGGTGGCCGCCGAGCGGCTGTTCGAGCGAATCGCGGGTGACGACGCCCCACCGTCGACGACGGTCCTCCCCACCCAACTCCTCCCCCGAGGCCTGACCCGCCCCTGAACCTGCCCCCTCGCGATCTTGCACTTGCTGTCGTCGACTTGCGGCGAACATCCCGTTTCGTCGGGACAGAAAGTGCACGATCGCGGGAGTCAGCTGGTGGTGGTGGGGTGCAGCAGGGCTTCGACCTCGGCGCGGCGGGGCGGGTCGGCACCCCGCCGGCCGCAGGTCAGCGCCGCCACCGTCGCGGCCTGCCGGAGCACCTCCGCCCACTGCTGCGCGGTCACCGCGGCGAGCCGATCGGCCGGCCGGTCACCGAGCGCGTCGAGAGCGGCGAGCGCGGCCAGCAGGCCACCGGTGAACGAGTCGCCGGCGCCGACGGTGTCGACCACCGTGGTACGCACCACGGGTTGCTCGAGCAGCGCACCGTCCGGGGCGAGCAGCCAGGCGCCCTCCCCACCCCGGGTCACCACCGCGCAGGACACCCCGGCCTCCCGCCAACCGGCCAGCACGTCGGACACCGTCCGGTCCGGGTAAAGCCAGGCCAGGTCCTCGTCGCTGGCCTTCACCAGGTGCGCGAGGCCCACCTGCCGTCGTACCCGCGCCTGCTCCGCCGCCCGGTCCGTGACGATGCTCGGACGCAGGTTGAGGTCGATCGAGACGGTGAGCCCGTCGCGACGGTGTTCGCGGGCGAGCAGGCCCTCCAGCACCTGCGCGCCGGGGGCCAGGGCGAGTGCGAGCGACCCGGTGTGCAGGGCGGTCGCCGGTGACCCGGCCAGCTCGGGCAGCTCCTGCGGCGTCCACTGCCAGTCCGCCGTGCCGGCCAGCCGGAACTCGTAGCTGGCCTGGCCGGCGGCGTTCAGGGTGGCCACCGCCACCGACGTGGGCTCGTCGGCGCGTACCGCCCAGGCCAGATCCACCCGGTTGGCGCTCAGGTACTCGGTGAGCTGCCGGCCGTACTCGTCGGTGCCGATCCGCGCCAGCAGGCGCACCGGCTCGTCGAGGCGCGCCAGGGTGACCGCCACGTTCGCCGGGGAGCCACCCGGCACCGCCCGTTGCCCTTCGGCACTGACCACCAGGTCGATCAGTGCCTCACCCGCGACCACGATCACGCGGTCACCTCGCCCGGGGCGAGCGGGCCGGTGCCGCCGAGACCGTCGGCCGACCGGGACAGCAGCACCGCCTGGTATGCGTGGTAGACGTCCGGTCGGCCGTGCCAGACCGTGTCGGCGGGACGGTTCTGCGGGTCCAGCTCGTGCCGCCATCCGGTGCCGTCGACGAGGTAGCGGCGGGCGTACGCCCAGAACACCCGGTACCAGTCGGCGTAGACGGCGTCGCCGGTACGCCGGTGCAGGGTGACCGCCGCACCGACCGCCTCGGCCAGCACCCAGTGCATCCGGGAGCGGACCACCGGCCGGTCGTCCCAGTCGATCGTGTAGACGAAGCCGTCCGCGCCGTCCACCGCCCAGCCGCGTCGGACGGAGGCCGCGAACAGGGCGCGCGCGTCGTCGAGCAGCCAGCGCGGTGGCTGCGGCAGGACCGCCTCCAGTTCCAGCAGCAGCCGGGCCCATTCCAGCCAGTGCCCGATGGTGGAGCCGTACGGCCGGAACGGGTCGGCGGGCCGGTCCCGGTTGTAGTCGGGCAGCGGCGCCCAGTCGGCGGTGAAGTGCTCGGGCAGCCGCCAGTCGTGGCGTGCGGCCTCACCGTGCACCAGGTGGGTGCCGATCAGCAGGGCCCGGTCGGTCCAGCTGGTGTCCCCGGTGGCGGCGGCAGCGGCGAGGAATGCCTCGACCATGTGCATGCTGCTGTTCGCGCCGCGGTAGTCCTCGGTGACCGTCCAGTCCCGGTTCCACGATTCGCGGACCGCACCGGCGTCGTCGTCCCAGAACCGGTCCCGAACCACGGCCTGCGCGTCGGCGAGCAACCGGTCCGCGCCGGGCCGGCCGGCGCGGGCCGCGCTGGACGCGGCGAGCAGCACGAACGCGTGGTCGTAGCCGGCCTTACGGTCGTTGACGGGCGCGCCCTGCTGGTCCACCGCGCTGAACCACCCGCCGTACCGCTCGTCGCGCAGCAGTGTGCTCAGCGCGGCGATGCCGTGGTCGACCAGGGCGGCGGCGTCCGGGTCGCCGTTGCGGTGGGCGAGGGCGGCCACGTGGGTCATCCGGCAGGTGATCCAGGTGTAGACCGGTTCGCCGCGGTCCGGGGTGCGGTCGTCGGTGAGCCACCAGAAACCGCCCTCGGGCCGGATCGACCGGCCGGCCGTGTCGAGCAGCGTGCGGGTCTGGTCGGCGAGGAACTCGTCGAGGTCGAGCAGGTCGGGTGACCCGGCAGGAGCGGGGGTCGTTGCGGCGTCGGATCGGGGCACGTCGGTCATCTCAGCTGGTCACCGTCGGGAAGGGAAGGGACATACGGCCAGGATCGGCGGACGGACCTGGTCCGCGCCGGAAAACCGTCAACGGGACACCGCGAGTGCCGGAACGATCCGAAAGGATCATGAGTACGTTTCCATCGCCTTTGTCCGTTGACATCGTTGTCACTGTTCAACCCTGCTCCGGCAGGCGTCCGACTGTCAATTCCACCTGCGTCAGGGCACGGCCGAGCAGCACCGGATGGGACCGGGCCCGCCACGCCCGTCAGTAGTAGTCGTCGATCGGCCGACGCGCCTCGTCGAACAGCGCCGGCCCCTCGTAGCGGACCGGGGGCAGCGGCGGGGTGGCCGGCTTGACCTCCTCGAACTGCTCGCTGGACAGGGCGTACACCACCCGGCCGAGCCCGGACCGGTCGATGGCGGTCGCGCACATCGGGCAGGGCTGACAACTGGTGAACATCGTGGTGCCGGCGGCCACCTCGGGAGGGAGTTCCCGAGCGGCCCAGCGGGCCAGCTTCAGCTCCGGATGCGCGGTGATGTCCGAGTCGGAGACCACCGTGTTGCGGTCCTCGATCAGGACGACACCGTCCGCGCCGACCAGCAACGAGCCGAACGGCCGTTCGCCGGACGCCCCCGCCTCGTTGGCGATCTCCACGGCGCGGCGGAGGAACGTCTCGTCGTCGGGTGTCATCGGACCTCCTGGGATCGGTGGTACGCGGCCACGGCCGCAAGGGTCCGCCAGGCGCGTTCGGGCTGGCGGATCTCGGTCAGGTCGTCGTTGAACGGGTCGAGCACCACCGTCTCCGCGCCGAGCGAACGGATCTGGTCGATGTCGGCGATGATCTGGTCGATGGTGCCGACACCGGCGAGCCGGTCCGGGGCGGTGATCGGCTCAGAGGTCTCGCGCAGCGCGGTGCGCGGCACCACCGCGGGCACCGGACGACCCTGCTCGTCCGCGATGATCTTCAGTCGGCCGACCGCCTCGGCCAACTGTCCGGGCGCGACCCGCAGCGGATGCCAGGCGTCACCGAGCAGTACCGCGCGGCGCATACCGGCGTCGCTGTTGCCGCCGACCCAGATCGGGATCGCACCGCTGTCGTAGTCCTCGGTGTCCTGCCAGGCCGCACGCATGGCGCGCAGGTATTCGTCGGTCAGCGCGCCGCGCCGCCCGAACGGCACGCCAAGCGCCTCGAACTCCTGCCGGGCCCAACCCACGCCCACACCGAGGACGAGCCGGCCGCCGCTGAGACGGTTGAGGTTCGCCGCCATCCGGGCGGTGAGCAGCGGGTGCCGGTACGGGACGATGAGCACCGTGGTGCCCAGCCGGACCCGGCTGGTCACCCCGGCCAGCCAGGACAGCGTGGTGAACGGTTCGTAGAACGGCGCCGGATACTGCTCGGCCACGTCCGGGGTCACCACGATGTGGTCGGAGACCATCAGCAGGTCGAAGCCGAGGCCCTCGACCGTCTGCGCCCACCGTCGCAGCACGTCGGGGTCGGTGCCCGGGGCGAAGTTCGGAACGTTCACGCCAATCCGCACGCTAGCCATTGTGGACTCTCGACGGCGCGTTGGATGGCCCATGATGGGCGGATGGACCTACCCGAGGGCCTCGACTGGGTGAACGCGACACCGTCCGGGCGGGCCTGGCTGGCCGCACTCCCGACCTGGCTGGCGGAGTGCGCCGAGCAGTGGTCGCTGCGACCCGGCCCACCCTTCCGGTACGCGTACGCGTCACTGGCGCTCCCCGCCGACCTGCCGGACGGCACGGCCGCGGTGCTGAAGCTCCAGTACCCGGACGAGGACAGCCGGCACGAGGCCGACGCGCTGGCCCGCTGGGACGGCGACGGGACGATCCGGCTGCTCGCCCACGACCCCGCGCGCCGTGCCCTGCTGGTGGAGCGCTGCCGACCCGGCACCCCGCTGCACGAGCTGCCCATGGACCGGGCGCTGGACGTGGTGACCGGACTCCTCCCCCGGCTGTGGCGACCCGCCGGCGCACCCTTCACCCCGCTGGCCGATGAGGCCGCCGGCTGGATCGACCGGATGCCCCGGGCCTGGGATCGCGCCGGCCGGCCGTACGAGCGCCGACTGCTCGACGCGGCGCTGGCCCTGCTCACCGATCTGGTGCCGAGCCAGGGTGAGCAGGTGCTCGTCAACCAGGACCTGCACGCCGGCAACGTGCTCACCGCCGACCGGGAACCCTGGCTGGCGATCGATCCGAAGCCGCTCACCGGTGAGCGGGAGTTCTCCGTCGTGCCGATGGTCCGTGGCCAGGAGCTGGGTCACTCGCCGGCCGCCGTCCGACACCGACTGGACCGGCTCAGCGCGGAACTGGGGCTGGACACCGAGCGGGTCCGGGGCTGGACGATCGGGCACACGCTGGCCTGGAGCATCGCCGATCAGGTCGTCTTCCCGCACCAGATCGAGGTGGCCCGCTGGCTGCTCGACGGGCACTGACCGACACCGTCGCCGATCGTGGTGCCGTCGGCTCAGGCCTGGCAGGTGCGGCACCAGTAGAGGTTGCGGCCGGCCAGCTCGCCGCGGCTGACCTCGGTACCGCAGACGTGGCAGGGCGCGCCGGGGCGGCGGTAGACGTACACCTCTCCGCCGTGGCGGTCCATCCGGGGCGGCCGGCCCAGGACCTCCGGCAGGTGCGCGTCGCGGACGGTGTCGATCCGGCCGTGCGCGACGGCGAGGCGCATCAGCGCGACCAGGTCGGCCCAGAGCACGTCCCAGCCGTCGCGGGTCAGGAGGCGGCCGGGCAGCGTCGGCGGCAACCCGGCCCGGAACAGCGCCTCGGTCACGAAGATCAGCCCGGTGCCGGCCACCACCGACTGGTCCAGCAGCAGCGCGGCGAGGGGCGTCGGGCTGCGGGAGATCCGGGCGTACGCCCGCTCGGGATCGGCGTCGGCGCGCAGCGGGTCCGGCCCGAGGCGGGCCCGCAGGGCCGCCACCTCGGGCGGGGTGAGCAGCTCGCAGGCCGTGGGGCCGCGCAGGTCCAGCCAGTGCCGGTCGCTGGCCAACCGCAGCCGCACCTGGCCCACCGGTTCCGGCGGCTCCCCCGACCCGTCGGTGAACGTGCCGTACAGCCCGAGGTGCACGTGCAGGGTCAGCTCGCCGGCGTAGTGGTGCAGCAGGTGCTTGCCGTACGCCTCGGTGCTCTCCAGGACCGTGCCGGAGAGCCGGGCCGCGCCCTCGGCGAAGCGGCCCTGCGGGCTGCTGGCGTGCGGCTTGTCGCCGGCGAACAGGTCGGCGTGGCGGGCCGCCAGGCGGTGGATCGTGTGTCCCTCTGGCACGGGTGCCAAGGATAGCCAGCGGCGCTCGGCCGGATCGGGCGAGCTGTGCGGCGACGTCAGCCCGGGCGCGACCCCCTGACGCCGGCCACGAACGCGGCCCAGGCGATCAGGGCGCGCGTCGGGAGCCGTACCCGGGATTGGTGTCAGGAAACGCCCAGGTGGGTATTTGGGGGTCGACACCGCGTGGGTGCCACCCTTTCCGTCGGCCACCACGCATTCAACAGGAGGTGTGTAGTGGTCAGGATTCCTTCGCTGTCCCGCCGGTCCGAGCCGGCACCGACGCGGGACGAGAACCTCGACGGCCGCGTGGACGGCCGCGACACCCCGGTCACCAACCGAGACAACACGACGCTGGCCGAGGGCCGGTCCGACGGCGAGGCCGCCGGCCGACCGGTGGTCACCGACCGGGACGCCGACCAGACGACGTACCGCAGCACCGCCGCGACCGGCGACCAGACCAGCGAAGCCGAGCGACGGGCCGCCGAGCGCGCGGCCGTGGCCCGGGCCGCGACCGCCCGGCCGGTGGAGGGCGACGCCCGAGCCGTCGCCACGCCGAGCCCGACGCGTGATCGCACCGCCGAGCGGGACGTCGACCTCGACCGGGACCGGGCCACGCGGCCGGCCGACACCACCGACCGGCCGGTCGACCCGACGCCGGAGCGGACCGCACCGGAGCCGCCGGTGACGCGCGGCCCGAAGCCACGGGCCAGCCTGCTCGCCACCCTCGGCCTGATCGTGTCCGTCGCCGGTGCGCTGTTCGTGCTGACCGGCACCCTGGCCGGGTACGGCATCGGGCTCGGCGCGGTCGGCGCGGTGCTGTCGGTGCTCGGCCTGATGGCCACCCGCCGCCGGCACGTCGCCGGCAAGACCGACGCGCTGTTCGGCGTGCTGATCGGTCTGACCGCGGTGGTGCTCGGGGTGCTGGCGATGACCGGCCAGTTCGTCTGGCCGACCACCGACGGCGACTGGGTGCAGCGCTTCCGCGAGTGGCTTGACTCACAGTTTGTCGATCGGTTCTAGCGGGCACTGTTCGGCTCGCCGGTGGTGCACCGGCGAAAGACCCGGCGGTTCGCCGGCAGCCCGAACGATCCGGTGGTTCACCGGGGGCAACACCCTTTCAGGGGCGGCGATTCGCCGCCCCTGAAGTGTTTCCGGGGTACGGCGAAGCGCAGACGCAACGAATCGCAGCCGACAGTGGCGCAGACGCAACGAATGTTCGGTCTGCGCAACTCTCGATGGTGGATCCTGCCACTGGCGCCGCATAACGTTGAGCAACGGTGCCAGCCCGTGGGCCACGGTGGCCGGGCGCGCCCGACCCCTGGGAGCAGGACAATGACGATGGACGCCACCAGCCAGCGCCTGTTGATGTGCCGGCCGACGTACTTCGCCGTCGACTACGCCATCAACCCCTGGATGGACCCGAGCGCGCCGGTCGACGCCGCGCTGGCCGTCCGCCAGTGGGAGCAGCTGCGCCAGACGTACCGCGGCCTGGGCCACACCGTCGAGGAGATCACTCCGGTGCCCGGCCTGCCCGACATGGTGTTCGCCGCCAACGGTGGCACCGTGATCGACGGCAAGGCGATGGCGGTGCAGTTCCGCGACCCGCAGCGCGCCGACGAGGCGCCGGCCTACCGGGCCTGGTTCGAGGCCGCCGGCTTCGAGATGTACGACCCGAAGCACGTCAACGAGGGTGAGGGCGACGTCCTGCTGGCCGGCGACCACCTGCTGGCCGGCACCGGCTTCCGCACGGCGCACGCCTCGCACGCCCAGTTGCAGGAGGTCTTCGGCTACCCGGTGATCACCATGCAGCTGGTCGACCCGCGGTTCTACCACCTGGACACCGCGCTGACCGTGCTCGACGAGCGGACCGTCGCGTACCTGCCGGAGGCGTTCTCCCCCGGCAGCCAGGCCGTACTGCGCCGGCTCTTCCCCGACGCGATCCACGCCACCATGGCCGACGCGGAGGTGCTGGGCCTGAACGCGGTCAGCGACGGCCGGCACGTGGTGCTGCCGGCGCAGGCCACCGACCTGGCCGCCACGCTGCGCGACCGGGGCTACGAGACCATCGGTGTCGACCTGTCCGAGCTGCGTAAGGCCGGCGGCGGACCGAAGTGCTGCACGCTGCGACTCCGTCAGGGAAAGGCACGCAAGTGATCGTGGATGACATCCTGCGTACGCCGGGAGCGGTCCGGGACGCCGAGCGCTGGACGGCGCACAACTACCACCCGCTGCCGGTGGTGATCTCGTCCGCCGAGGGCGCGTGGCTCACCGACGTGGACGGCCGCCGCTACCTGGACTGCCTGGCCGGCTACTCGGCGCTGAACTTCGGCCACCGGCACCCGCAGCTGATCGCCGCCGCGCACGCCCAACTGGACCGGCTGACCCTGACCAGCCGGGCGTTCATCCACGACCAGTTCGCCGACTTCTGCCGGGAGCTGGCCGAGCTGTGCGGCAAGGACCTGGTGCTGCCGATGAACACCGGCGCCGAGGCGGTGGAGACCGGGATCAAGGTGGCCCGCAAGTGGGGCTACCAGGTCAAGGGCGTCCCCGCCGGGCAGGCCAACATCGTGGTCGCCGAGGGCAACTTCCACGGCCGGACCACCACCATCGTGAGCTTCTCCACCGACGAGGACGCCCGCGCCGACTTCGGGCCGTACACCCCCGGTTTCACGGTCGTGCCGTACGGCGACCTGGAGGCGCTGACCGCCGCGATCGACGAGAACACCGTGGCCGTGCTGCTGGAGCCGATCCAGGGCGAGCAGGGCGTGGTGGTGCCGCCGGAGGGCTACCTACCGGGCGTCCGCGAGGTCTGCACCGAGCGCAACGTGCTGTTCATCGCCGACGAGATCCAGTCCGGCCTGGGGCGTACCGGCGCGACCTTCGCCTGTGACCACGAGGGCGTCGTACCGGACATGTACCTGCTGGGCAAGGCGCTCGGCGGCGGCATCGTGCCGGTCTCCGCGGTGGCCGCGAACGCCGACGTGCTGGGCGTGCTCAAGCCCGGCCAGCACGGCTCCACCTTCGGCGGCAACCCGCTGGCCTGCGCGGTCGCCATCGAGGTGGTCCGGCTGCTCGCCACCGGCGAGTTCCAGCGCCGCTCGGCCGAGCTTGGCGAGCGGCTGCGGGCCGGCCTGGAAGGGCTGGTCGGCAAGGGCCTGGTGGCGGTACGCGTCCGTGGCCTGTGGGCCGGTCTGGACATCGACCCGGCGTTGATGAGTGGGCGGGAGGCGTGCGAACGACTCGCCGAGCGTGGCGTGCTCGCCAAGGACACCCACGGCTCCACCATCCGGCTCGCCCCGCCGCTGGTCATCACCGAGGAGGAGATCGACCTGGCGGTGGCCCAGCTCGCCGCCGTGCTGGCCGGTTGACGGACCGCGCTGGCCAAGATCTGCGCAACTACGGGAAAGTGCTGCCTCGGACGGTGTCGAGGCAGCACTTTCCCTGTTCTTGTGCGGATCTTGGCGCACCGCACCGCACCGCACCGCAGGGGCGCGTCAGGGGCGGGGTAGGCGCATCGCCATCGTCGGGGCCTCGGCCATCACCGAGGTCGGGGTGAACGGGGCGCCGCTCGGCAACTCCTCGGCCCGACCGATCTGCACCCCGGGGTACAGCTCGATCATGTCGTTCTCGCCGAGCACCCGGGACTGCTGCGGGGCCAGCGGGATGCGGTCCGACTCGGCCATCGAACCGCCCGGGCGGATGCCGGAGCCGTTGGTGCTCACATCGGTGACGATGACCTCGCCGACCCGCAGCTCGAAGCGGACGTGACCCCGGCTGATCCACCGCCGGGCCTCGTCGTTGAGCCACTGCCCGAGCATGATCCCGCCGTCCTGCTCCGGAGCCCGGCCGGCCACCACCGGCTGTTCGTCGCTGAGCACGAACCGCCGCCGGACCAGCCCGCCGACGCGCACCGCCAGCACCTCCGTACGCGGACGCGGGCCGCCGTCACCGAGGCGTACGCCGTGCCGGGGGCAGGTTGGTACGCCGTTGCGCAGCGCGGGCGGTGGCTGCGCCGCCGGGCTGCGGTCCGCTCCTCCGGCCAGGTCGGCGAACGCGCCACCCCCGCCACCGCCGCCGAACAGCGCGCAGCCCGACTCCGGGCAGCGCCACTGGCGGGCCAGCAGCTTCACGCCGGTCGGCGAACGCTTGCCGGCCACCGGCGAGTGCCCGCCGCCGACGTGTGCGATGAACACCGGCCCGCCGGCGCCGGGCACCGGGGCGACGACCCGACCGGGCTGCTCGACCAGCCACGGGAACCGGCCGCGCAGCCCGTCGAAGCGGACCCGGCTGAGCACCGGCAGACCGAGCAGGTCGGCCACCTCCAGCATCCGGTCGCCCGGGTTGTCGAGCACCTCGACGAGGCCGTCGTCGGCCCAGCGGCGCACCACCATCCGCTCGTTCGAGGTGAGGTCGGCGTCGGAGAGCAGCGCCCGGTGCACGACCGCGTAGACCTGGACGCTGTCCTCCTCCAGCTCGCGGGAGAGCGCGTCGATGACCATGCCGAGGCGCAGCAGGCTGGCCGGCCGACCGCCGTCGATGTCCTGGTAACGGATGATCTCGGCCAGGTCGACCACGGCCCGAGCCAGCGACGGGTCCGTGCAGACCCGCCCCTCGATGGCGTCCAGAACCTTGCTGATCTCGAATCTCATGCCGCACTCCGGACGATGTCGTCAATCCGCCGGGCCAACTCGAAGTCCCGGTAGGTGACCCCACCGGCCGAGTGCGTGACACAGCGGAAGGTCAGGGTCCGCCACCGGATGTCGATGTCGGGATGGTGGTCAAGCTCCTCGGCCACCGTCGCCACCCGGTCCACCACCGCGATGGCTGCCGGGAAACTGCCGAGCTGGGCCGTACGACCGATGCCGGTCGGGTCGCCCGACCAGTCGGGCAACCGGCCCAGCTCTTCTCGCACCGCGTCCGCGGTGAGCAGGTCTGCCATGAGCAGACCCTACCGGTGGCGCGTACGGCGGGCCGTACGCGCCGCCGAGGTCCGGCTCACCGGACGATCAACGACGATGGGGCGGCATCGTCAGATGCCACCCCCGATCAGTCCTCGCAACAGCCGCGCAGCGGCCCTTGGATCAGCCGCGCAGCGGCCGGCCCACCTCGTGCAGGTGGCCGAGTGCCTGCCGGTACGACTCGACCAGCCCGGTCTCCGCGTACGAGATGCCCTGCTCGACGCAGTAGGCGCGGACGATCGGCTGGGCCCGGCGCAGGTTGGCCCGGGGCATGTTCGGGAACAGGTGGTGCTCGATCTGGTAGTTGAGCCCGCCCAGCGCGGTGTCCACCAGCCGGCTGCCGCGCACGTTGCGGGAGGTCAGCACCTGCTTACGCAGGAAGTCCAGCTCGTCCTCGGCGGTCGGCATCGGCATGCCCTTGTGGTTGGGCGCGAACGCGCAGCCCATGTAGAGGCCCCACAGCGCCTGGTGCACGACGGCGAAGAGCAGCGCCTTGACCGGCGACATGACCGCCAGCAGCAGCGCCACGTACCCGACGGTGTGCACGCCGAGCAGCGCCGCCTCGACGGCCCGGTGCCGCATCGGGACGGTGTACCGGCCGTTCTCCCGGCCGATGATCGCCCGGATGCTCGCCACGTGCAGGCTCAGGCCCTCGAGCAGCAGCATCGGGAAGAAGAAGTACGCCTGCCGCCGAGCCATCCACCGGCCGAAGCCCCGGGTCTCGATCGCCTGCTCGGGTGTCCACACCAGGGCGCCCGCGCCGACGTCCGGGTCTTCGTCCTCGTGGTTCGGGTTGGCGTGGTGCCGGTTGTGCTTGTCGACCCACCAGCCGTAGCTGATCCCGACCGCGACGTTGCCGGCGAACAACCCGACCAGCTCGCTCGGGCCGCGCCGACGGAACATCTGGCGGTGCCCGGCGTCGTGCCCGAGGAACGCGACCTGGGTGGTGGCGACCGCCATCACGGCCGCGAGCGGCAGCTGCCACCAGGAGTCACCGATCAGGAGGACGGCGACCCAGCCGGCCACGAAGGCGCCGAGGGTGAGCACGATGCGGGTGACGTACCAGCCGGGGCGCCGCTCCAGCAGGCCCGCCTGGCTGATCCGTCGGGACAACTGTGCGTAGTCACTACCTCGCCGTCGTACCGGCGGTTCTGCCACCGCTCCGAGCGCCATCGCTGCTCCCGTTCCACTTACGCCCGTACCGGGTTGGTTCGGGCCTAATGTCAAGTGTCCGGGCAGCGGTCGCGCTGAGTAACCCTGACAACCCCCGAATGGGGGGTAGGGCGGGCCCTACCCCCACGACTCAGTCGAGCCTGGTCACGGCGGCCCGCAGCCAGGCCAGGTCGCGTCGGCGCCGCTCGTAGGTGGCGGCCAGCCCGACCAGCGCCAGCCCGCCGAGCGCCAGGTAGATCCATCGGGGCAGCAGGTCCCAACCCCGGATCAGTTCGTGCAGCGCCAGCAGGGTCAGCGCGCCGCCGCCGAGCAGCACGGGAGCCTGCCAGCGGCGGGCCGCTCCGGCCAGCACCACGCTCAGCGCCGCCGCACCGAGCAGTAGCCGCCGCCACGGCTGCGGATCCGGCCCGGCCAGCACCGACACCAGGCTCGGCAGCAGCGCCGCGACAAGCCCCGGGCCGAGGGCCGGCCAGCTGGTCAGCCCCGGCCTGGTCCGCAGGGCCAGCAGGCCCGCGCCGAGGGCGAGGGCCGCGGCCGGCAGGGTGTACGCCTCCAGCACCGTCACCCCGCCGGCGGCCAGCAGCACCCACGCCCCAACCAGCTCGCTGCCCGCGGCGATGCCGGCGAACGTCCACCGGCGTCCGGCCGGCTCGCCCCGACGCAGCAGCCGCAACGCCACGGCGACACCCCAGAGCACGCAGACGGTTGCGAGGTGCCGCGCCACCTCGACGGCGAGCACGGCCGCCACCAGCGCCACCACCTGCGCGGCGGCGTCCAGCACCCGTCCGGGTCGGGCCTGCGCCGTCGCCGTCCGGCTGGTCGCGGCGACCGCCCGCGCCGGGCTGGTCGCGGCGGCGACGGCCAGGACCAGCGCGGCCACCGCCAGCAACGGGTACGCCGCCGACCGCAGCGGCTGCCCGGCGGCGAGCGGTGCGGTCACCGCCAGAGCCGATGCGGCGCCCACCGCCGCGAGGTACCCCACGACCCGCACCTCGACCGTCCGCGCCCCGACCGCGACGATCACCGCCGTCACCAGCAGCACCGCCTCGGCGGCGAGCGTGCCGGCCCGGGTGGCGAACAGCCCCAGCACGCCGGAGGCGACCAGCACCGCCCCCACCGGTACGGCGGTCGGCGCGAGCGCCGGGCGCGGTGCGGCCAGGGCGGCGAGCAGCAGCGCGGCCACACCGGCGAGCAGCACGGCACCCGGGAGCACCGGCCAGGGCACACCGACCGCGACGAGCAGCACCGGCAGTGCCCCGGCGGCGAACGGCAGCGCGGCCAGCACCGGGAGGCGGCTCGGTCGACCCGCCAGGACGGCGGCCACCGCCAGCGCGACCAGTGCCAGCCCGACGGGGTACGCCGCCGAGTCGGCGACGACGGTCGGCACCCCCGACCAGAGCCGGCCCCCGCTGCCGTACGGCGACACGAGCGCGGACAGCATCGTCGGCAGGGCCGCCAGCACGGCCACCGCCCCCAGCACTGCACCCGCCACCACCAGCACGCCCGGACGGCCGATCGCCGACGGCCCCCCGACCGTCGGCGATCGGCCCACCACCGACGGCCCCCCAGCCGCCGGCAACCCCCCGACCACCGACGGCCCCCCAGCCGCCGGCGACCCCCCGACCACGGACAGCTCCCCGGCCGCCGGTGACCCGTCGACCACCGGCGGCGTTCCGATGTCGGTCGTCGGCCGGTCCCACCGGGCGACGAGCGCGACGCCCGACGCCGCCAGTGCCGCGTACAGCGCGAGGGGCTCGTCGCCCGCCGCGACCAGGGGCGCGAGCCCGGGTACGGTCACCGCGGCCACCCCGCCGGTCACCGCGTACCCGGTCAGCCCGATCCGGTGACGACGCGCCGCGAGGACCGCGACCAGCGGCAGCCCGGCGGCGGCCAGCGCGAGCCGGACCTGCCACCAGGGCGGCGCGCCCGCCGCGAACGACGCCACCGCGGCGATCCCGGGCAGTGCGAGCTGCGCGACGAGAAGCCCCCCGCCGGCCACCCGCCGGTACGGGCCGGCGGCCTGCCGCGCGGCGAGCGCCAGACCGGCCACGGCGATGACGCCGAGCGCCGCGAGAGCACCCACCGGATCGGCCAGGGCCACCAGCAGTCCGTGCCCGAGCAGGACGGCGCCGCCCAGCGCGCGGGTGGACAGCACGGCGGGTCGGGTCGCCGGGCGGGCCAGCACGGCGAGCAGCAGCGCGGCCCCGCCGACCAGGTCCACGGCCAGCACGGCCGACCAGGACGCGGTCCAGCCGGCCGGCACCGCGAGCAGCACCGCCACCGCGCCGGCCGTGGCGAGCACCTCCCACGCCCGCCGAGGCACCAGCAGCGCCGTCGCGCCGAGCGCCAGCGCCACGGCGGGTGCCAGCTGCCAGCCCCAGTCCAGGTCCGGACCCGCGTCTGCCCCGCCCCACGGTGGCAGCGACCGGCTGGCGGCGGCGACCGCCAGGACACCGGTGATCAGCGCCGCGATCTGCGCCGTACCAGCGGCGACCAGCAGGGCCCCCACTCGCGGGCCGATCCGCCAGTCGCGGGCACCGACCACGCTCGACCCGGCCACGCCCGATCCGGCCGCGCTCGACCCGGCCCCCGCCGGCTCGGCTCGCTTCGGCTCGGCCCCCCGCAATCCGGGTGACGCCGGCAGCAGGCGCACCGCGGCGGCCAGGCCGACGGCCACCACCGCCGTCGCGAGCAGCAGCAGCGCCGGCCGCAGCTCGACCACCGGACGCAGCAGCGCGAGAGCCAGCACCGGCACCAGCAGCCCGGCGGCCACCGTCCGCAGCGTCGCGCCGCCGACCAGCCGGGCCGCGGCGAGCGCGGTCAGGACGACCAGCAGCAGCGGCACCCCGGCCAGCAGCGGTGTGCCCGCGGCGCGGCCGAGCAGCAACGACACGACGGCGCAGCCAGCGGCACCCACGAGCGCCGCGACGTGCCCGGCGCCGGCCACCACCCGACCGACGAGCAGCGCCGTCCCCGGTCGGCCGCGCAGCGCCGCCAACACGGCCAGATCCAGCAGCGCCACCCCGAGCAGGACCAGCGCCCAGCTGTCGGCGTCCGGCCGCGCGTTGGCGGCGAGCAGCGGCAGCACCGGCTGCGCGCCCAGCAACGCGGCGAACCACGGCCCGGTCAGTCCACTGGACCGGCCGTACGCCACGGCGACCGCCGCGCTGACACCCCCGACCAGCGCGGCGTACCGGGTGCCCGGCCAGCCGGCGACTCCGGCCAGGTTCACCGACCAGGCCGCGTACCCGTCGAGCACCACCAGCAGCAGCCCCACCGCGGCGAACGTCTCCGCCGTGCCACGCAACCCCCGGCGGACCGCCAGCAGCGGCACGGCCAGTGCAAGCGCGGTGAACGCCGCCAGGATCAGCGCCCGTCCACCGACCCCGACCGACGCCCAGGCGACCGCCGTGAACACCACCGCCGCGGTGCCCAGCAGGAGTCCACCGAGGACGAAGAGCAGACCCTGGATCGTCCGGGTCGACGCCTCCGCCACCCCTGGAGCCGCCGGAGTCTCCGCAACCCCCGGAGCCGCCGGAGTCGCCGGAGCGGGCACCGGCGCCGGCCCCGCAACGGGCACCGCCACCGCGGCACGGACGAGCGCCGCCAGCTCCGCCCGCCGCCGCGACGTGGCCGCCAGCCGCCCGGCCAGCTCGGTGTACGTCCGGCGGGCCTGCTCCACCTGCGGCTCGAGCTGAGCGACCTCCCGACCCAGCCGGACCACCTCGGCGGCGACCGGGTCGGGTGGGCGGCGGCACCCGGCGCAGCCGGCGTTCAGGTCAGCCGGGGCGCCGCAGGCGGGGCAGGGATAGCGGGTGTCATCCACCCGCACATCATCGGAACCCGTCCCGGGTGCCGCCCAGAGTGCGCGTACTCACGGTCGGGTGTGCTCGTGTACCCAGGTGACGTAGCCGGGGTCACCGCTGTCCACCCTGGACACCAGGATTTCCGGTACCTCGTACGGATGGCTGACCCGGATCTGGTCGACCAACGCGGTGAGCCGGTCCGGTGCGGTCTTGAACTGCACCGACCACTCGGTGCTGGTCTCCACACCGGAGCGCCACCAGTAGGTGCTGTCCACCTGCCCGCCGACCTGGGCGCAGGCGGCGAGCCGCCCGGCGACGGCCGCGGCCGCCAGCACGTCGGCAACCGAACGCGCATCCACCACCGTCGTCACCACGCAGATCTGGTCCACGAGCGCACCCTACGCGGCGGCGTCCCGATTGGCCGCGATCCAGGTGTCAATCTGCGCCCACCAGTCATAGAGCCAGTCGATGCGCTGCTGTCGCCCGGTCGGCACCTCCTCCGGCGGCACCGACCAGAACCGCATCACGATCAGCTTGTCCATGGGCAGTTCCCGCCAGACATCGGCGACGGTGAGCATCCGGTCCAGGCCGGTGTGCGCGACGAAGATGACCCCGGCGTCCGGGGCGGCGTCGAGCGCGGCGAGCATCCCGCCGGGCTGCGGGGCGAGCACGTGACGCATCCGCTCGGCGCGCTGCGCCATCCGCTCCAGGCCGAGGGAGCGCAGCCGGGCGATGGCACGCAGCCGCCGTTTGGGGGTGAAGTTGCCGCCCTCCGGGAAGATCACGAAGGCGTCGTTGTCGTCCAGGCCGTCGGCCAGGTGCCCGACCTGGCGTACGGTCTCCTCACCCCGCTCCGGTGTCGGCGCGATGAACCGGTTGGGCAGCCGGTTGAGCAGCACGTCGATCGCCGGATCCCACTGGAGGCTGTCCTTGAGCACGATCCGCGGTTCCCGGTGGAACCAGTTGACCAGCCCGTGGATCAGGATGAACGAGTCACCCGGCCCGGCGTGCCGGCAGAGCACCAGCTCGGGCCGGCCGGGCAACGCGGTGTCCGGGTCCGTGCCGACCACGTCGATGCGCAGCCGCAGCGTCCAGCGGGCCTGCCAGAACAGCACCCGCAGGAACCAGCCGGCCAGCACGTAGTGCGCGCGTTGGAAGGCCGGCGACCGGGTCCGCCAGCCGAACCCGGAGGCCACCCAGAGCAGGAACAGCGCGAGCAGCGCGCCAGCGTCCCACACCAGGTAGACGCAGCCGATCCAGAGCAGCCGCAGCGGGCGGAGCCGGCCCGGGACCAGTGGGGAGGCAGCCGCGGCGAGCAGCGCCCAGACCGGCAGCGTGGTGACGACGAGGAACGCGAGCAGCACCACGGCGGGGGCGATCAACAACCGGCGTAGCCACCTGGGGGGCAGCGGCATCAGCGTTCCACGTGGGTCGCGAGGTAGCGGCGGGAGGCGGTGTAGGCCCGACTGATCCGCCGACCCACGGCCGCCATGTCCCGGTACGCCCACGGGGTGTCGTCACGCGGATTCAGCCCACCGGTCGGCAGGACGTGCACCTCCACCCCCTCGGGCAGCGCGGCCATCTCCCGGAAGAAGCGGTGCCGGCGGGAGATCTCGAACGCGACCTGGGCGATCTCCCACGGCCGTCGGGGCGGGGTCAGCTCGCGTTCGATCCGGCCCACCTGGAGGACGAAGATCCGGCCGGCGCCGGCGGCCACCGCCTCGCCGATGGGGATGGAGTTGACGATGCCACCGTCCACGTAGTGCGCACCGTTGATCTCCATGGGTGGCAGCAGGCCCGGCACCGAGGCCGAGGCCAGCACGGCCGGCACCACCGGCCCGCTGTCGAACCAGTGCTCGGCGGCCCGCTCGATGTGCGCGGCGCAGCAGCGGAACGGCACCCGCAGGTCGGCGAACGTGGTGTCCACGCCCAGCTCCGATTCGAGCAGCCGGCGCAGAGGTCGGGGCGAGTGCAGGTGGGTGCGGGCGGCGAAGCGGCGCAACTGCCGGGCGACGGAGTCGCCGTACACCTCGCTGGCCTCCGGCGACGCCCACAGCCGGACCAGCCGGTCGGTCACCGCCTCCGACGGGTCGGCGGCGACCAGCGCGCCGTTGACCGCACCGATGGAGGTGCCGAGCACCAGGTCGGGTTGGATGCCGGCGCGGAACAGGGCGCGCAACATGCCCACCTCGACCGCGCCGAGAACTCCCCCGCCGCCGAGTACGAACGCCACCGGTCCCCCCGCCATGCCTCTCATCCTGGCACGGGCCCGCCGCCGGGCGGCGGGACGCTGCCACCCGGCGTTCGGCGCAGCGCGGACGCCGCCGGTCGACGGCGGGCGGTGACGCCGTTGACAGGCTGGACACATTCGCGCAACCTGATACGGCCCCCACCCCGAGGCAGGTGCGATCCGTGAAGGCAGCGCTGCACCCGGGCCGGTTACTGGCCCGCAGGTACCGGCTTGTCGACCAGGTTGGCGCCGGCGGAATGTCGGTCATCTGGCGTGCCCGCGACGAGGTCCTCGACCGGGTCGTCGCGCTCAAGGTGCTCGCACCGTCGCTGGCCGCCGACGCCCGCTTCCGGGACATGGTGCGCGAGGAGGCCCGCGCCGCCGCGCAGTTGGTGCACCCGCACGTCACCTCGGTGCACGACTACGGCGAGACGGTCGACCCGGACGGCTCGATCACCTCGTTCGTGGTGATGGAACTGCTCAGCGGCGAGGAGCTGGAGCTGCGGCTCACCGAGGGGCCTCTGCCGTGGACCGAGGCGGTCCAGGTGGGCGCGCAGATCGCCGACGCGCTGGCCGCCGCACACCGGCTCGGCATCGTGCACCGTGACATCACCCCGGCCAACGTGATGATGACCGCGATGGGTGTCAAGGTGCTCGACTTCGGCATCGCCACCCGGATCGGCGCGCCGGACGAGGACGAGGACGGCGGCACCTTCGGCACCCCCGCGTACGTGGCCCCGGAACGGCTCGACGGCGCCCCCGCCCAGCCGGCCAGCGACGTGTACTCGCTGGGCGTACTGCTGCACGAGGCGCTCACCGGCCGGGTTCCGTACCCGGCGGACACCTGGGAGCAGCTCAGCGCCGCGCTGGCCGGCGGCCCGCCGCCGACCCTGGCCGACCTTCCGGAGCTGCCGCCGGCGGTGGCCCGGATCTGCCTGCGCAGCCTCTCCCGGGATCCGGCCGACCGGCCGACGGCCCGGCAGGTCGCCACCGCCCTGCGCGACCAACTGCTGCCGGCCGAGCCCTCGACCACCGCGGTCCCGGTGTCCACCCTGGCCCTGCCACCTGAGCCGGTCACCGAGCCGACGACGGCGGACGCGCCGTCCGAGGTGGCGGCCGGACGGTCACGTCGAAGGGTCGCGCTGCTGCTGGTTCCGGCGGTCCTCGCGGTCGGCGTGGCGCTGGCCGGGGTGGCCCTGCTGCCCGACGAGCGGCCGGCACCCCGGACGCAGCCGTCGACCGGCCCGGTGGCACCCCCGTCGTTCGACCCGCCGGTCACCGAGGCACCCCGGCTCCCGACCCCGTCGCCGTCGGCGCGGTCGAGTGCCGGCTCGCCCAGCTCGGACCCGGGCACCCTGGTCGAGGCCGCGAACCGCGTCGACCGGCTGATCGGCGACGGGCTAAACGCCGGCGAGATCCGTTCCGACGTGGGCCTGGACCTGCGCAACGAGCTGCGCAACCTGACCGCGGCGGTCGGTTCCGGCCGGGACGAGCTGGCACCGCCGGTGGCCCGGCTGCGCGAGAAGGTCGCGGTCCGCCTCGGTGAGGGCGGCATCAGTCCGGCGTACGCGCAGCGCCTGGACGCCGCCATCGCCGAACTGGGTGCGGCGCAGGTCTGACCCGGCGGCCGGCACCCGGGTGGGTCAGCGGGCCGGCACCCGGGCCGGTGCGCGGATCGCGTACCAGCTCGCGGCGAAGCGCCGGTAGACCTCCTCGTAGCCGTAGGCCATCCGCTCGACCGAGAAGTTCTCCGCGACGTGCGCCACGCAGTCCTCCGGGTCGAGCCGCTGCGCCGCCACCAGGGCCGCCGAAAGGTCGTCCGGACGGTCGCACACCAGCCCGGTCACCCCGGGCCGGACCAGCTCCGGCACGGCACCCCGGTCGAGGGCGACCACCGGGGTACCGGTCGCCATCGCCTCCAGCATCACCATGCCGAACGGCTCCTCCCACTGGATCGGCATGATCAGACAGCGGGCGTCGACCAGCATCCGCAGGGTCTCGGCGCGGTCGGCGTTGAGCACGACGGTCACGTCGTCGTCGACCAGCGGCGCGACGACCTGCTCGTAGTAGCGGCGTTCGGCGGGCTCGTTGCACTTGCCGGCCAGCAGCAGCGGCAGCCCGGCCTCCCGGCACGCCCGGATGGCGACGTCCGGGCCCTTGTCCGGGCTGAACCGCGCCAGCCACAACACCGGCCCGGCACCGGGCTCGGTCTTGCGCGGGAAGCCACGGATGTCCAGCGCGTTGTGCACCGTGCCGGCCCAGGGCAGGCCGGGGTTCAACCGGCGCTGGGCATGCGAGATGGCCACCAGGGCCACCTCCTGGTCGGCGTCGCCGAGCACGTCGCCGTACTCCCCCACCGGGTTGCCGTGCACGGTCGCCACCGTCGGGACGGCCCGGCGGCCGGCGACCAGCGGACCGATCGTGGTGTGGTCGTGGATCACGTCGAAGTCGGCCGCGGTGATCAGCCGGTTCACCCGGGCCAGGTGGGCGAGCTCCGGCAGCGACTCGCCGAGCCGCTCGTACTGGACCTCGGGAACGGTGGAGACGAAACCGGCGGCGGCGGTGCCGTGCTCGCCGCCGGCGCCGAACAGGGTCACCGCGTGCCCGTGCCCGGTCAACGCGTCCACCAGCGCGGCGACCACCTGCTCCAGCCCGCCGTAGCCGGGGGGCGGTACGGACAACCAGGGCGGGACCACCATCGCGATGCGCAACGACCGCTCGCCCGAGCGGTCGGCAGGCGGGTGGGTCACGGCCACGAGTCCTCCCCGTTGATCCCCGGTCCGGTGTCGCCGGTCGGCGTGGTCCGCGGCGGTTTCCCCGTGGCGTCTCCGGTAAACCGGACAAGACGGACGCTCACCCGCCGACCAGGAGCTGGTCGTGGACCACCCGCACCCCCGGGGCGGACCAGGCCACCCGCTCGACCTGGTCGCGTTCCCACCACGACCGGACCACTCCGGCGAGGACCAGCGTGTCGCCGTCCACCTCCACGGTCACCCGGTCCGCGCCGATCGTGCGCAGCAGCGCGCGCTCGACGTCGTGGCGCAGCCGCTCGCCGGCGGGCGGCTGCGGTGGGCGTACCTCGATCAGGTTGTTGATCCCCCGCACCCCGGCCAACCGACGCACCTCGCCCTCGGCGGCGCGGCGCTGCCAGCCGAACTCGACCTCACCGCGCAGCATCAGCCAGCCGTTGGCCACGGTCACGTCCAGCCGTTCGGCGGGGACGAAGCTGTCCCACTCCAGCGCGCGGGACGCGGCGATGGCGATCTCGGCGTCGGTACGTCCCGGAGTGCTCGTCAGCCGCACCTCGATCTCGTCGGCCACCGCCCGCACCCCGCGCACGCGCTGCGCGCAGCGGGTCGCCGCCCAGCCGCGGGCGGTGCTGTCCACGAACCCGGTCAGGGTGACCACCCCCTGGTCGGCGGTCACGCCGATCTCGTTCGGTCGCAGCCGCGCGTCCCACGCCAGTTCGGCCAGGACGTCGCGCTGGATCCGCTGGTCGTCACGGACATCCACCGGCCTCCACCTCCGTCTCGCCTCGTGCACCGAACCTGCCGGGTGTACGGGTGACGGCGGTTCACCCGATCCGGGTGAACCGCCGTCGAAGGGAAAAGCGCGGCGGGTGGCGGAGCCGACCCCCTCGGCCCCGCCACCCGCCGCCGGAGGGAGGAGGCAGGTTCAGTTGTTGGTTAGGACGTCTCGGCGAGCGTCACGGTTGCCGTCTTCTCGACACCGTTGCGCTTGTACTGCACCTCGACCCTGTCGCCGACCTTGCCGGCCTGCACCGCGCCGACCAGATCGTCCGAGTCGTTGATCGTCTTGTCGCCGAACTTGGTGACGACGTCGCCCCGCTGCAGGCCGGCCTTCTCGGCGGCGCTGCCCGCGGTGACCGACGCGACGAGCGCGCCACCGCCCTCGGCCTGGTTGACGCCCACCCCGAGCGACGGGTGGCTGACCTTCTCGCCGCGCTGGAGCTTGCCCGCGACGTCCTTGGCCTTGTTGCTGGGGATGGCGAACCCGACACCGATGTTGCCGGTGCTCTGCCCGGAGGTGGCGATGGCGGTGTTCACGCCGATCACCTCGCCCCGGGTGTTGACCAGCGCGCCGCCGGAGTTGCCGGGGTTGATCGGCGCGTCGGTCTGCAGCAGGCCGGAGATCGAGCTGACGGCCTGGCTCTGCTGGCTCGGGTCCTGCGGCTGACCCTCGCCGGCCCGGATGGTGCGGTCCCGGGCGCTCAGGATGCCCGAGGTCACCGAACCCTGCAGGCCGAGCGGGCTGCCCAGGGCGAGCACCTGGTCGCCGACCTGCATGGCGTCGCTGTCACCGAACTTGGCCGGCTTGAGGTTGCTCACGCCGTTGGCCTTGACCACGGCCAGGTCGGTCTTCGGGTCGGTACCGATGATCTTCGCTTCGGCGCTCGTGCCGTCGGCGAAGACCACCCGGACGGTGTCGCCGGCGGCGGAGGCCACCACGTGGTTGTTGGTGAGCACGTACCCGTCGGCGCTGAGCACCACCCCGGAGCCCTCACCGCTGTCGGTGGTGATCGAGACGACGCTGTCCTGCACGGCCGCGGCGATCTTCGGCAGGTCCGCGCTGTTGATCACCGGGGCGGCCGAGTAGGTGCGGGTGACACCGCCGCCGTCCCCGTCGAGTGCGAGTGCGAGCGCTCCGCCGGCCACGCCGGAGCCGAGCATCAGGGCGAACACGGCGACACCGGCGCCGGCGAACTTGGCGATGCGGCCCGGCCGGGGGCCGCTGCCGGGCGGCGCGACCTGCGGGCCCCACGGCGGCATCGGCTGCCCCGGCTGCTGCGCGTGCTGCTGGTGCGGGTAGGCCACGCCCGGCTGGCCCCCGCCGGCCCAGCCGGACTGCTGCTGGCCCGCGTACCAGGGGGCACCGGGATACCGGCCGGCCGTCGGCTGCGGGTAGCCGTGCTGGCCGGGCGCCGGGTGGCCGGAGACCGGGTACGGCGGGGCGGAGGGAGTGGCGGTCGGCGGCTCGTACCCGGTCGGCTGCTGTCCGGAGGCCGGCTGGCCGGCGTACGCCGTGGTCGGCGCGGCGGTGCCGGCGGGGACGGCCGGGGTGGCGGCGGTGGTCGGCGCGTCACCCGTGGTCGAGATAACCGGAACGGGAGTGGTCGGGGAGTCGGACTGCCCGCGCTCGTCGCGCGGCAGCTCGGCGGTGGGGTGCGACGGCTCGGCGTCGGTGGGGGCCGGCCGGCGCTGCGGGTCGGACTCGAACTCGGTCATGTCACTACCTTCTCCCCCGGCACTGCGATCAAGCTGGAACCGCCCTGGAAGTTGGCTGAAAGTCACTCGCCGGCCTCCTCGACCGGTGACAGCAGGGGCAGCCGGACCCGGAAGGTGGCCCCGCCGCCGGGCGTCTCGGCCACCTCGACGGTGCCGTGGTGGGCGGCCACCAGGGCCGCCACGATGGCCAGGCCGAGCCCGGTGCCGGTGTTGCCGTCGGCCCGCCGGGTACGCGCCGCGTCGGCCCGGTAGAACCGTTCGAAGACCCGTTCCGCCTGGTCCGGCGAGAGGCCCGGACCGGTGTCGGCCACCTCCACCACGGCGAGGTTGCCCTTCTCCTCGCGGAGCCGCAGGCGGATCTCGGCGTCCGGCGGGGTGTGGGTGAGCGCGTTGGTCACCAGATTGCCGATGACCTGACGCAGCCGCGCGTCGTCGGCGGAGACCAGGAGCGGTCCCGATCCGGGCTCGATCTCCAGGTCGATCCGCCGGTCCGGGGCCATCGCCCGGGCGGCGTGCACCGCGTCGGAGGCGAGCACCGGCAGCTCCACCGGCGCCAGGGAGAGCGGCCGTTCCCGGTCCAGCCGGGCGAGCAGCAGCAGATCCTCCACCAGCAGCCCCATCCGGGCCGCCTCGTCCTCGATGCGGCGCAGCAGGCCGGCGGTCTCCTCCGGGGCCCGCGCGGCACCCTGGCGGTACAGCTCCGCGAAACCGCGGATGGTGGTCAGCGGGGTCCGCAGCTCGTGCGACGCGTCCGCGACGAACTGCCGCATCCGCTCCTCCGACCGGATGGCCCGCGCCTCGGACGCCTGAGCGGCGGCCGCGGCATCCCGGGCGGCGCTCTCCGCCCAGCGCGCCGAGGTCTCCGAGGCGGCTCGGGCCGTGAACGCCGCCTCGATCTGGGTGAGCATCGCGTTCAGCGCGCGCGACAGCCGGCCCAGCTCCGAGGTGGGGTGTTCCTGACCCTCCTCGGGGTCGGGCACCCGGCGGGTCAGGTCGCCGCCGGCGATCGCGGCGGCGGTCTGTTCGATTTCGACGAGGGGCTTGAGGCTGGTCCGGACGATCGCCGCGCCCACCGAGGCCAACATGATCAGCACCGCGCCGCCGACCAGGAGGTCTATCCAGACGAGCTGCTTCACCGCCCGGTCCACATCGGTCAGCGGCTGCCCAACGGCCAGCACCGAGCCATCCGGCTGGGGGGCGTAGTACACCCGCCAGCGGGTGTAGCCGTCGTGGGACCGGACGGTTTGCGGCTCACCCTCCGCAGCCTCGAAACCCGCGCGAGTGGTGGGGAACGCGGGCAGTTGGCCGGGGTCGAAGCTGCGCCCGTCGTACTTGGGCGCGTAGACCTGCTGTTCGTCGGCCACGATGACGACGTAGTCGCTGGGCAGTATCGCGCCGACCTCAAGGCTGCGCAGCTTCGGGAGCAGCTGACCGAGGCCCTGGGCGGTCGACCGGACCTGCCCGTCGACCTGGCCCTCCAGGTAGTTGCGGAGGAAGTACGCGGTCAGCGAGCTGATCACCAGCAACGCGACGGCGACCAGCGCCAGCACCGAGGTGACCAGCTTGACCCGCAGCGGAACGCTGCGCACCCGCCCCTTCGCCTGCTGGACAGCGTTCACGCCGCCGGCTTGCGCAGGACGTACCCGACGCCGCGGAGAGTGTGGATCAGGCGGGGTTGGGTGGTGTCGACCTTGCGCCGCAGGTACGAGATGTAGGACTCGACGATGTTGTCGTCGCCCCGGAAGTCGTAGTTCCAGACGTGATCGAGGATCTGCGCCTTGGACAGCACCCGGTTGGCGTTGAGCATCAGGTAGCGCAGCAGCTTGAACTCGGTCGGCGAGAGCTGCACCCGCTGCCCGGCCCGGTGCACCTCGTGGGTCTCCTCGTCCAGCTCCAGGTCCGCGAACGTGAGCCGGGAGGGAGCCTGCTCGCCGGTGGTGGTGCGGCGCAGCACGGCGCGGATCCGGGCGGTCAGCTCCTCCAGGCTGAACGGCTTGGTGACGTAGTCGTCGCCACCCAGGGTCAGCCCGCGGATCTTGTCGTCGGTGGCGTCCCGGGCGGTCAGAAAGACCACCGGGGTACGCGTACCGCCCTCGCGGAGCATCCGGATGACCTCGAAGCCGTCCAGGTCCGGCAGCATCACGTCGAGCACGACCAGGTCGGGCCGGTGGTCCTTGGCGGCGTTCAGGGCCGCGCTGCCGCTGGTCGCGGTGGCCACGTCGAAGCCCGCGAAGCGCAGGCTCGCGGAGAGGAGTTCGAGGATGTTGGGGTCGTCCTCGACGACGAGAAGTCGCGCCTCGGTCTGGGTAGCGGGCATGTGCCCATCATCGGTGACCTCACTGCGCCGGCGCTGGACGCTTCCTGCAAAAAACCTGTGAGTCGTCGACCGGCCTCGGGCGCGTCAGCGCAGCAGTCGGCGCAACCCGTCCAGGGCTCCGTCGAGCAGCCGGATCGCCGTACGCAGCTGGGTGTCGCTGAACTGCCGGGACCGCGCCAGCCGGCCGACCTCGGCGGTGAACGCGACCAGCCGCTGGTCGAAGTCGTCGAGCAGAGTGGCACGCAGCCCGTCGGCCGGCGTCGGCCGGGGCGGCGGGGGTGCCTCCCACCGGGTACGCCGGGTCTGCCGGGTCGCCTCGGTCAGCTCCCGCTTGAGGTCGCGGACCGAACCGCGTACCTCGCTGCGGATCTCGCCGGCCAGGGTCGACAGGTCCGCCACCGAGGCGGCGATGTCCGCCTCCAGCGCGGCCAACTCGTCGGCCCGCTGCCGCAGCTCGGCACGGCCGGCGTCGGTGATGTCGTACGTCTTGCGGCCGCCGGCCGCGGTGTGGCTGACCAGTCCCTCGGCCTCCAGCCGTTGCAGCCGGGGGTAGATGGTGCCGGCGCTGGGCGCGTAGAGCCCGAGGAACCGGTCCTCCAGCAGGCGGATCAGCTCGTAGCCGTGCTTGGGCCCGTCGTCGAGGAGCTTGAGCAGGTAGAGCCGGAGCCGCCCGTGGCTGAACACGGCGGTCACGGCAGCTCCTCGGAATCGTCGTCGACTGCTCGGGCCAGCAGGGCGATGCTTCCCGACGTCGCGGAGGCCCAGAGCTTACCTTCACCGGCGCCGAGCACCCCCTCACTGCTCGGCGTCGGGAACCGCGAACCGCGCACCTGCGGGAACCCACTGGTGATCCGGCCGGACGCGGTGTTCAGTCGGACGGCGAGGTCGCTGTCCTCGCGGACCCGGACGGTGATGCTGCCGGAGATGGTGCTGAGCCGGATCTCGCTGCGCCGGGGGTTGTCCAGGTCGCAGGTGATGGCGCCGGAGACGGTCTGCGCCTGCACCCGCTCGGCGGCGCTGTCGGCGAGGATCACCTCGCCGGAGACGGTCTCCAGGGCGAGGTCGCCGCGGACCCCGAGTGCCTCCACCGGCCCGGAGGTGATCTTCGCGGAGGTGTTGCCGCGCAGGCCCATGAGGGTGATCTGGCCGGCGACGACGTGGACCGTGGTCTGCCGGCGCAGGCCGGAGGCGACCAGCGAGCCCGCGACCAGGCCCAGATCGGCGAGGACGTCGGCCGGCACGGCGACGGAGACGTCCACCCGCGGATAGCGGTGGATCATCCGGAACCATCGCATGACGTCCGACCAGCCCCGTCCGCGCTCCTGCCGGATGCTGAGCCGGCCGTCGGAGTGGTCGATCAGGACCGGCCGGCGACCGACCTGGGTGACGTCGATCCGGGTCGGGCCGTCGGTGGCGACCACGTTGAGCCGTCCACTGACGAGTTGAACGTCCAGCCGGATGACCGGACCGTCCATGGTGAGCCGCTGCGGGCTCTCGACCGTCCAACCGGCCATGGCGTCCTCCCCTCGACGACGCGCCGACGGCGCGCCCAACGAGAAGACACTAACGCGATACATCGCGACACACAAGACTGTCGCGAGTTGTCGACCCGCTGCCCACCGACGTCCCGAGGGAGCGCGGAGCTGCGAGCTGCGGGCCGCGGGCTGCGGGCTGCGGGCCTGCCCGCGCCACCAAGATCGTGCTCGATCCTGGATGTAGTGGCATCCCGCGCCCGCGAGGCCACTACATCCTGGATCGAGCGCGTGGGGCGTGGGGCGTGGGGCGGCGCGACGGGGGGCGGGCGCGGCGCGCCGGGGGCGGGCGCGGCGCGCCGGGGGCGGGGCGGGCTCCTCAGGCCGCCAGGTCGAGGTCCTGGCCGATGGCCGGCGGCAGCGCCGTGACGGCCGGTGGCAGGGTGGGCACCGGCCGCAGCCGGGTCCGCGTGGCGGCACCCGCCGCGGGCACCAGGTGTACGGCCGACTCGGCGGCCCGGGCCAGCAACCGCCGGTCGGCGTCGCGGGCCGGGTGCAGCGCGCCGGCGATCGTCACCGAGACCACCAGCTCCCGTGCCGAGACCACCCGGGCAACCGAACGCAGCAGGGTGTCCGCCCCGAGGAAGGCCGCCGCCGTGGTCGGCGAGCCGGTGACCTCGCACCGGTAGCCCAACCGCAGCGGCACCACCGGGCTGCCCGCGTCGATGGCCGCCTGGAACATCGCGGGACGGAACCCTCCGCTGGGGCGGCAGTCGGCCGCACCGTCACCCGCACACCAGGTCGTACCCTCCGGGAACACCGCCACCGACCGGCCGGCGCGCAGCGCGTCGGCGAGCCGGCGCACGGTGGCCGGCAGGTCCCGTGGCCGTGACCGGTCCACGAAGACCGTGCCCGCCGCGGCGGCCAGCATGCCGACCACCGGCCAGGATCGGACCTCCCGCTTCGCCACCATCCGGGTCGGTGCCACCGCCAGTACCGCGAGGATGTCCAGCCACGACACGTGGTTGGCGACCAGCAGCGCCCGCCGGCGGGGCAGCCGTCCCCGGATCACCAGGCGGACGCCGAACGCCCGCGCGGTGCCCCGCGCCCAGCCGCGCATCGCCGCCTGCCGCTCCTGGGACGGGAGTACGGGCAGCAGCACCACCAGACCGACACCGGCCAGCAGCATGCCGGCCGCCGCGACCAGCCGGAGCACCCGGCGGGCCACCGGCACGGTGGGCACCTCGCCGGCCGCCGGCAGGCACTCCTCGTCGCATCCGGAGGAGGGCCGCCACAGGTCGTGCGCAACGGCGGTCACTGCTCCGCCTCGCCCAGGAAGTGCCGCAGGTAGCGCGGGTTCATCCGATCCAGGGAGAAGAGCACGTAGAAGTCCGCGCACCCGAAGTCGGGGTCGTACGACGGTTCGCCGCAGATCCACGCGCCGAGCCGCAGGTAGCCGCGCAGCAGCGGCGGCACGGCGACGCGGCCGGCCGGCTCGCCCGCCGTCGCCGCGTCGACGGCGGCGGCCGGCTCGGCGAACCAGGGACGCAACGGGCGGACCCGCAGCGGCGGCGGCGACAGGTGCCGGGCCTGCGCCTGTGCCCACACCCCGGCGACCGTACGACCGCCGTCGGCCACCGGCACCGAGGCGCAGCCGCCGAGCCAGCGGGAGCCGCGCAGGTGCAGGTACCGGGTGATGCCCGCCCACATCAGGTTGATGACCGCGCCCGAGCGGTGGTCCGGGTGTACGCAGGACCGTCCCGCCTCGACGAGGTCGTCGCGGAGCGGGTCGAGCGCGGCGAGGTCGAACTCGTCCTCGGCGTACCGCCGGGCGGTGCGGCCCGGCGGCAGCAGCCGGTACGTGCCGACCACCTCGCCGGTGCTGTCCTCCCGGACGATGAGGTGGTCGCAGTGTGCGTCGAAGGGGTCCACGTCCAGCCCGGCCGCACCGGGCATGAGGGTGGCGCCGAGTTCGGTGGCGAACACCTCGTGGCGCAGGCGTTGCGCGGCCGCGACCTGGGTGGGGTCGTCGGCGATCAGCAGGGTGTATCCGCTGGTCGTCAGGGGTGCGCCAGCGGCATGCAGAACGGCCATGGGATCTGTGTAAGTGCCTCGGGTTGCCATCCACGGGCACCACTGGTGTCGGCAGGATGAACGCCGGCCGGCAGATGCGTCCCACGTCGGCCGTGCGAGGCTGCGGGACGGACCGGCGACGGCGCCGGCACGCCCCCACCGGAGGTCGACGATGCTCATCGAGTCCCGCTACAACGGGCCTCCCGGCTCCGGCAACGGCGGCTGGAGTGCGGGGGTCTTCGCCGCCGCGGCCGGTGGCACCGGGCCGGTCGAGGTGACGCTGCGCCGACCGCCACCGCTGGACACCGAGCTGAGCCTCACCGGCGGCGAGGTCCGCGATCCGGCCGGCGAGCTGGTGGCCGTGGTACGCCCCGTCGAGACGGTCGACGCCGTCGTACCCCCGGTCGACCTGGACACCGCGGTCGCCGCGGCGGCCCGCTACCCCGGCCTGGTCGAGCATCCGTTTCCGGGTTGCTACGTGTGCGGGCCGGACCGGACCGACGGGCTGCGGATCTTCCCGGGTCGGCTGCCGGACGGCCGGACCGCCGCGCCGGTGCGCGCACCCGATCAGGTCAGCGACGCCACCCTCTGGGCGGCACTGGACTGCCCCGGCGGCTGGACGGTGCTCGCGCCGGGCCGCCCGTACCTGCTCGGCCGGATCGCCGCGGTGATCGCGGCGCGGCCGGCGCCGGGCGACGAGTGCGTGGTGACCGGTGCGCTGATCGGCGTGGACCGCCGCAAGGCGTTGGTGCACACCAGCCTGTACGGACCGGACGGCGCGCTGCTGGGCGTGGCCCGGGCCACCTGGATCGCCCGCTGACCCCGATGTCGTCCGCGGGGATGAGGTGTCTCCGCCCGGAGACGGACCACGCCGTACGGACCGCGCCTGATTGACCTTGTTGCCCGGGACCGTCACGCTGTGCCACGGCGTACCTCGACGCCACGCACGGGAGGAGAACGATGACTGACGGGCAGCGAAGCCCCACCAGCGACGGTCAGATCGTGGTGTCCGGTCTGACGAAGCAGTACAAGAACGTCCGGGCGGTGAACAACCTGTCCTTCACCGTCGCGCCGGGGCGGGTGACCGGCTTCCTCGGCCCGAACGGCGCCGGCAAGACGACCACGCTGCGGATGCTGCTGAACCTGGTCACGCCGACCGCCGGCACGGCCACCATCAGCGGCCACCGGTACGCCGACCTCGCCGACCCGCTGCGGCACGTCGGCGCGATCCTGGAGGCGTCCAGCGCGCACAAGGGCCGCACCGGCATCAACCACCTGCGGGTGATCTGCGCGGCGGCCGGACTGCCCAGGACGCGGGCCGACGAGGTACTGGAGCTGGTCGGGTTGACCCCGGCGGCGAAGCGCAAGTTCAAGGGCTACTCGCTGGGCATGAAGCAGCGGCTCGGTATCGCCGCCGCGATGCTCGGTGACCCGCGGGTGCTGATCCTCGACGAGCCGGCCAACGGCCTCGACCCGGAGGGCATCCGGTGGATGCGCGGGTTCCTCAAGAACCTCGCCCACGAGGGCCGCACCGTGCTGGTCTCCAGCCACCTGCTGTCGGAGATGCAGTTGCTCGCCGACGACGTGGTGATCATCGCAGCCGGGCAGCTGGTCCGGCAGGGTCCCGTCGAGCAGGTCCTCGGGTCGATGGCGCAGGGCGCCCAGGTGCGGGTCCGCACTCCGCAGGCCGAGGCGCTGACCACCGCGCTGAAGGCGCAGTCGGCCACCGTCACCACCGACGAGCACGGCGTCCTGCTGGTCTCCGGGGTGGACGCCCCGACGATCGGCCGGGCCGCCCTGGCCGCCGGCGTCGAGCTGCACGAACTGACCACCGAACGGCCCGATCTGGAACGGGTCTTCCTGGAGCTGACGGCCGGAAAGGCGGGCATTCGATGAACCTGGTCCGATCCGAGCTGCTCAAGATCCGTACGACCAACACCTGGTGGGTCTTCGCGCTGATCAGCCTGCCGCTGTGGGCGCTCACGCTGCTCATCAACTGGTTGCAGGCCGATGCCCTCACCAGCACCAACCCCGCCGAGGTGGGCGACCAGGCCGCCCAGTTCGAGGCCGCGGCCACCCCCGACGCGCTCTCGTCGAACCTGTTCACCACCGGGCAGTTCTTCGGCCTGCTCATCATCATGCTGCTCGGCATCATCGTGGTGACCAGCGAGTTCTTCCACCAGACGGTCACCACCACGTTCCTCACCGCACCGCACCGCACCGCGGTGATGATCGCCAAGCTGGTCGCGGCGGGCGTGCTGGCGTTTCTGTTCTGGCTGGTCACCACCGTGTTCAACCTGATCGCCGGGTCGGCGGTGCTGAACGCGGTCGGGGTGGAGTCGCAACTGGGCAACGACGCAGCCTGGCGGGCGATCGGGTTGAACCTGCTCGCGTACCTGCTCTGGGCGGTGTTCGGCGTCGGCATCGGCGTGCTGATCCGCAGCCAGATCGGCGCCACCGTGACCGGCATCCTGCTCTACCTGGGCGGCTCGATCGGTGCCATCCTGGTGATCAGCATCCTGGCCAACCGGTGGGGTGACTGGATCAACAACCTGCAACTGCTGGTGCCGTCGCTGGCCTCGTCGCTGATGGTCACCGGGACGGAGATTCCCGGCAACCCGCCGCGCTGGGCCGGCGCCGCCGTGCTGATCGGGTACGCGGTGGTCACCGGCGTGGCCGGCAGCCTGCTGCTGCGTCGGCGCGACATCTCCTGACGGACAGGTCCCGGGGTGGCGGCGGCACGGCCGCCACCCCGGTCCGTCGGGTCACCCGCCCGGGCAGCCTCGGCCGCCGCTGCGCGGGATGCACTGCGTGATCGCCGGGCCGGGCTCCTGGTCGGCGGGAGTGTGGCCGATCAGGAGCCCGGTGGCCGCACGGCCGCGCTTCGGACATCCACACCCGTACTCAGTCCCGCCTTACCAGCCGGTGGCCGACCACGCAGGGTTTGCTGAACTTCTGGCATCTTCTGTGAAACCGGCCACCCGACCGAGGCGGAAATGCCTGCGGGATCCGTACGGCGTAGCCTGGGAGTCGTCCTGTCCGTGGTCCTTTACTGGACGCGACGGACACCGCGTGACACACAACCCGCGTGAAAGAGGCGATTACCGGCCGTGTCGACCCAGCAGACTTCGCAGGAGAACCCACTGGCGGGTTTCGGCCCGAACGAGTGGATCGTCGAGGAAATGTACCAGCGGTACCTCGCCGACCCAACGAGCGTCGATTCGGCCTGGCACGACTTCTTCGCCGACTATCGACCGGCACCGGGCGCCGGCACACCGCGCGCCGCTGAGGCGTCGGGCAAGCCGGCCGCCGCGCCCGAGCCGGACGGCCAGCCGGAGGCGGCCGCCACGGTCAGCCAGCCGGCCGCCGCCGCACAGCCCGCCGCCCCGGCCAAGCCGGCCGCCGCGGCCGCACCGACGAAGGCCGCGCCGGAGAAGACCGCCCCGGCCAAGCCGGCCGCCAAGGCCGCCGCCCCGACCGCCGACGGTCCGCAGACCACGCCGCTGCGTGGCGTCGCCGCGAAGATCGTCCAGAACATGGACGCCTCGCTGAGCGTGCCCACCGCGACCAGCGTCCGCGCGGTCCCGGCGAAGCTGCTGGTCGACAACCGCATCGTGATCAACAACCACCTCGCCCGCGGGCGAGGTGGCAAGGTCAGCTTCACCCACCTGGTCGGCTACGCGATGGTGCGGGCGCTGGTCCAGCACCCCGAGATGAACAACTCCTACGCGGAGGCCAACGGCAAGCCGGCGGTGGTCCGCCCGGCGCACGTCAACCTCGGCATCGCGATCGACCTGGCCAAGCCGGACGGCACCCGCAACCTGGTGGTCCCCTCCATCAAGGGTTGCGAGCAGATGGACTTCCGGCAGTTCTGGCAGGCGTACGAGGACGTGGTCCGGCGGGCGCGGCGCAACGAGCTGACCATGGAGGACTACTCCGGCACCACGATCTCGCTGACCAACCCGGGCGGCATCGGCACCGTGCACTCGATGCCGCGGCTCATGCAGGGGCAGAGCGCGATCATCGGTGTCGGCGCGATGGAGTACCCGGCCCCCTACCAGGGCATGTCCGAGGCCACCCTCGCCGAGCTGGCGGTCAGCAAGATCATCACGCTGACCAGCACGTACGACCACCGGATCATCCAGGGCGCGCAGTCCGGCGAGTTCCTCAAGGTCATGCACGAGCTGATCCTGGGCGAGCACGGCTTCTACGACCAGATCTTCACCTCGCTGCGCATCCCGTACGAGCCGGTGCGCTGGGTCCGCGACGTGGCGGTCAACTCCGAGGGTCAGATCAACAAGACCGCCCGGGTGCACGAGCTGATCCACGCGTACCGGGTGCGCGGCCACCTGATGGCCGACACCGACCCGCTGGAATTCACCATCCGCAAGCACCCCGACCTGGACGTCCTCCAGCACGGGCTGACCCTGTGGGACCTGGACCGCGAGTTCCCGGTGAACGGCTTCGCCGGCCGCCAGCGGATGAAGCTGCGCGAGATCCTGGGCGTGCTGCGCGACTCGTACTGCCGCCGGGTGGGCATCGAGTACATGCACATCCAGGACCCGGAGGAGCGGCGCTGGATCCAGGAACGGATCGAGCGCAAGTACGAGAAGCCGTCCGCCGACGAGCAGAAGCACGTGCTCAACCGCCTCAACGCCGCCGAGGCGTTCGAGACCTTCCTGCAGACCAAGTACGTCGGCCAGAAGCGCTTCTCGCTGGAGGGCGGCGAATCGCTGATCCCGCTGCTCGGCGAGGTGCTGGAGTCCTCCGCCGAGAGCGGGCTGGACGAGGTCGTCATCGGCATGGCGCACCGGGGTCGGCTCAACGTGCTCGCCAACATCGTCGGCAAGCCGTACGAGAAGATCTTCTCCGAGTTCGAGGGTCACCTGGACCCGCGCTCGACGCAGGGCTCCGGCGACGTGAAGTACCACCTGGGCCAGAACGGCAAGTTCACCACCCCGGACGGCGAGCACAACGTCAAGGTGTCGCTGGTGGCCAACCCGTCGCACCTGGAGGCCGTCGACCCGGTGCTGGAGGGCATCGTCCGGGCCAAGCAGGACCGGATCGACCTCAAGCTGGAGGGTTACACCGTGCTGCCGCTGGCGGTGCACGGTGACGCCGCGTTCGCCGGGCAGGGCGTGGTCGCCGAGACCCTCAACCTGTCGCAGCTGCGCGGCTACCGCACCGGTGGCACCGTGCACGTGGTGGTCAACAACCAGGTCGGCTTCACCACCGCCCCGGAGTACAGCCGGTCCAGTCTCTACAGCACCGACGTGGCCCGGATGATCCAGGCGCCGATCTTCCACGTCAACGGCGACGACCCGGAGGCCGTGGTCCGGGTGGCCCGGCTGGCCTTCGAGTACCGGCAGGCGTTCAACAAGGACGTCGTGATCGACATGGTCTGCTACCGCCGGCGCGGGCACAACGAGGGCGACGACCCGTCGATGTCCAACCCCCAGATGTACAAGATCATTGACTCGAAGCGTTCGGTGCGCAAGCTCTACACCGAGGAGCTGATCGGTCGCGGCGACATCACCGTGGAGGACGCGGAGGAGCTGCTGCGCGACTACCAGTCGCAGCTGGAGAAGGTCTTCAAGGCCACCCGGGACGCCGCCGCCGCGCCGCGCCAGCTCAACCGGCCGCGCCGCGAGGAGGAGCCGGAGCCGCAGGTCGACACCGCCACCGACGCCGCCGTCGTGAAGGCGATCGGCGAGGCGCACATCAACCTGCCGGAGGGCTTCACCCCGCACAAGCGGATCCAGCAGCTGCTCGACCGGCGGGCCAAGATGTCCGTCGAGGGCAACATCGACTGGGGCTTCGGCGAGATCATCGCGCTGGGCGCGCTGCTGCACGACGGGGTCACCGTCCGGCTCGCCGGGCAGGATTCGCGTCGCGGTACGTTCGTCCAGCGGCACGCCTCGGTGGTCGACTCCCGCACCGGCGAGGACTACCTGCCGTTGAAGTCGCTCACCGGCGATGGCGAGCGCTCCCGGTTCTTCGTACACGACTCGCTGCTCAGCGAGTACGCCGCGATGGGCTTCGAGTACGGCTACTCGGTGGAGAACATCAACGCCCTGGTCGCCTGGGAGGCCCAGTTCGGCGACTTCGTCAACGGCGCCCAGTCGGTGATCGACGAGTTCATCTCGTCGGGCGAGGTGAAGTGGGGTCAGCGCTCCGCGGTCACCCTGCTGCTGCCGCACGGCCACGAGGGCCAGGGTCCGGACCACACGTCCGGCCGGCCGGAGCGGTTCCTGCAGATGTGCGCCGAGGACAACATGCGGGTGTCCATCCCGACGACCCCGGCGAACTACTTCCACCTGCTGCGCCGCCAGGCCCTGTCGCCCAAGCGCAAGCCGCTGGTGGTGTTCACGCCGAAGTCGCTGCTGCGGCACAAGCTCTGTGTCTCCCCGGTGGAGGACTTCACCACCGGCACCTTCCAGCCGGTGCTGCGCGACACGGCCGCACCGGCACCGGAGGCCGTGAAGCGGGTGCTGCTCTGCTCCGGCAAGGTCTACTACGACCTGTTCCAGGCCCGGCAGGAGCGCGGCGTCACCGACACGGCGATCATCCGGATCGAGCAGCTGTACCCGCTGCCGGTGGAGGAGATCCGGGCCGCCCTGGCGCAGTTCCCGAACGCGGAGGACTTCGCCTGGGTCCAGGAGGAGCCGGCCAACCAGGGCGCCTGGTCGTTCGTCGCGCTCAACCTGCTGGAGCACCTCACGGACGTCCGGCTGCGGCGGATCTCCCGCCCGGCGGCGGCCGCCCCGGCGGTCGGCTCGGCCAAGACCCACGAGGTCGAGCAGACCGCGCTGATCGAGGCGGCTCTCCCCCGCCCGTGACCTGATCGCACCGCGAGAGCCGGGGCAGGGCCGTTCACGACGGTCCTGCCCCGCTCCGTCGGTCCAACCGCCCGGCCCGCGCCGGGCCGACGCATGAGGACGTACGCCGTGTACTTCACCGACCGTGGCATCGAGGAGCTGGTCGAGCGCCGGGGCGACGAGCAGGTGACCCTGGAGTGGCTGGGTGAGCGCCTGCGCGACTTCGTCGACCTCAACCCCGACTTCGAAACCCCCATCGAACGCCTGGCCACCTACCTGGCCCGCCTGGACGACCCCGACGACGACGACGCCTGAACCCCCCGGTGGTGATCAAGAGGTTTGCGTCACCAGCGGCCCCGATCGTGACGCAAACCTCTTGATCACCGAGGCGGGAGGGTCGGAGGGCCCGGGTGGGGGGTCTCGCGATCTTCTAGGGTGGGGCTGTGGCCCGAAGTGTGTATCTGACTAGCGTGGGGTCGGGCGGGGGCAAGTCGACCGTCGCCCTCGGGCTGGCGGAGTTGCTGTCCCGTCAGGTGGGGCGGATCGGCGTGTTCCGGCCGCTGGTCGCCGACACCGGACCGGACCCGATCCTCGCCCTGCTCAGCGAGCGCTACCGGGTCGAGCTGCCGCTCACCGAGCTGGCCGGGGCGACGTACGCCGAGGCGGCCACGCTGGTCGCCGACGGCCGGCGGGAAGAGCTGATCTCCGCGATCGTGGAGCGCTACCGGACGGTGGAGCGGCAGTGCCCGGCGGTCGTCGTGGTGGGCAGCGACTTCGACGATCCGGGCGACTCGGCCCGACCCCGGGAGCTGGCCTTCAACGCCCGGCTGGCCACCGAGTTCGGCAGCGTGGTGGTACCGGTGGTGGACGGCTTCGGGCAGGCGCCGGCGGCCGTCGCGTCGGCGATGCGCGGGGCGTACCACGATCTGGCCGACCTGGGCGCGACCGTGCTCGCGGTGATCGCCAACCGGGTCGCCGAGCCGATGACGCTGCCCGAGCTGCCGGTGCCCGCGTACGCCATCCCGGAGGTGCCGAGCGTGTCGGCGCCGACGGTGGCCGAGGTGGCGGCGGCGCTCGGCGCCACGCTGCTCGCCGGTGACGACGCCGCGCTCGGCCGGGACGTGCTGGACTTCGTGGTCGGCGCCGCGCACGTGCCGACCCTGCTGAGCCACCTCACCGAGGGCGCCCTGGTGATCACCCCCGGGGACCGGGCCGACCTGCTCGTCGCCGCGAGCGCCGCGCACGTCGCCGGGCAGGTGTCGGTGGCCGGGCTGGTGCTGACCCTCGGCGAGCAGCCCGACCCCCGGGTGATGCGGCTGGTGGAAGGGTTGAACACCGGGCTGGCGGTGCTGTCCGTGGGCAGCGACAGCTACGACACGGTGGCCGCGTCCAGTCGCATCGAGGGCCGGCCCAGCGTCGCCAACCCGCGCAAGGTGGAGGCAGCGCTGGGGGCGTTCGAGCGCTGCGTGGACACCGACGACCTGGCCCGCCGACTGCGGGTCAGCCGGTCGACCCGGGTCACCCCGCTGATGTTCGAGAACGAGTTGATCGACCGGGCCCGCTCGCAGCCCCGGCACCTGGTGCTGCCGGAGGGCTCCGAGGAGCGGATCCTGCGGGCGGCGGAGATCCTGCTGCGCCGGGGGGTCGCCGAGCTGACCCTGCTCGGGCGGCCGGACGACATCGCCCGGCGCACCCGCGAGCTGGGCATCGACCTCGGCGACGCGAGCGTCGTCGACCCGGTCACCAGCGGCTGGCGGGACGGCTTCGCCGCCGAGTACGCGCGGCTGCGCGCCCACCGGGGCGTCACCACCGAGCTGGCGCACGACATCGTGGCCCAGGCGAACTACTTCGGCACGCTGATGGTGGCCACCGGACGGGCCGACGGCATGGTGTCCGGCGCGACGCACACCACCGCCGCGACCATCCGGCCGGCGTTCGAGATCATCCGAACCGTGCCGGAGGTCTCGGTGGCGTCCAGCGTCTTCTTCATGCTGCTCGCCGACCGGGTGCTGGTCTACGGCGACTGCGCGGTCAACCGCGACCCGGACGCCGCCCAGCTCGCCGACATCGCGATCTCGTCGGCCGACACCGCCGCCCGGTTCGGCATCGAACCCCGGGTGGCCATGCTGTCGTACTCCACCGGCAGCTCCGGCGCGGGCGCGGACGTGGAGAAGGTCGCCACGGCCACCGCGCTGGTCCGGGAGCGCCGGCCGGACCTGCTCGTCGAGGGGCCCATCCAGTACGACGCGGCGATCGACCCGGCGGTGGCGGCCACGAAACTGCCGGGCAGCCCGGTCGCCGGCCGCGCCACGGTCTTCATCTTCCCGGACCTCAACACGGGCAACAACACGTACAAGGCGGTGCAGCGCTCCGCCGGGGCGGTCGCCGTCGGCCCGGTGATGCAGGGGCTGCGGCGGCCGGTGAACGACCTGTCGCGGGGCGCCACCGTGCCGGACATCGTGAACACGGTGGCGATCACCGCCATCCAGGCGGCCACCGAGGAGGCCTCGTGAGTCGGGTGCTGGTGCTCAACTGCGGGTCGTCGTCGGTGAAGTGGCGCCGCTACGACGGTGACCGGGCACTCGACCAGGGCACCGTGGAACGCATCGGTGAGCCCGGCGGCGGCCCGGCCGACCACGCCGGCGCGGTCCGGCAGATCCTGGCCGAGCAGGACCTCACCGGGCTGACGGCGGTCGGGCACCGGGTGGTGCACGGTGGCCGGACGTTCAGCGCGCCGGTGCTGGTCGACGAGGCGGTGCTGGCCGCGATCCGGGACCTGGTGCCGCTCGCTCCGCTGCACAACCCGGCGAACCTGGCCGGTATCGAGGTGGCCCGCGCGGCACTGCCGGACGTGCCGCAGGTCGCCGTCTTCGACACCGCGTTCCACCACACCCTGCCGGCGGCCGCCGCGACGTACGCGATCGACCGGGACACCGCCGAGCGGTACGACATCCGCCGGTACGGCTTCCACGGCACCTCGCACGCGTACGTCTCCCGCCGCACCGCCGAACTGCTGGGCCGCCCGTACGAGCAGCTCAACACCATCACCCTGCACCTGGGCAACGGGGCCAGCGCCTGCGCGGTGCACAACGGCCGCAGCGTGGCCACCTCGATGGGCATGTCCCCGTTGGAGGGGCTGGTGATGGGCACCCGCAGCGGCGACATCGACCCGACCGTGATCTTCCACCTACGCCGGCAGGGTGGGCTGTCGGTCGACGACATCGACGACCTGCTCAACCACCGCAGCGGCCTGCTCGGCCTCACCGGCGCCAACGACATGCGCGAGGTGCTCCAGCGTCGGGCGTCCGGTGACCGGGCGGCGGAGCTGGCCTTCGACGTGTACTGCCGGCGGATCACCGGGTACGTCGGGGCGTACTACGCGCTGCTCGGCCAGGTCGACGCGATCGCCTTCACCGCCGGGGTCGGCGAGCATGCCGCGCCGGTGCGGGCCGCCGCGCTGGCCGGCCTGCACCGGCTCGGCATCGCCGTCGACGACACCCGCAACGACGGCACGGGCGACCGGGTGATCTCACCCGACGGCGCCGAGGTGAGCGTCTGCGTCATCCGCACCGACGAGGAACGCGAGATCGCCCGGCAGACCCGGGACGTGGTCGAGGCGGCCTGACCGCACCGTCCCGGGTACGCCAAATCAGCCCATCGCCAACCAGGCGACGAGGGCCACCAGCAACACGATGACCACCGCCGCACCGACGATGAGCGGCAGGCGGGACGGCGCGTCCGCCGGGCCGGCGGCCTCCGGCGTCTGGGAGAAGGCGCGGAACGCCTCGGTGTTGCCGCTGGGGTCGGTGTAGTTCTCAGGCATCCGGTGACCATAGCGAAGCCGTTCGCGGAGCACCGCCCCCGCCCACGTCGCCCCGGCGGGTCGACCCGGCCGGCGGAGGCGACCCGGCCGGGTGGCGGGTACAGCCCGGCCGGACGGCGGGGCCGCTACGCACGCCCGGGCACCTACCGTGGAACGATGGGGGCGGGGCGGCTCATGGCCGTACTGGTGACAGCACTGCTGGCTGGTTGCGCGCCCGCCACCGCGGTGGCCGGCGAGGCCACCGGGCCGGTCTCGGCGCGCCGGGCGCCCGAGGGGTCGTACGCCGTCGGCGTGCGTACGCTCACCCTCGATCCGCGCTCGGCGCGCCCCCTGCCGGTGACGATCTGGTATCCGGCTTCGACCGACGGGGTGGCCTCCGGGCGGTTTCCGGTGGTGGTCTACAGCCACGGGCTGTACAGCCGACCCGACCTGCACGCCGGCCTGACCACCCGCTGGGCGGCAGCCGGTTTCGTGGTGGCCGCACCGGCGTACCCGCACACCCGGCAGGGCGCCGCGCACTTCACCCGCGCCGACGTCCGTAACCAGCCGGCCGACGGGTGGCGGCTGATCCGACACCTGGGCCGCGTCGACCGCGCACCTGGTGATCCGCTCGCCGGCCACCTCGACCTGACGTCGATCGCCGCTGCCGGGCACTCGGCGGGCGGCTTCACCACCTCCGGCATGTTCAGCGAGGGCCATCCCGCCCGGTTGCGCGCCGGCATCGTCATCGCCGGCGGTGGACTGCCGGGCAGCTTCGCCGGGCCGCCCGCACCGGTGCTCTTCGTGCACGGCACGGCCGACGCGGTGGTGCCGGTGACCGTGGGCCGGGCCGCGTACGGGCGTACCCCCGGGCCGGCCGCGTTCCTCAGCCTGCGCGGCCAGGACCATGGCGCGTACCTCACGCCGGGCCACCCGGGTTTCGCCCCGGTCCTCGCCACCACCACCGACTTCCTGCGCTGGACCCTCTACGGCGATCAGGCGGCCGGCGCCCGCCTCCCCGCCGACGCCGGCTCCCCCACCCTGACCCGTTACGAGTCCCGCCCGGCCCACTGAGCCGGCCGACGCCGTACGGTGGCCCGGTGGACGAGCTCGCGCGCCGCCAACTGGCGAGCATCGCCGAGGTGGTCGCGGTGACCGGGCCGGCCGGCATACCGGTGTGGCTGCGCGGCGGCTGGGCGATGGATTTCCAGCTCGGCGCCGTGACCCGCCCGCACGTCGACGTCGACTGGTACTGCTGGCGCGACGACGCGGACCGGCTGGCCGAGCTGCTGCTGGCCCGCGGTTGGCGTCCCGACCCGCGGATGCCGGTGGAGGTGCAGCTCGACCTGTTCACCGGTGACGTGGAGGTGAGCGTCGCGTACCTGGGTCGGGGCGCCGCCGGGCGGCCCACCGTGGGCGCCGGATCATGGGCCGGGACCCCGCTGCCGGTCGGGCTGCTGGACGCTCCGCCCGGCCAGATCGGTCCCCTCACCGTGCCGACGATCTCGGTGGCGGCCCAGATCGAGTTCAAGCAGATGTACCCGGTCTGGATGCCGGAGCGCCCCCGCCGACCGAAGGACGCCGACGATCTGGCCCGGCTACGGGCCCACCGATCTGGCAGGTGACGTGCCTCTGGTGCTCGCGGAGGGGCGCGCGTCGTTCCTCGGCGCCGTCACGGGGTGAGCACAGCCCGTCGAACCTCGCCGGGCGGCCCGGCCGGGCAGGGCACAATTGAGGCCATGTCGCGTCGCGTCACCCCCGCGCTGCTGGCCAGCGCCGTGCTCATGGCCGGTCTGGTCGGCTGCTCCAGCGGCTCCGGCAAGGCCGAGAGCTGGCAGGCACCGGTCGAGCCGAAGCCCGCCGCCACCCCGACGCCGCAGGTCCCGGCCGGAAAGGCCCCGGAGCGCGCCTTCGGGGTCGGCGTCCGTCAGCTGAAGCTAAACCGGGAGGGTCGCGCGCTGCCGGTGACACTCTGGTATCCGGCCGACGGGGAGTCCGGCGGCGTCGCCAAGCGGTCGGTGGCCGCGGCGGAGGGCCGGTTTCCGGTGGTCATGTTCAGTCACGGCCTGGGCGGGCGACCGGACGACTACGCCACGCTGCTGACCCGGTGGGCGGCGGCGGGCTTCGTGGTGGCCGCGCCGACGTTCCCGCACACCTCCCGGGGCGCGGACAACAACGTCCTCGACGTGCTCAACCAGCCGGCCGACGTGTCGTACGCGCTGGACCAGGTGCTCGCGCTGAACGGCAAGGCCGGCGACGCGTTGCGGGGCCGGCTGGACGCCGAGCGGGTGGCCGCGGCCGGGCACTCGGCGGGCGGGGTGACCACCATCGGCCTGTTCACCGCGAGTCGGGACGAGCGGTTGGACGCGGGGGTGGTGTTCGCCGGCACGGCGCTGGGCGTGGGCACCGCGTTCGCCGGTGCGTCCGCGCCGCAGTTGTTCGTGCACGGGGAGCTGGACGAGGTCGTGGACTACGCGGCGGGCAAGGCGGCGTACGACAAGGTGCCGTGGCCGAAGGCGATGCTGAGCCTGCCCAAGGGCGACCACGGGCGGGCGCTGCTCAGCGACGGCGCGACGTTGCGGGTCGTCTCGGACACGTCCGTCGAGTTCCTGCGCTGGTCGCTGTACGGCGACGCCGCCGCCAAGAAGCGCATCTCCACCGACGCGACGCGCGGCGACATCGCCACGTTCGACGATCACCTCTGACGTCCGCACGCGCCGGCCGCGCCGGCCGCTCATGATCGCGCAGTAACCAGGAAACAGTGGCCTCCCACGACTCTGAGGCCACTGTTTCCATGATGTTGTGCGATCTTGCGGCGCGGGCCACACGGCCGGACGCGCGTCAGGCCGTGTGGTCGATGACGACCTTGCCAAAGGTGTCGCCGGAGTGCAGGCGGGCGAAGGCCTTCTCGACCCGGCTGAACGGGACCACGCTGTCCACCACCGGGCGCACCGCGTTGTCGGCGCAGAACGCCAACAGCTCGTACAGCTCACCCGGGGTGCCCATCGAGGTGCCCAGGATCTCCAGCTGCATGGCGAAGACCCGACGCAGGTTGACCGTCGGCTCGTGCCCGGCGGTGGCACCGGAGACCACGATCCGGGCCATCGGCGCGGCCGACTTCAGCGAGTGGTCGAAGGTGGCCGCGCCGACCGTCTCGATCACCACGTCGACCCGTTCCGGCAGCCGCGCACCGGGTTCCACGGCGGTGGCGCCGAGCGCGGTGATCCGTTCCCGCTTGGCGGCGTCGCGGCTGGTCGCGTACACCCGCTTGCCCATGGCGACGGCGAGCGCGACGGCGGCGGTGGCGACGCCACCGCCGGCGCCCTGCACCAGCACGCTGTCGGCGTCCTCGACGCGGCCTTTGGTGGTCAGCATCCGCCATGCGGTGAGCCAGGCCGTGGGCAGGCACGCCGCGTCGGTCGCCGCCATGCCGGCGGGCAGCGGGATCAGGTTCGACCGGGGGACGGCGACCCGCTCGGCGAGGGTGCCGGGGAAGTACTCGGAGAGGATGGAGACCCCGCGCGGGTCGCCCGGCGTGACCACCACCGGGTAGACGACCACCTCGTTGCCCTCGGGGTCCACGCCCACCGCGTCGCAGCCGAGGATCATCGGCAGTTGGGCCTCGGTGAGCCCCACCCCGCGCAGGGACCAGAGGTCGTGGTGGTTGAGCGAGGTGGCCCGCAGGTCCACGGTCACCCAGTCGTCGGCCGGGTGGGTCGGCTCGGGCCGTTCACCGACGGTGAGCGCGGTGAGCGGGTCGGCGTCGTCGAAGCGGGAGGCGAAGGCGGCACGCATGATCGGCACGGTAACAAGCTGAGCGCCCGTTAAGAAGGGGCCTTCCTGGCCGGAGATGCCAGGAAGGCCCCTTCACGCGGGTCGGCGGCGTGGAGCGGGGTCCCCCTACCGGCGGGCGACACCGTCGCGGCGGGCGGCCTCGGCGACCGCCTCGGCGACGGCCGGGGCGACCCGCGGGTCGAGTGGCGACGGGACGATCGCCTCGGCGGTCAGCGACTCGGCCACCACGCCGGCGATGGCGTCGGCGGCGGCGACCTTCATGGCCTCGGTGATCCGGGTGGCGCGGGCGTCCAGCGCGCCCCGGAACACACCGGGGAACGCCAGCACGTTGTTGATCTGGTTGGGGTAGTCGCTGCGCCCGGTGGCGACGACCGCGACATGCCGGGCGGCCACCTCGGGGTGCACCTCCGGAGTCGGGTTGGCCAGCGCGAACACGATCCCGCCGGGTGCCATCCCGGCGACGGCGGCCTCCGGGATCTGCCCCCCGGAGACGCCGATCAGCACGTCCGCGCCGCGCAGCGCCTCGGTGATGTCGCCGTGGCGGCCGTCGGCGTTGGTGCTCGCCGCCAGCTCCGCCTTGGTGCCGGTCAGCTCGGTGCGGTGCCGGCCGATGATTCCCTTGGAGTCGCAGACCACCACCTGGTCGGGGTTGACGCCCCCGGCGATGAGCATCTTCGTCACGGCGACCCCGGCCGCGCCCGCCCCGCTCACCGCGACCCGCAGGTCACCGAGCTTGCGGTTGAGCAGGGTGGCGGCGTTGCGCAGCGCGGCGAGCACCACGATCGCGGTGCCGTGCTGGTCGTCGTGGAAGACCGGGATGTCCAGCGCCTCGTCGAGCCGCCGCTCGATCTCGAAGCAGCGCGGCGCGCTGATGTCCTCCAGGTTGATCCCACCGAACGAGGGGGCCAGCGCCCGCACCACCGCGACGATCTCGTCCACGTCCTGGGTGTCCAGGCAGACCGGCACCGCGTCCACCCCGGCGAACTGCTTGAACAGCACCGCCTTGCCCTCCATCACCGGCAGCGCCGCACGCGGGCCGATGTTGCCGAGCCCGAGCACCGCCGAGCCATCGGTGACCACCGCGACGGCGTGCGACGCCCACGTGTAGTCATCGGCCAGGTCGGGGTCGGCGGCGATCGCCTCACACACCCGGGCCACCCCCGGGGTGTACGCGAGGGAGAGATCCTCCCGGCTGGTGAGCGGCACCGTCGAGGCGACGGCCATCTTGCCGCCCAGATGCAGTTGGAAGACGGGATCAGCGGGGTCCATGGTGGACGAAGACATGGTGGTGACTCCAGGATCTGTCGAGCAGACGGGGCGGCCGGCCCGGCCGCGAGGTGGGCGGCGAGCGGTGGCACGCGGTGCGGGGGTCACCCGGGCACTTTCCGAGCATAGTGTCGGCACAGCCCCTCGGATGTGAGCAGGGTCATACCGGGCGACGAGGAACCCGTCCGGGGCGTGGCCAGTAGCGGGCCACCACCCTGCCCCGCACGTCGGCGACCCCGTACGCCCGGGAGTCGTCGGTGACCAGGTCGTTGTCCCCGCGGAGCCACCAGCCGCCGTCCTGCGGCCGGACCGCCCGCTTCACCACCAGCAACTCGGGACGCGTCCGGAAGACGGCGACCACCACGTCACCGGGTCGGATCGGCCGGCCACCCGGGCGGACCAGCAGCGCGTCGCCGTGCCGCAGCGTCGGCGCCATGGACGGGCCGGTCACCGCAACGGCCGTCAGCGGCCCGCGCAGATGCGGCGCCTCCGCCGGGTGATCGGCGTGCACTGGTTTCACCTCCACCCGGTTCGGGGAGCATTCCCAGGAGTAATGTCGCCTTTGATCATCGCAAACTTCCCATGGAGGATCCCGATGCGACTTCCCCGCATCCTTGCGCCCCGCGTCACCGCGAGCGCTCACTGCGACCTGCCGTGCGGCGTCTACGACCCGGCCCAGGCCCGGATCGAGGCCGAGTCGGTCAAAATGATCTGCGAGAAATACCAGGCCAACACCGACCCGGAGTTCCGCACCCGCGCGGTCATCATCAAGGAGCAGCGCGCCGAGCTGGTCAAGCACCACCTGTGGGTGCTCTGGACCGACTACTTCAAGGCGCCCCACTTCGAGAAGTACCCGAACCTGCACACCCTGTTCAACGAGGCCACCAAGCTCGCCGGCGCCGGTGGTGTCAAGGGCAGCCTCGACCCGGCCACCGCCGACCAGCTCCTCGCGAAGATCGACGAGATCTCGAAGATCTTCTGGGAGACCAAGAAGGCGTGACCAACCCGGTCATCCCGACGATCCGGCCGGTACGTCCCGAGGACGTGCCGGCCGTCGTCGCCATGGTGCACGAGCTGGCGGAGTACGAGCGCGCCCCCGACCAGTGCCACCTCACCACCGACCAGCTCACCTCGGCCCTGTTCGCGACCGCTCCGGCGCTCTTCGGCCACGTCGCGGTCGACGGGCACGACGAGCCGGTCGGTTTCGCGCTGTGGTTTCTCAACTTCTCCACCTGGGCCGCCGTGCACGGCATCTACCTGGAGGACCTCTACGTCCGGCCGGCCGCCCGGGGCACCGGCGCGGGCCGGCTGCTACTCGCCACCCTGGCCGACATCTGCGTACGACGCGGCTACCGGCGGCTGGAGTGGTGGATGATCGACTGGAATCCGGCCGCCGGGTTCTACGCCTCGATCGGGGCGGAGCAGATGAGCGAGTGGGTGCCCTACCGGCTCAGCGGTGACGCGTTGCGCGAGCTGGCCGGGCAGGCCACCGCCGCCGGCACGCGTGCCGGCGACCGACCGGGTAGAGTCCCCGACCGGGGGGATGAGGCGTGACTCAACTGACCGGCCAGCCAGCGACCGACGACGACGTGGTGCACCTCACGGTGCCCGCCGACGGCGGTTACCTCGGCGTGCTCCGTACCGCCACCGCCGGTCTCGCGGCCCGGTTGCAGTTCGCACTCGACGAGATCGAGGATCTGCGGATCGCGGTCGACGAGGCGTGCGCGATGCTGCTCGCCATCGCCACCCGCGACGCCGAGTTGGAGTGCCGCTTCTCGGTAACCGAGGACGCGCTGACCGTCGAGGTGACCGTGCCGACCGTGCGGGGCGCCACGTTGCCCGCCGAGTCGTCCTTCGCCTGGAAGGTGCTCACCGCGCTGACCACGTCGGCGTCCGCCACGGCCGCCGACGGTCGGGCCACGATCTCGCTGCTGACCCGCCGCTCCGGCGGCTACTGACCAACCCGTCGGGTCGACCGGGTCACTCGAAGCCGAGAGCCCGGGTCGTCGGTGGGCTGACCAGCAGCCAACCCACGAGCAGGCCGAGTGCCATCAGCGGCACGCCCAACCAACCCAGCCCGCCCTGGATCATGAACCAGCCGATCGGCAGCAGCATCAGCTGGAGCACGATGGCGGGGGCCCGCGCGCCGGCTCGACGGCGCAGCAGCGCACGGCCCAGCGCCCAGAGCACGACCGCCGCGCCGGCCGCGAACACGGTCACCAGCAACGCCGACATCAGGTCGGTGGTGGTGGACGTGAGGTCGGCCCAGATCAGCCAGACGGCGAGCAGCCCGACGACGGCCGCCTCCGCCCACAGCAGGCGGACCGCCCAGCGGAGCGTGACGGGAATCGGGGCCGAGTCGATGGTCACGCGCGCCACGATACCCGGGCTACCGAGAGGTACAGTGCCGCCCATGCGGGCCGTCCTGGTGGTCAATCCGAAGGCCACCACCACCAGCGAACGCAGCCGGGACGTGCTTGTCCGGGCGCTGCGCAGCGAAGTCGATCTCAGCGTGCGCTACACGCGCCGGCGTGGGCACGGCATGGCGCTGGCCCGGGAGGCCGCCGCCGAGGGGGTCGATCTCGTCGTCACCCTGGGTGGCGACGGCACCGTGAACGAGGTGGTGAACGGCCTGATGTCGGCCGACCCGCCGGCCGGTGCCGCCGGTGCCACGCTGGCCGACCGGCTGCCCGCGCTGGCGACCGTCCCGGGCGGCTCGACCAACGTCTTCGCCCGCGCCCTGGGACTGCCCCGGGACTGGCCGGAGGCGACCAGCATGATCCTCGAAGGGCTGCGCCTGGGTCGGCACCGGACGGTCGGGCTGGGCCGTGCGGACGACCGCTACTTCACGTTCTGCGCGGGGTTCGGTCTGGACGCCGCCGTGATCCACCGGGTGGAGCAGGCCCGGCGCAAGGGGCGGGTTTCCACGCCGTCGCTCTACTTCCGCTCGATCATGAATCAGTACTTCCTCGCCTCCGATCGGCGGCACCCGGCGATCAGCCTGGAGCGTCCGGGCGAGCCGGTGGAGGACGAGCTGGCCACCGTGATCATCCAGAACACGGCGCCCTGGACCTATCTGGGCGACCGGGAGGTCAACCCGAACCCGGAGGCGTCGTTCGACCTCGGGCTGGATGTGCTGGCGTTACGTCAGCTGCGGGTGGCTAGCACAACACGGACAGTGACGCAGTTCCTGTCCCGCCGTCCCGATCCTCGAGGTCGTCAGGTGTTACGACTCCATGACACGGCGGAGTTCACCCTGCTCTCTGCCCGTCCGCAGGCGTTTCAGCTGGACGGCGACTATCTCGGCGAGCGGGAGAAAGTCAGATTCACATCCGTTCCCGCCGCACTGAGAGTAATCTGCTAGGTCTCGGGTACTGCCCTAGGTCGACGCGGCGCCGCACCGCATCGGCGCGGTCGCCGCCACACCGAGGGGTAGGTGCCGGAAATGTCAGCAATGTCACGCGGACTGTACTATATTGATCCTCGGCTGTGGCACGGCGGGTAACCGGGAAGGCGCCGGAACCGGGCAAATGGGTTGTGGGCTTGCTCACCGCCCGGAGTTTTTCCGAGCGTCACCCTTGACATCGCGAATGTTCGTGAAAGTATTCACAAGCGAACTTGAGTTACCGGGACATTGCCTGGATATGCTCGTCAGGTTGAGCTGTTCCAGCAGGTCCCCGGAGCCAACTGCCTGCTCACGCACTGCCGAATGGACGGACGCGAACTGTCACCGTCGGCACTGCGGATGCATATAGGAAAAGCACGACAAGCAATAATTGCCACCCATCCAGAATGAGGAGTGTTGCCGCCATGGACTGGCGTCACCATGCTGTCTGCCGCGACGAGGACCCGGAGCTGTTCTTCCCAATCGGGACGTCCGGACCGGCTCTCCTGCAGGTCGAGCAGGCCAAGGCCGTCTGCAGGCGCTGCTCCGTGACCGACCAGTGCCTTCAATGGGCACTCGAGTCGGGTCAGGACGCCGGCGTCTGGGGCGGAATGAGCGAAGAGGAACGACGCGCTGTCAAGCGGCGCGGCGGCCTCCGGGTGCTGCGCGCTCACTCCGCCTGATCCCAACGACACAGCTGCACGCCCCGGTGGGTCCGCCCACCGGGGCGTTCCGCTGTCCAGAACGGGTTCAGCCCGCGACGACAGCCCGGAATCACCCAGCCGATGCCACGACACGACCGGACCGGTCATCGACCCGGCGCAGCACCAACTCGGCCACCTCCGGCGCGTCGGTCAACGGGGCGGCCACCGCCACCGCACCGGCCGCCCGAGCCTCCTCGGCCACCGCGTCATGGAACAGGCCCGGCGCCAGGAAGTACCCGGCCACCGCCACCCGGCGGGCACCGGCCGCCCGCAACCGGGACACCGCCACACCGGTCCGCGGTGGGGCCGCCGAGGCGTACGACACCCGGCAGGGCACCCCGGACTCCGCACCGAGGGCATCCGCCACCCGGCCCACCGAGCCACGTGCCCGCGCGTCCCGGGTGCCCGCCGCGGCCAGCACCAGCGCGTCGAAGCGGCCCGGGCACACCTCACCGAGCCGGCGGCGCAGCCCCGCCAGCAGCGCCGGAGCCACCGTCCCGTCCGCCGGGCCGAGCACGTCGGTCACCCGTACCGCCAGCGGTGGCCCGGACCGCGTCGCGGCGGCGACGGCCGCCGGAATGTCCACCCGACGGTGGTACGCGGCGGTCAGCAGCAACGGCACCAGCACCGCGCTCCGGTGACCGGCCGCCGCCAGGGCGCGCAGCACCTCGGTCGGCCCCGGCTCGGTGTGGTCCAGCCAACTCGCGCACACCGCGACGCCGGGCCGGGCCGCCGACACGGCCCGGGCCAGCGCACGGGTGGCCTCGGCAGCCCGCGGATCCCGGCTGCCGTGCGCCACCAGCACCACCGGATCCGCCCCGCCGGCCACGTCCGGGCCGGTCGGGGTCGGCACCGGGGAGGTCAGACGTGCAGCCCGCACTCGGTCTTCTCGAACATGGCCCACCGGCCGGCCCGCGCGTCCTCGCCGGCCTTCGTCCGACGGGTGCACGGCCAGCAGCCGATCGAGCCGTACCCCTGCTTGAACAGCTCGTTGACCGGCACGTTCCACCGGGCGATGTAGGCGTCCACATCCCCCTGCGACCACGCCGCGATCGGGTTGACCTTGACCTTGGCGCGCCGCGCGTCGAACGTCACCACGGGCGTGTTGGCCCGGGTCGGCGACTCGTCGCGACGCAGGCCGGCGGCCCAGGCGTCGTACCCGGACAGCGCCCGCTCCAGCGGCTCCACCTTGCGCAACTGGCAGCAGTCGTCCGGTGACTTGTTGAACAGCCGGGGACCGTACTGGCCGTCCTGCTGCCCCACGGTGAGCCGGGGCCGGATCGACCGGACATTCACCGGGAGCGTCCGGGCCACCTCGTCGCGCACCCGCAACGTCTCGGGGAAGTGCAGGCCGGTGTCGAGGAAGACCACGTCCACCCCCGGGGCCACCCGGGACACCAGGTGCGCCAGCACCGCGTCAGCCATCGAGCTGGTGACGCAGAACCGGTCACCGAAGGTCTGCGCCGCCCACCGGGCGATCTCCAGCGCCGGAGCGCCCTCCAGCTCCCGGGCGGCCTCCTCGGCCAGCGTCCGCAGCTCGTCCGGATTGCGGCGGGACGGGTCGACCGGCGTCGGGCCAGCCGGGCCGACCAGACCCAGACCGGCGGCGGAGACCAGGCTCATCGGGTCACCGCCCGGCTCAGCAGGCCGGTGAACTTCACCGCGAAGACCCGGGTGCAGGCATGGCACTCCCAGGCGCCGTGCCCCGCCTCGTGCGGCCGCAGGTCCTCCTCGCCGCAGTAGGGGCAGTACAGAGGTGCCGCTCGGTTCTCGCTGCTCACCGCAGTGCCTCCTCGTCGACTCTGATCACCCAGTTGGCGAACGTCTCGCCCTCGCTCCGCCCGGCCAGGTAACGGCGGGCCAGTCGTTCCACGTACTCCGGAAGCTCGTCGGCGGTGGTCTTCAGGCCGCGCAGCTTGCGGCCGAAGCCGGCCGTCTGCCCCTGCGCCATGCCCAGGCCGCCACCGAGGTGCACCTGGAAGCCCTCCACCTGCCGGCCGTCGGGGCCGACCACCAGCTGACCCTTGAGCCCGATGTCGGCCACCTGGGTGCGGGCGCACGCGTTCGGGCAGCCGTTGATGTGGATCGAGATGTCCGCGTCGAAGTCCCGCAGCCGCTGCTCCAGTCGGGCCACCAACTCCTCGCCACGGGCCTTCGTCTCGACGATGGCGAGCTTGCAGTACTCGATGCCGGTGCACGCCATGGTGCCGCGTCGCCAGGCCGAGGGCCGGGCCTCCAAACCGATTCCGCGCAGCGCGTCGACCAGCGACTCCGTCCGCTCCGACGGCACGTCGAGCACCAGCAGCTTCTGGTACGGGGTGAGTCGCACCCGGTCGCTGCCGTGCGCCTCGACCACGTCGGCCAGTTGGGCGAGCTGCCCACCGGAGACCCGCCCGACCACCGGCGCGGCACCCACGTAGTGCCGCCCGTCGGCCTGCTCGTGCACGCCCACGTGGTCGACCGGCTTCGACGGCAGGGTCGGCGCCGGGCCGTCGAGCAGCGTACGGCCGAGGTAGTCCTTCTCCAGGACCTCGCGGAAGCGCTCCACGCCCCAGTCGGCCACCAGGAACTTCAGCCGGGCACGGTTGCGCAGCCGGCGGTAGCCGTAGTCGCGGAAGATCCCGACCACGCCGGCCCACACGTCCGGCACCTCGGCCAGCGGCACCCAGACGCCGAGCCGCTGGGCGAGCATCGGGTTGGTGGAGAGGCCGCCGCCGACCCAGACGTCGAAGCCGGGGCCGTGCTCGGGGTGGTCGACGCCGAGGAAGGAGATGTCGTTCGACTCGTACGGGGTGTCCACCTGCCAGGAGATCGACGTCTTGAACTTGCGGGGCAGGTTGGAGAACTGCTTGTCCCCGACGTACCGGGCGACGATCTCGTCGATGGCCGGGGTCGGGTCGAGCACCTCGTCGCGGGCCACTCCGGCGACCGGGCTGCCCAGCACGATCCGCGGGCAGTCGCCGCACGCCTCGGTCGTCTGCAGGCCGACCGACTCCAGTCGACGCCAGATCTCCGGCATGTCCTCGACGCGGATCCAGTGGTACTGGATGTTCTGCCGGTCGGTGATGTCCGCGGTGTCCCGGGCGAACTCCCGGGAGATGTCCGCGATCACCCGCAACTGCGCCAGGCTGAGCTGCCCGCCGTCGATGCGGACCCGGAGCATGAAGAACTCGTCCTCCAGCTCGTGCGGCTCCAGCACGGCCGTACGGCCACCGTCGATGCCCGCCTTGCGCTGCGTGTAGAGGCCCCACCAGCGGAACCGACCGCGCAGGTCCTGCGGGTCGATGGAGGCGAAGCCGCGGTGCGCGTAGATGGTCTCGATCCGGGCCCGGACGTTGAGCGGGTCGTCGTCCTTCTTGATCCGCTCGTTGGGGTTGAGCGGTTCGCGGTGGCCGAGCGCCCACTGACCCTCACCCCGCGGCCGGCGCGCCGCCCGCGCCGGGCGGGCCGTCGGGTCCTCGGAACGAGCCGGGATGCTGCTGACCGCCATCGCGGCGTCCTCCGTTGTCTGCTGTGCCTCGGGGTACGCGGGGCGCGGCGGCCGGCCCGGCGAAGCGGGCGGGACAACGGTGTCTGAGACAGCCGGCGCGGAGCGCGCCCGAGACGGATTGGTCGGGCGTCGTCAGTAGGCCGGACAGATCGCGCTGCGCACGCGGCCGTAGTCGACGTGGCGACGTGCCACGAAGCGGCGGACGACAGCGGCGGTCATGGGCCCCATGCTGCCACACCGCAGTGTGCCCGGCCAATGACTGCGTGCCGGATCCCACATCACGGGCCAGCTTCCGGGGCGGGCCTGTGGCAGGCTCGATACGTGGGCGCAATGTCCGAAAAGCGGCAAGGGGTGGCGGGGGTGCGGTGGTCCCGCGTCCCGGTCTGGCTCCCTCCGGCGCTGCTGACCCTGGCGGTGACCCTGACCGGGCTGGGCTCCGCCCAGTTGTGGCGCGACGAGTTGGCGACCTGGAGCGCGGCCACCCGGTCGCCCGACGACCTGGTCCGTTTGGCCGGCACCATCGACGCCGCCACCGGCCCGTACTACCTGCTGATGCACGTCTGGCTCGCGGTCGTCGGCGATTCCACGGTGGCTCTGCGCGTGCCGGCGGTGGTGGCGATGGCCGTGGCCGCCGGGCTGCTCGCCGTGCTCGGTGCGTGGCTGGTCGACCGGCGCACCGGCCTCGTCGCCGGGCTGCTGTTCGCGGTGCTGCCGGGCACCTCCCGGTACGGGCAGGAGGCCCGCCCGTACGCCCTGGCCACCATGCTCGCGGTACTGGCCACCCTGCTGCTGGTCGCCGCGCTGCGTCGGCCGGGCTGGGCGCGGTGGGCCGGGTACGCCGCCGCCGTGGCCGCGCTCGGCCTCATCCACCTGATCGCGCTCACCCTGCTCGCCGCGCACGCGCTGGTTGTCCTTGTCGCCTGGCGGCGCGGACCCGCCGGGGCCGGCATCGCCCCGGACGGCAGCGCCGGCGGCCGGGACCGGCAGCTGTGGTGGCGATGGCCGGTCACGCTGGTGCCGGCCGTGCTGCTGGTGGGTCCGTTGCTGCTCAAGGCGCGGGCGCAGCGGTCCGCGCAGTTGAACTGGGTCGACCTGGCCCGGCCGGACGACCTGAGCGCGCTGCCCGGCGGTGTCGCCCAGAGCAGTGTGGTGGGCGGTCTGCTGGTCGGGGTCGCCGTGCTCGGCGCGGCCCGGCTCGGGCGGCGCGCTCTGCTGCCGGTGAGCGCGGTGCTGCTGCCGGTGCTGCTGCTCTTCGCCGCCGGCGCGGTCGTACCGCTGTGGGTGCCCCGCTACCTGGTCTTCGTGGTGCCATTCGCCTGCCTGCTGGCCGGCGCGGCACTGGCGGCGGTGGCCACACCGGCCGCGCTGGCCGTGGTGGTCCTGGCCGGGCTCCTCGGCCTGCCCGACCAGGCGGCGCTGCGACGGACCCACGAGTGGCCGCGCAACGCCCCGGTCGACTACGCGGGCGCCGCCCGGGTGATCGCCGACGGTCAGCGACCGGGCGACGCGGTGGTCTACTCGCCCCGGCGCAGCTGGCTCTTCCTCGACCTCGGTATCGAGTACCACCTCGGCGACCCACCACGCGACGTGCTGGTCACCGAGGACGAGGCTCGCCGGGGCGACCTGTGGGCCGCCGAGTGTCCGCTACCGGCGCAGTGCCTGGCCGGCACGCGGCGGGTGTGGCTGGTCGTCGCCGGGCGGCACGCCGAGCCGCTGGCCGCCGTGTCCGGCGCCAAGGGCGACGCGCTGCGGTCGGACTTCACCGTCGCGCAGGTCTGGCAGCGGCCCGGCCTGACCGTCGCCCTGCTCACCAGCCGCTGACGACCGGTCACCGCGGCGGGCCGGTGGCGTCGACTGGCGGCCTGACTGCTCAGCCGGCACGGCTCACCTCAGCCGGCGGGCCCCCGGGGCGGCACACCTCGATGAGCGTGATGCCTGTGAGTCATCTTGATGACTGACAGGCATCACGCTCACTCTGGTATCCGTGCCCACGGCGACCCGCCCGACGGAGGGCGGCTCAGCCCTGGGAGCGGCCCTCGTGGGCGTTGCGGGCCAGCGGTACGACCAGCACCGCCTCGGTGCCGCCGGTGGCGCCCGCGCGCAACTCGATGGTGCCGCGCAGTTCCCCGGTGACCAGGGCCCGGACGATCTGCAGGCCGAGTCGGCTGCCGCGCTCGGCGTCGAATTCCGGTGGCAGGCCGCGCCCGTTGTCGGTCACCGAGACGTGCAGCATCTTGCGGAACCGGTGCGCCGAGACCACCACCTCCGGCCGCACCGCGGGGTCGACCTCGGCGACGGCGGCCGGCACCACGCCCGACGCGGCCGGCACGGGGGTTTCGTCCGCCTCGTCCGCCTCGTCCGCCGGCGGGAAGCCGTGTTCGACGGCGTTGAGCAGCAGTTCGTTGAGGACCATCACCAGCGAGGTGGCGATCTCCGCCGGCAACACCCCGAAGGTGCCCCGCCGGCGCATGCCGACGCTCACCTCGGTCGCCGCGACCTCGGTCGCCGCGCTCGCCACCCGGTCGACGATGCCGTCGAACTCGACCGCCTCGTCACTGGACATGGAGAGCGTCTCGTGCACCAGGGCGATCGAGGCGACCCGACGGACCGACTCCTCCAGCGCGACGCGGGCCTCCGGCATGGCCACCCGGCGGGCCTGCAACCGCAGCAGCGCGGCCACCGTCTGCAGGTTGTTCTTCACCCGGTGGTGGATCTCCCGGATGGTGGCGTCCTTGGTGATCAGCGCCCGATCACGGCGGCGGACCTCGGTGATGTCCCGGACCAGCACCAGCGCCCCGATCGGCACCCCGGCGGGCATCAGCGGCAGCGCCCGGGTGAGCATCGTGGCGCCACGAGCGTCGATCTCCCGCCGGGGCGGCGCCTCTCCGCGCAACGCGGCCAGGATGCCGTTGGCCGCCTCGGTGCCGTCCAGCGGGTCACCGGCCAGCCGGCGGTGCAACGCCGCCAGGTCCTCCCCCACCAGGTGGGAGGCGTAGCCCAACCGGCGGTACGCGGACTGCGCGTTCGGGCTCGCGTAGGTGACCTTGCCGCCGGCGTCCAGCCGCACCAGGCCGTCACCGACCCGGGGCGCCGAGGTGGTCTCACCCGGGTGCCGGGGCGGCGGGAAGGTGCCGTCCGCGATCATCTGGGCCAGGTCGTCGGCCGTGGTGAGGTAGTTGAGTTCCAGCTGGCTGGGGGTACGCGCGGTGGAGAGGTTGGTGTCCCGCCCCACCACGGCGATCACCTCGCCGGCCTCACCCTCGGCGCTGCGCAGCCGGACCGGGATCGCCTCGTGCCGGGCCGGCACGTCGCCGTACCAGACCGGGTCGCCCTCCCGCCAGATCCGGCCCTGGGAGTACGCCACCCCCAGGTGGGCCACCTCCGGCCCGCCGACGATCCGACCCACCTGATCGTCCTGGTACGCGGTGGGCGCGGTCGTCGGGCGGACCTGGGCGACGCAGAGGAACGTGCCGTCGGCGTCGACCGGCACCCAGAGCAGCAGGTCGGCGAAGGACAGATCGGAGAGCAACTGCCAGTCGCCGGCGATCCGGTGCAGGTGGTCGATGTCGGCCGGACGGAGATGGGTGTGCTCCTCGGCGAGGTCGCGCAGCGTGGACACGGTGACCAGGGTGCCACGCCGCGCCTCACCTCGTCGCGGTGACCTTCTTCAGCCCACGCGGTGCGTCCGGATCCTCGCCCCGGGTCAGCGCCAACGCCAGCGCCAGGCGCTGCAACGGCAGGATGTCCAGCAGCGGGGCGTACCGCTCGTCGACCTCGGGAACGGCGAGCCGGGTGGCGCCCGGTACGTCGGCGGAGCCCACCACCACCACGTCGGCGCGGCGTTCGCCGAGGCGGGGCAGCACCTCCCCCATCGACCGGCCACCGGGGCCGGAGCCGACCACGGCGAGCACCGGCACCTCCGGGTCGGTCATCGCGAGCGGCCCGTGCAGCAGGTCGGCGCCGGAGAAGGAGAGCGCCGGCAGGTACGAGGTCTCCATCAGCTTCAGCGCCGCCTCCCGGGCGGTCGGGTAGGCGTACCCGCGCCCGGTGGTCACCAGCTGCTGGGCGAAGCGGTAGCGCGGCGCGAGTCGGGCCGGGGTGTCGTCGGCCAGGGTGCGGGCGGCCAGCTCGGGCAGTGCGGCGAGCGCCTCCCGTTCGGCCGCCGGGAGCACGCCGTCACCGGCCCGGACGCCCTCGATGAGCATCAGCAGGGCGAGCAGCTCCGCGGTGTACGTCTTGGTGGCGGCCACCGCCCGCTCGTGCCCGGCGGCGATGTCGATGCTCAGCTCGGCCGTCTCGACCAGTGGCGAGTCGGGGGCGTTGGTCACCGCGAGGGTCAGCGCGCCGGAGGCCCGCGCGGCACGCAGCACCTCGGCCAGGTCGGGTGAGCCGCCGCTCTGGCTGACCCCGACGACCAGCGCGTCGGACAGGTCGGGTGAGCCGCCGTAGAGGGTGACCACGCTGGGTGAGGCCAGCCCGGCGGGCAGGCCGAGGCGGATCTCGGTCAGGTACGCCCCGTAGAGGGCCGCGTGATCGGAGGTGCCGCGTGCGGTGAAGACCACGTGTCGCGGCCGGCGCTCGGCCACGGCCGCCGCCACCCGGGCGATCTCCCCGGCGTTGGCGACGGAGAGCAGGCGCGCGTAGCCGGCCGGCTGCTCCTCGATGTCGGCGGCCATTCCGGCCCCTGCACGTGTCACGGAAACTCCCCCCCTTTGCGCGATTGCCGCGCGTTTCCTGCTCAGTCTTGCACCTTTCAAGGTAAGGGAGCAATCGAACGAGCAGCAGTGCGCAGTTGATCACCAAACCATCCCAACATCAACTACCCTTGAGCCCCGTGCCGCTGCGACGAGAGGACGACGTGCCCGAGGGAAGGGACGACCCCGCACTCTCCGCGACGGAGGAGCTGGCCCTCGCTCGGCTGGCACTGGACGAGGGCGACCTCCACCACGCCGCCGGCCACCTCGCCGGCGCGCTGGCCCGGGCACCCACCCTGCCGGAGGTGCACGAGACCCTGGCCCGACTGGCCGCCGCCAGTGGCGGCGGCCTCGACCTCTTCCCGATCAACCACCACACCTTCGTCGGCGCGGTCGTCGCCCGCGCCCACCTGCTGGCCGCCACCGGCCGTCCCGCCGAAGGGCTCGAACTGCTGGCCGCCGCGACCGGGTACGCGCCGGGCACCGAATGGGCCGGTGTGCCCTGGGTGACCGCACCCGAACTCGCCGAGCGGCTCGACCCGGAGCACATCGCCCGGATCCTCATGCAGGTCTGCTCCGCGCTGCCCGACCCGGTGCCGCGGATCGGCCGACCGGCACTGGCGCCGTACCTCACGCTGGCCCGCAACGCGATCACCGTCCACCCCGACCACGGCCTGCTGCTGGGCGCGGCGTCCGCGCTGGCCCGGCGGCTCGGCGAGGTCGCGCTGGCGATCCGCTGGGCCGCCCGCGGCGTACGCGCCGAGTCGTCGAAGATGGGCGAGGTCTGGCTCGGGTACGCGTACCGCAGTGCGGGCCGGACCCGCGACGCCCTCGCGGCCCTCAACCGGGCCGTCGCGCTGGACCCCGACGACCTGGCCATCTACGCCGACATCGCCGGCACCCTGGCCGAGACCGGCCGGCTCGACGAGGCGTTGGAGTGGACCGAGCGGGCGCTGGCCCGGGACCCGTCGTTCGACTGCGCGGTGCACACCGCCCACCGACTGCGGCACCTGCGCGACGGGGATCTGGCCCACCTCGTCGCACTCGCCGACTTCGTCCGTGACCACCCGGACGACACCCACGAGCACGGCGACCTGGCCCAGTGCTGTCGGGGTCGCCCCTGGCTCGGGCAGCTCACGCCGGCCGGTGGCCCGCTGATCGACGCGATGCGCCGGGCGGTGGCCGATGACGACAACGGTGTCGGCAGCGCGGTCCGGTTGGCGGCGGCGGCACCGCCGAGCGCCGTACGGACAGCCACGTCGACGGCCCCGGGGCTGCGGATCGAGATCACCGGCACCCCACAGCCGGACCCGCGCGAGCCCCGCCGGGCGTCCGCCCAACGGTTGTGGGACTACGCGGACGCCGTCCCGACGCCCGCGCTGCCGGAGCCCTCGGCGGTGGCGGTCGAGCGGATCGGGCAGGTCGCCCACCCGGCGTGGCCGCACCCTCCGGCGGCTTACGACGCGGCGGTGGGCCTGGCCGGCCTCGACGTACCGGACCTGCTCGGTCTGCTGGTGCATCCACCGGCGGCGCCGGCCAACGCGGTGGGCCGCCTGCTGGCCGCCCACGACCCGTCGGTCTGGGTACGCGGCGTGCAGGTGTGGGCCTGCCTGGGACTGCTGCACCATCGCACCGACGAGCCGTGGGACGGCTCGACGCGACGCCGGGTGCTGCTGGACCTGGTCTGGGGCGTGGAGGACTGGGTGACGGAGGCGGCACTGTTCGCCCTGGTCACCGCCGCGTGGGTGGACCCGGAGGTACGGCCTGACGTGGCCCGCGTGGTGGCCGAGCGGCTGGCCGACGTCGCCGCCGTGGCCCGCGCCAGGCCCGTCCCGATCGCCGCCTCGCTGGCCCATGTGGCGCTGGCCGCTCCGGTCCTGGACGCCACCACCGCGGCCCTGGCCACCGAGCTACTGGCCGACCGCCAGTCCCACCACACCCTCCCCCGCCCCCGCAACCCGCTACGCCGCCTCTGGCACCGCCTAACCCATCGCCGCTAACCCCCGCCCCGCCCCGCGCCGACCCGGAGGTCGACGCGGCGCTTGGCGGGGGTTTCTGGTCAGGCGACGGGGGCCTTGCCGAGGGCGATCTCGGCCTCCTCCTCCGGGGTGGCCTGCGCCGGTGCCTCGTTGGCGGTGCGCAGTGGGATCTCCTTGATGAACCAGGCGAGCACCGGGATCACGATGGTGAACAGCACCGCCCAGAGGAAGACGTGCGAGATGGCGTCGGCGAGACCGCCGAGCACCAGCTCCCGCGCCTGGGCGGGCAGCTGCTTGAGCATCTCCAGGTCCATCTCGGCCCCGGCCTTGCCACCGAAGGCGTCGCCCGCGGCGGAGTCGGCCAGCCGGTTGGCGAAGATCGCGCCGAACAGCGAGATGCCGAACGAACCGCCGATCGACCGGAAGAAGGTGGCCGCGCCGCTGGCCGCGCCCAGGTCCTTCTGCTCCACGCTGTTCTGCGCGATCAGCATCGAGGTCTGCATGAGGAAGCCCATGCCGACACCGAGCACGACCATGTAGAGCGAGGACTCCACCTTGCTGGTGCCGGTGTCGAGCATGGTCAGCAGCGCCATGCCCGCGGTCATCACCACGCCACCGATGATCGGGTACGCCCGGTACTTGCCGTTCTTGGTGATCGCCCGCCCGATGACCAGCGAGACGACCAGCATGCCGAACATCAATGGCAGCAGCAGCAGACCGCTGTTGGTGGCCGACGCCCCCTGCACGGTCTGCTGGTAGAGCGGCAGGAAGTTCATCGCGCCGAACATCGCGAAGCCGAGCAGGAAGCCGATCACCGAGATCAGCGCGAAGTTGCGGTTGGCGAAGAGCCCCAGCGGCAGGATCGGCTCCGGAACCCGGCGTTCGACCAGGCCGAACGCCACCAACGCGAGCACCGCCAGCACGGCCAGGCTGAGGATCTGCGCGGAGGCCCAGGCGTACTGGCTGCCGCCCCAGGTGGTGATCAGCACGATCGCGGTGATGCCGACCGAGAGCAGCCCGGCGCCGAGCCAGTCAATCCGGTGCTCGGTGCGGTACTTCGGCAGGTGCATCGTGGTGATCAGCACGAGCAGCGCCACGCCGCCCAGCGGCAGGTTCACGTAGAACGCCCAGCGCCAGGACAGGTGATCGGTGATGAAGCCACCGACCAGCGGGCCAGCGACCATGGCGATGGCCATGATGCCGGCGATCATGCCCTGGTAGCGCCCACGCTCGCGGGGCGGGACCAGGTCGCCGATGATCGCCATCACGCCCACCATGAGGCCGCCGGCGCCCAGGCCCTGCACGGCCCGGAAGCCGATGAGCTGGACCATGCCGTCCTGCGGGCCACCGAACATCCCCGAGCCGGCCATGCCGCAGAGGGCGGAGCCGATGAGGAAGATGATGACCGAGGTGAGGAAGACCGACTTGCGGCCGTAGAGGTCACCGAGCTTGCCCCAGATCGGGGTGGAGACGGTGGTGCCCAGGACGTACGCGGTGACCACCCAGGTGAAGTGGTCGAGCCCGCCGAACTCGCCGACGATCCGCGGTAGCGCGGTGCTGACGATCATGTTGTCGAGCATCGCGAGCATCATCGCGATCATCAAACCGAACAGCACGACCCGTACGTTGGGTCGTGCGCCGGCCTGGGTTGCCTGAGTCATGGGTAAGCTCCCCCCGAGGATTGCCATACTTACTTGCCGCCCGGCTAGTCACCTTACTAGCCGCACGGTAAGTTGGGTAGCAAGTCACAGTCAAACCAATTGGAGGGCGTGGGTGAGGGAGAGCACAGGCGGGACGCGGGAGCGGATCAAGGCCGTCGCGCTCGAGCTCTTCACCGAGCAGGGGTACGAGAAGACGTCGCTGCGGGAGATCGCTGAGCGCCTCAACGTTACCAAGGCCGCCCTCTACTACCACTTCAAGAGCAAGGACGACATCGTCGCCAGCTTCGTCGAGGACCGGCTGGAGAAGATGGACGCGCTCACCGCGTGGGCCGAGTCGCAGCCCGCGACCCTGACCACCCGACGTGAGCTGATCTCCCGGTACGCCGACACCATGTTCGCCGGTGACCTGCCCACGGTGATGCGTTTCTTCGAGCAGAACCAGACGGTGCTCAAGAGCCTCGCCTCCGGCCAGCAGATGCGCGGCCGGATGATGCAGCTCGCCAACGCGCTCTGCCGGGGCGACGACTCCCCCGCCGCCCAACTGCGCGCCGCGCTGTCGCTGTTCGCCGTGCACACCAGCTGGTTCGCCGTCCGCGCGCCGGACATCAGTGACGACGAACGCCGCCGGCTCGCCCTGGAGGTGGCCGACGAGTTGCTGGCCGCCATCGGCTCCGAGCCGGGCGAGGACGCCAAGCCGGGCGAGGACGCCGACCCGGGTGAGGACGCCAAGCCGGGCGAGGACGCCGAGCCCGACGTCAGCGCCACACCGGCCAGCTCGGGCAGCCCGCAGGGCTGACCGACCGGCGGCTCAGCCGCGGGGCAGCTCCAGCCGCAGGCCGAGCAGGTCCACACCCTCCTCCGGCGACCAGTCCTTCTCGGGCAACCGGACGAATCCGAGCCGCTCGTAGAGCCGGTGCGCCGAGGCGGCCATCCCGGCCCGGACGCAGATCACCACGGCCGTGCAGCCCAGCTCGACCGCGCGGTCCACGCAGGCCCGGGCCAGTGCCGCGCCGACACCACGCCCCTGCGCGGCCGGGTCCACCGCGAGCATCCGGAACTCCGCCTCGCCCGGCCCGGACAACTCGGCGAACGGCGTGCCCGGCAGCACGAAGGTGACCGAGCCGAGCACCGCGCCGGTCGCCTCGTCCACCGCGACCAGCACCTCGCCACTGGCAGCGCGAATCGACACGTCGGCCAGCACCACGGCGTACCCGTGCTCGCCCTTGAGCTGACCGTCGGCCTCGTACGCGGCCACGGTCAGCCGGGCCACCGCCGCAAAGTCGCCCGGCTCGGCGCGCCGGACCAGCACGCCGGTCAACCGATCACCGCGATCAGGTCACCGTCCTGCACGACGTCACCCTCGTTGACGACGAGCTGCTCGATCACACCGTCGGACTCGGCGACGACCGGGATCTCCATCTTCATCGACTCGAGGATCACCAGGGTGTCGCCCTCGGACACGGTGTCACCGGTCGACGCGACGACCTTCCAGACGTTCGCCACCATCTCGGCGCGGATCTCCTCGGCCATGTCCAGGCCCTCCCTTTTCGCGATGTGCCTGCCGACGTATCCAATCATGCGGCAGCGGACGGTGGGCGCGGAGCGGTGCGGCCCGGTTGCCGCGCCCGCCCTGGGGAAGGCGGCGCGTGTCGACCGCACTACCATCAGCGGGTCGGACCCGACGCCGGGCGGCCGGAGGGTGCACGGGCGCCGAGGTTGTGCGCACGAGGGATCCGACCCATCACGAGGAGGTCAGCATGGCGAAGAAGTCCCGCAAGAAGAAGGCCCGTAAGAAGAGCGCCGCGAACCACGGCAAGCGTCCCAACTCCTGAGTCGGCGCGGCGGGCCACGGCCCGTCACCGATCAGCCCGAGCCCGGCGGACACCGGGTACACCGGTGGCCCGGGTCGACATCGACCCGGGCCACCGGCTTCGTCCGTCAGATGTGCCGACGCTCAGTCGGCCAGCTCGCGGGATTCACTGGTCTCGAAGACCACCAGCTCGGTGAGCTTGACCCGCAACCGCTCGCGCAGCTCGTTCGGCGCGGTCTCGTTGCCGCAGCAACGGGCGACCAGCGCACGGACCTCCTGCTCGAGGCCGTACTCGCGCAGGCAGGGCCCGCACTCGTCGAGGTGGTGCCGGATCAGCGTGCGCCGCTCGTCGGCGCACTCCAGATCCAGGTAGAGGTAAACCTCCGCGAGCACCTCGCGGCAGTCCGTCTCGTGCGGCTCCCCACAGCTCACGTCACACCTCCCGGCCGGCAGCGGCAGCGGTCGAGCCCTTCGACGAGCGGGCCGCACTGAAGCCCCGCTCCGAGGCGTAGCGCTCGAGCAGCTTTCGCAGATTACGACGGCCGCGGTGCAGACGCGACATCACGGTGCCGATCGGCGTGCCCATGATGTCGGCGACCTCCTTGTACGAGAAGCCCTCGACGTCAGTCAGGTAGACGGCCAGGCGGAACTCCTCCGGCAACTGCTGGAGGGCCTCCTTGACGTCGCTGTCCGGCAGCCGGTCGAGCGCCTCGGTCTCGGCCGAACGCAGACCGCTGGAGGTGTGCGACTCGGCCTCGGCGAGCTGCCAGTCGGTGATCTCCTCGGTGGGCGCCTGGATGGGCTGGCGCTGCCGCTTGCGGTAGGAGTTGATGTAGGTGTTGGTCAGGATCCGGTACAGCCAGGCCTTCAGGTTGGTGCCCTGCTCGAACTGGTGGAAGGCGGCGTACGCCTTCAGGTAGGTCTCCTGGACCAGATCCTCGGCATCCGCCGGGTTGCGTGTCATCCGCAGCCCAGCAGCGTAGAGCTGATCGACGAATGGCATCGCGTCCCGCTCGAACCGGGCCCTGCGCTCGTCCGTCTTCTCGGTGGTCAACCGCACATCCCCTCGCGTCGGATGCTTTCCCGCCGAGGATACGCGCACGGACCTGGCCACAGATTCACTTCCGGCCGGTGTGCCCGCGCTCACCGCGTCCAGCCCGCCCGGTTCCACCGTCGCGGGCCACTCCGGAGCGTCCAACAGCCGCTTCAGCTGCTGGGCATCCCTTTCGTCCCGTTCCCGGATCCGTGTCTCGGTCGGCACCGGTCACCCCCCTCGCAGAAAAGTCGTCCGGGGGTAGTAACGCGAGATGACGGGTGGGGCATTCCGGCCGCCTCTCCCGTTCCTGGTCCCGGCCCCGACGGGCGGCCGGCGCTGGGACCAGGAAGGGCCTGGGAGGGTCGGCACCGCCCGTCCGGAACTGGTCTGGCGGCACCATCGGATGCAACGACCCGCGCCCGGCACCGGACACGGTCCCCCCGGCCCGCCGGAACGAGGATCGCCGATTCAGTCGGCCGTCCAGCCCCGGGTACGCAGCCAGTCCCGCACCACGTCCGCCGTGCCGGCCGGATCCCGCCGCAGGTCGTGCGTCTCCCTCGGACGGGTCACCACGTGCACGGCCGGCCCGGGCTGCGGCACCCCGAAGGGGTCGCGGTCGCCGTTGACCACCAGCGTCGGCAGGCCGGTGTCCAGTTCGGCGGCCCGGGAGCGTTCCGGGCGACCGGGCGGGTGCAGCGGGAACGCCAGCGCCACGACACCGGCCGCGCCCACCGCGTGCGCCGTCCGGCACGCCACCCGCGCGCCACTGGAGCGACCGCCGACCACCAGCGTCGCAGCGCCGGGGTGCCGGTCGCGCAGCACGGCGGCGAGCACCGCCGTCCAGGCCTCGTCGAGGTGGCCGGCGGGGGCCGGCGCGCGGCGGCCGGCGACCCGGTAGGGCTGGGTCACCCGGATCACCGCGAGGCCGGCCGAGACCGCCGCGTCGCGCACCGCGAGCAGGTCGGGCGCGTCCACGCTGCCACCCGCGCCGTGCCCGAGCACCAGCAGCGCGGCGTACGGCCGGGCTGGCAGGTCGGTGTCGATCCGCGCTGGCCCGCGTGGGGTGTCGATCTGGTCGCTGAGCGGCACCGGCCCATTCTGCGCCGCCCCGCCGCGGGCCGGGCGGCGACCGGGCCGATGGTCAGCTCAGCGGGACCAGGGTGAGCAGGCGGTCCCGTACCGGTGGGCCCGCCTCGTCGGCGGCGGCTGGATCCGGTTCGACCTCGCCGCGCCAGGCGACGAGCATCGCTCTGCGCTCGCGGGGCGTGGTCGCGCCCCATACGCCGTGGCAGTCACCGACCTCCAGTGCCCAGGCCAGGCAGGACCCCTGCACGTCGCATGTGCGGCACAGTGCGACGGCGGCGTCCGCCGGCTCGTTCGGTGCCGGAAAGAATGTCTCCGGATCGACGCTCTGGCAGGTGCCTCTGGTGCGCCATGCGTCGTCCTGCCGCCTTTCCCGCAAGGCCCGCAGCAGTCTCGGATCTCGCTGCGCCGCGGCCACCTCGTGCGGGCGGGGCATACGTGCCCGTGTCATCCACCCACCTCCCCCGTGGGACCGGCAAGATCGATGGTTGTCGTCCGCCCCGTGCGAATCGACACCCACTACCGGCGCTGTGTTCTATCGCATTTATGGACGCCGGGACAAGGGGCTGCCGGGAACATGGCTGAACGGCCAGGAGACGAATCACGCGCAACCCTGGCAAATCGGTGCCCGACGATGCGTGGTCGTCAGAACAGGGTCAACTCCTGCGGTGCCGGCTCCATCGGCACGCGGGCAGTCAGATGCGGACCGTCGTTGCGGACGTCGCCGACCGCCGGGCCCACCGGACGGATCTCCAGACCGGCCAGCCAGTCCGGCGACGGCGTGGCGAGCAGATGGTCCGGCTCGTCGGTCGGCGCCAGCCAGGAGGACCACCGCTGCGACGGCAGCAGCACCGGCATCCGGTCGTGCACCTCGGCCAGCTCGCCGAGCGCCGCCGTCGTCAGCACGCTGAAGGTGAGCCGGGTGTCGGTGCCGGACTCCCAGACCGACCAGATGCCGGCCAGCGCGAGCACCGACCCGTCGGCGGGGGTCATGTAGTACGCCTGCCGGCCGCCGTCGGGCAGCCGGACCCACTCGTACCAGCCGTCGGCCGGGACCAGGCAGCGGCGGCGCGCGAACGCCCCGGCGTACGCCCGGCTGGTGGCCACCGTCTCGGCCCGCGCGTTGATCATCCGGGCCGCCCCCGCCGCCGAGCGGGACCAGTGCGGCAGAAACCCCCAGCGGCCCACGCACAGGCTGCGGTGCCCCTCCGGGGTGAGCCGCACCAGCGGCACCGGATCGGTGGGCGCGACGTTGTGATCCGGCCGCACCTGGCCGTCGGTGTCGTCGGACGACTCGAACAGCGCGCTCAGCTCGCCGGAGCTCCGGGTCGTCGCGTACCTGCCGCACATGGTGCCCACGCTAACCCGCCGAGGGCCCCGTCGACTGTCCCGCCAACCGGGAGTACGAGCACCGACCGACGCCGTGCACCGGCCGACACGGCAGAATGTAACCGTGGGGAACCTGACCGCGACCCGGCCACCGCAGCCGTGGAGCGCACCGACCGCGTCCGACCCGGTGGCGGTGACACTGCGCCTGCCCGGCTCCAAGTCGATGACCGCCCGCGCCCTGGTGCTCAGCGCCCTGGCCGCCGGCCCGTCGACGCTGGCGCGGCCGCTGCGCGCCCGCGACACCGAGCTGATGGCGTCCGGCCTGCGGGCGATGGGCGCGCACGTGTCGATCAGCGACGACGAGCGCTGGCTGGTCCGACCGCACCCGCTGGTCGGCCCCGCGCACGTCGACGTCGGGCTGGCCGGCACGGTGATGCGGTTCGTGCCGCCCGTGGCGGGCCTGGCCGACGGGCAGGTCACCTTCGACGGCGACCCGTACGTCCGCACCCGGCCGCTCGGTCCGCTGGTCGACGCGCTGCGCTCGCTGGGCGTGCGGATCGACGTCACCGGCTCCGGCAGCCTTCCGTTGACCGTGCTGGGCACCGGCCGGGTCACCGGCGGCGAGGTGGTGATCGACGCGTCCGCCTCCAGCCAGCTGGTCTCCGGGTTGCTGCTGGCCGCCCCGCGCTTCGACCGGGGCGTCGTGGTGCGCCACGTCGGCCCGCCGGTGCCCTCCGCGCCGCACCTGCGGATGACCGCGCAGATGCTGCGGGCCGCCGGCGCGGCGGTCGACGACTCCACGCCCGACGTGTGGACCGTCGAGCCCGGCCCGCTCACCGGGCGCGGCTGGGAGATCGAGCCGGACCTCTCCGGCGCCGTGCCGTTCTTCGCCGCCGCCCTGGTCACCGGCGGCGAGGTGACCCTGCAGGGCTGGCCGCACAGCAGTGCGCAGCCGGTCGAACAGCTCCGCTCGCTGCTGCAGCGGATGGGCGGCGAGGTCACCCTCTCCACCGACGGGCTGACCGTGCGGGGCACCGGCGTGGTGCACGGCCTGACCGCCGACCTCTCCGACGTCGGCGAGCTGACGCTCGTGCTGACCGCGCTGGCCATGCTGGCCGACTCGCCGTCGGTCTTCACCGGCGTCGGGCACATCCGGGGCCACGAGACCGACCGGCTCGCCGCGCTCGCGCGAGAGTTCGGCGGGCTCGGGGCGGACATCACCGAGACACCGGACGGCCTGGAGATCCGGCCGCGGCCGCTGCGCGGCGGCCTGTTCCGCACATACCACGACCACCGGATGGCGCACGCCGCCGCGGTGGCCGGGCTCGCCGTGCCCGGCATCGAGGTGGACGACGTGGGGTGTACCTCCAAGACCATGCCCGAGTTCCCGGCACTATGGTCAGCGATGGTGACCGGCAAGAGCTGACGCGAGAAGAGGACAGGTCCTGGCGACCAGACGGCGGGAGTACGACGAGGACGACGTACGGGTCCGGCCCGGGAAGTCGTCGCGTCCGCGTACGCGCACCCGACCCCAGCACGCCGACGCGGTGGACGGCTTCGTCATCGCCGTCGACCGGGGCCGCTACCAGTGCGTGCTGGCCGGAGCCGAACGTGGCGTGGTCGGGGCCGAGCTGCCCACGATCACCGCGATGCGGGCCCGCGAGCTGGGCCGCAAGTCGGTGGTGGTGGGTGACCGGGTCAGCCTCGTCGGGGACACGTCCGGCGCGGAGGGCGCCCTCGCCCGCATCGTCCGGATCGCCGAGCGCCGCTCGGTGCTGCGCCGCACCGCCGACGACGACGAGACCACCGCCGAGGGTCGCCTGGAGCGGGTGGTGGTGGCCAACGCCGACCAGCTGGTGATCGTCAGCGCGTTGGCCGACCCACCACCGCGCACCGGGTTCATCGACCGCTGCCTGGTGGCCGCGTACGACGCGGACGTCGAGCCGCTGCTCTGCCTCACCAAGGCCGATCTGGCCGGGCCGGAGGAGGTGCTGGGCTACTACACCGAGCTGGAGCTGCCGTACGTGCTCAACCGCCCCGACTCCGACCTGGACGCCCTGCGCACGCTGCTGAGCGGCAAGGTGTCGGTGCTGGTGGGGCACTCCGGGGTGGGCAAGTCGACGCTGGTCAACCGTCTCGTGCCGGACGCCCTGCGCGCGGTCGGCGTGGTCAGCGCCATCGGCCGTGGTCGGCACACCTCCACCAGCGCCGTGGCGCTGCGACTGCCACCGGTGCCCGGTGTCGACACTGACCCGGGTTGGATCATCGACACCCCGGGCATCCGCAGCTTCGGGTTGGCGCACGTCTCCGCGGACAGCCTGCTGCACGGCTTCCCCGACCTGGTCGAGGGCACGGTCGACTGCCCACCGAACTGCCCGCACACGGCCGACGAGGCCGACTGCGGGCTGGACGCCTGGGTGGCCGCCGGCAAGGCCGATCCGCGCCGGCTGGCGTCGTACCGCCGGTTGCTCGCCTCCCGGGCCGGCGAGGGTGACGCGCGCGGCGAGAGTGACCAGCGCGGCCCGGGCGAGGGTGACCGGCGCGGGCCCGACGAGTGACCCGGCGGGCGTCGGCTAGGTTGCCGGGATGACCGGGTACGCCGACGACCTCGCCCTCGCCCACCTGCTCGCCGACCGGGCCGACGCCATCGCCACGGGCCGGTTCCGGGCGCTCGACCTGCGGGTGGAGGCGAAGCCCGACCTGACCCCGGTCTCCGACGCGGACACCGCCGTGGAGCGGGAGATCCGCGCGCTGCTGGCCGAGCACCGGCCGGGCGACGGGCTGCTCGGCGAGGAGTACGGCGCGCGGACGGCCGGTGACCCGGACGGCCGCCGGTGGATCATCGACCCGATCGACGGCACCAAGAACTTCGTCCGGGGCGTGCCGGTGTGGGCCACCCTCATCGCGTTGTACGACGGCGACCGGCCGGCGGTCGGTGTGGTGTCCGCACCGGCGCTGGGCCGGCGGTGGTGGGCGAGCGCGGGCGGCGGCGCGTACGCGGGGCCGGGCCCGGACGCCGGCGTGCGGATCGGCGTCTCGGCGGTGCGGCAGATTGCCGATGCCAGCGTCTGCTACTCGTCGCTGACCGGGTGGGAGAGCGCCGGACGGCTCGACGCGATGCTCGATCTGCTGCGGGCCAGTTGGCGCAGCCGCGCGTACGGCGACTTCTACGGTTACATGCTGCTGGCCGAGGGCGCACTGGATGTGATGGCCGAGCCGGAGTTGTCGCTGTGGGACGTGGCGGCGCTGGTGCCGATCATCACGGAGGCGGGTGGCACGGTCACGGATCTGGATGGTCGACCGGCCCCGACCGGCGAGCCGGGCACCGAGAGCAGCGTGGTGGCCACCAACGGTGCACTGCACGCCGACATCCTCGCTCGGCTGGATCGACCAGCCGAGCGCTGACCCCCGGCAACCTCTATCCTCGCCAGGTGGTCTCCTCCGGCTGGTGCTTCCTCGCGGCGATGATTGTCGCGTACGGCTTCGCCAACCTGCTCCAGTCGGTCGCCGCGGCGCGCACCACGGTGCACCACACCTTCGATCCGGGCCTGCTGCTGCGGCTGGCCGGGCACCGGACGTACCTGGTCGGGTTGAGCTGCCAGATCGGCGGTTTCGTGCTCGCGTTCCTGGCCCGTCGGGACCTGCCGTTGTTCCTGGTGCAGGCCAGCGTGGCGGCCGGGCTCGGGGTGACCGCCATCCTCGGTGTGGTGGTGCTGAAGTGGCGGCTGCCGGTGGCCGAGGTGGCACTGCTGGCCCTGCTCTTCGCCGGGATCACCGCGCTGGTGCTGGCCGCCCGACCGGCGCCGTCGAAGCAGCTCGGCACCGCCGGCTCGGTGGCCCTGCTGGTGGCGCTGGCCGTCATCGCGGTGCTCGGCGTGTTCGCCGTCCGGTTACACGGCGCGCCCGGGTCGGTGGCTCTCGGTTCGCTGGCCGGGCTGGCCTTCTCGTCGGCCGCGGTCGCGGCCCGTCCGCTGGCCTCCGCGCCGTCCGCCGAGGCGTTCCTCGCCAACCCGCTGTTCTACCTGCTGATCGCCCACTCGATCGTCGGCCAACTGCTGCTCGGCCTCGCCATGCAGCGCGGCTCGACGACCGCCGCGGTCGCCGCGATGGACGCGGCCGGCGCGGTGCCGGCGGCGATCGTCGGCCTGCTGCTGCTCAACGACAAGATCTGGCCGGGGCGTGAATGGCTGGCCGGGGTGGGTTTCCTGGTCACTCTGGCCGCGGTGATCGGGCTGACCCGGTACGCGCAACCCCAGCAGCACCGGTCGGTGCCGCGCCGCCGGGATCCGGCCATGGTCGGCGCCGGCCGGTCGGCCTGACCGCTCAGGCCTCGACCGGCTTGCGGCGGCTCACCACCCGCTCGTAGAGGCGTTCCAGCGCGCCCGCCGTCCGGTCCCAGGTGTAGCTGCTGCGGACCCGGTCCACGGCCGCGTGGCCGTAGGCGAAGCGGCCGGCGTTGTCGGCGAGCAGCCGACGCAGCGAGACACCGAGCGTCCGGACGTCGCCGGGGGGCACCAGCCGACCGGTGACCTCGTCGACGACGGCGTCCGCCAGACCGCCCATCGCGTAGCCGACCACCGGCACCCCGCAGGCCATCGCCTCCAGTGAGACCCGCCCCGCCGAGGAGTAGTGCGGCGTGCAGGCCACCACGTCGGCCGACCGATACCAGGTGGCCATCTGGTCGTGCGGCACCGCGCCCACCAGGCGTACCTGGTCGGCGACCCCGACCTGCTCGGCCAACTCTCGCAGCCGGCGTGCCTCCGCGTGGTTGGCCAACGCCTCGGCCGGTGGCCCGCCGGCGATCACCAGCTCGGCGTCGCCGACCAGCCGCATCGCCCGGATCAGGTCATCCTGGCCGTGGCCCGCGGCGAGCCCGCCGACGGAGAGGATCCGGGACCGCTGCTCGCGCGGTGCGGCCTCGCCGTCGGGGTGGAACTGGTCGGTGTCCACCCCGGCCGGCACCATCGCCACCGAGCTGCGTTGCAGACCCATCCGGGTCAGCTCGTCCACCTCGTCGTTGCTCTGGGCCACCGCGATGTCCACCGCCCGGGTCAGCGCCCGCTCCAGCGGGATCCGCTCCCCCGGCCCGTCGTACCGGCCGCCCAGGTGCCGCAGTTGCTCGACACCGAGGGAGTGGAAGGTCTGCACCACCGGGATGTCGGTTTCCCGGACGGCGTGCGCGGCGGCCAGCCCGCCGACCCAGTAGTGGCCGTGCACGATCTCGGGTCGCCAGGGGCCGGACCACTCGTCGGTGAGCCAGCGGCCGAACTCGGTGACGTGCGGGATCAGCTGGGCGGTGGGCAGCGGGACGGGTGGCCCGGCGGACACCCGGTGCACGTGATAGCCGTCGACGTCCATGGTCCCCGGCAGCTCGGAATCGTCCCGGCGCTCGTAGATCCGGACGTCGTGGCCTCGGCCGGCCAGCTCGGCGGCGACCCGCGCGATGTGCTGTTGGGTGCCGACCGGCGGGCCGTCGGCGTGCCGGTACGAGCTGGTGTGCGCGCAGACGAGGCCGACGCGCATGGGTCACCTCCCTGCGATCTTGTCCCTCGGCGGTGGTCCTCCCGGTCGAGCGTCCCATTAACCCGGTGGCCCGGAGTCGAAACCTGGCAGATCGGGAACAGTCCCCGCAGGTGCCGCCGACGGTTGCGCTACGACAATCATGAGAACCCGCGCCATGATCTGCCACCCTCCGCTGGTATGAGCAGGCCCGTGCGGGGGTACCGCTGAAGAATGCCGTTGACCCGCAGCCTCGACGATTCGACCGTGGTGATCACCGGCGCGTCCAGCGGGATCGGTACGGCCACCGCGTACGCGCTGGCCCGCCGGGGCGTCGCCGTCGTGCTCGCCGCCCGCAGCGAGCCGGCCCTGGAGCAGGTGGCACAGCGCTGCCGGGCGCTCGGTGGCCGGGCGCTGGTCGTACCGACCGACGTGACGGACCTGGAGTCGGTGCGGGAGCTGGCGGACCGGGCGGCGGCCGAGTTCGGGCGGATCGACGCCTGGGTGAACAACGCCGCGGTGAGCGCGGTGGGCCTGTTCGACGAGATTCCGGTCGCCGAGTTCCGCCGGGTGCTGGAGGTCAACCTGCTGGGGGCGGTGCACGGCATCAAGGCCGCGCTGCCGTACCTGGGAGCGGCCGGCGGCGGGGTTCTGGTCAACAACGCGTCGGTGCTGGCCGAGGTGGCGATGCCCTACCAGTCGGCGTACAACGCCACCAAGCACGGCATCCGAGGGCTCGCCGACACGGTCCGGCAGGAGCTGCGGGTCACCGGGCGGGGGCAGATCTCCGTCTGCACCGTCCTGCCGGCCACCATCGACACCCCGTTCTTCCGGCACGCGGCCAACCACACCGGCCGGGAGCTGGTGCCACCTCCGCCGGTCTATCCGCCCGAGGTGGTCGCCGAGACCATCGTCCGGGTGCTCCGCCGGCCACGCCGCGAGGCGTACGCGGGCGGCGCCGCCCGGCTCGTCGGCTTGCAGTGGCGGCTGGCGCCGGCGTTGGTCGAGCGCACCCTCGCCTGGTACGCCCACCGCACCCAGTTCGGTCCGGGCGCGCGGGTGGACAGCAGTGGCAACGTGTTCGGCACCGACGCCGAGGCGCGCCGGGAGGGCGGCTGGCACGGTCGGCGTCGGCAGCTGGTGCGGATGACGGCCGCGTTCGGTCTCGCCGCCGCGGGCACCGCGGTCGGCACGATGGCAGCGATCAACCGGCGCTCCCGGTTGGCGCGCTGATGTCGGCCGTCGACCGACCGGATGCGCCACTCGTCACCGGCGCGCACAATGGGGCGATCATGTCGACCGGTGTGCGGTGCTTCGTGGAGATCGACGAGTCGTCGGCGGTGGTCCGGCTGACCGGCGTGCTCGATGCCGGCGCGGCGGGCACGGTCCGCGACGCGCTGCTCGCGCGGCTCAGTGACCGTCCCGGTCCGGTGGTGGTCGACGTGACCGGGCTGCGGTTCGCCGACCCGGCCGTGCGGGGCGTCTTCGCCGAGGTGCGCCGGGAGGTTGCCGACTGGCCGGCCGCGGATCTGCTGCTCTGCGACCCGACGGTCGCCGGCCCCGACCCGGTGGGCGCCGCGGTGGCGGGCGTGCCGGCCTGGTCGACCCTGGACGGCGCGTTGGCGGCGGTCGCCGAGACTCCGTTGGCGGCGGTGCTCACCGCCGAGCTGACCCCGACGGTGGGTGCCGCACGGGAGGCCCGCGAGCTGGTCACCACCGGGTGCGAGCGCTGGGGTGTGCCGACGCTCGCCGACCCGGCGTGCATCGCGGTCACCGAGATGGTCAACAACGTGGTGGCGCATGCCCACACCCCGATGACGGTGCGGCTGGCCCCGCACGAGGACAGCACCCTGCGCCTGGCGGTCCGGGACCACTCCTCGCGGCGGCCGACGTTCGCGGGGCTGTCCCCGCCGGACCGGGTGGGCGGCCGGGGGCTGCTGCTGATCGACACGGTGACCCGCCGGTGGGGCAGCAGCGCCGTACCGGACGGCAAGGTCGTCTGGTGTGTGCTGCACCCCGACGACGAGGTCGGCTGACGGGGCTTTCCCACCCCGATGCCCGGTTCGGCTGGCGGTGGCCCGGTTACGGCGGGAGGGCAGCGGGTAGTGATCAGACATGCGCGACAACGAGTACCCGACCCCCGTGTCCGACACCGAGGCCCAGGGTTTTCCCGACACCGCCGATGACGACTCGACCGCCAACGACGACGTCCTCACCGGGCGCGAGGCGGACGGCCCGGACCCGGCCCAGCTGCCGGGTGACCGGACGCCGATCGCGGTGGACCGCTTCGGGACCACCGCCGAGGAGCAGCTCGACGGCGAGTCGTTGGACTACAAGCTGGACCGGGAGGTCTACGAACGCCCGGCGGACGACCCGCTGGCCGGGACGATCGACCCGAAGATCGCCTTCGAGGCGGACAACCTGGAGGCCGCGGCGGAGGCCCAGCTGGACGCCGACGTGATGGACCCGGGGCCGACCTCGGACCCGAACTCGCCGGTGTCGCTGTACGACCACGGCCAGCTCGGCACGGTGGCCGACGCGACGGTCGGTCGGCTGGTCGAGCCGGACGAGGGGGCGCACACCGATCAGGAGACCGACTCGGTGGCGTACGACGCCGGTTCGGCCGGTGGCGGTGCGACCGCCGAGGAGCTGGCGATCCACGAGACGGAACCGCCGCGCTCGGTCTGAGCCGGGTCAGTCGTCCAGGCCGCGTTCGATGGCGTACCGGGTCAGCTCGACCCGGTTGTGCAGGTGCAGCTTGCCCAGCGTGTTCTGCACGTGGTTCTGCACGGTGCGGTGCGACAGCCCGAGCCGCTGGGCGATCTGCTTGTACGACATCCCCTTCGCCACCAGCCGCAGCACCTCGGTCTCCCGGTCGGTGAGCCGGGGCGTACCCGGCTCACCGCCGTCGCCCGGGTCGACCCCCGGCCCCGGTCCGGCGGCCAGCCGGCGGTATTCCCCGAGGACGAGCCCGGCGAGGCCGGGGGTGAAGACCGGGTCACCGGCCGCGGTACGACGGACCGCGTCGAGGAACTCGGCCGGCGCCGTCGACTTCACCAGGTAACCGGTGGCACCCGCCTTGACCGCGTCCAGCACGCTCTGCTGTTCGCCGCTGGCGCTGAGCATGAGCACCCGTACGTCGGGCAGCGCCGCGCGCAGCCCGAGGATCACCTCGACCCCGGAGATGTCCGGTAGTTGCAGGTCGAGGACGACCACGTCGGGTCGGGCGGCGGCGGCCACCCGGATCGCCTGCCGCCCCTCGCCGCTGGTCGCCACCACCAGGAAGCCGGCCTCGGTCAGGTCGCGGGCCACACCCTCGCGCCACATCGGATGGTCGTCGACCACCATGACGCGCACCGGGGTCACCGCTGCGTCCTCGGTACGGTCAGTTCGATCTCGGTGCCGGCCTCCGGCACCGACATGATCCGGACCGTCCCGCCCAGGTCGGTGACCCGGCCCCGGATCGACTGGGTCACGCCGAGCCGGCCCTGCGCGGCGGCCTCGGCCAGCCGGCCGTCCGGGATCCCCGGCCCCTCGTCACGGATCGACACGGTCACCGTCGTCCCCTCGTCCTCGATGAGCACCCAGGCCCGTCCACCGGCGTGCCGCCCCACGTTGTCCAGGGCCGCGCCGGTCGCGGCCGCCAACTCGCCGGCCACCTGTCGGGGCAGGGGCACCGGCGTGGCGGGGGCCGAGAGCGACACCGCCGACGACGCGTACCGGCCGAGCAGGCCCCGCAGGTCCACCGCGTCGCCGTCCGACCCGCCGGGAGCCGGGGCGTTGCCCGCGATCAGTGCCCGCAGGGCGGCCTCCTGTTCGCCGGCGAGCCGGGCCAGCTCGCCGGCCTCCCCGGGCAGGTCCGCGCCACGCCGCTGGACCAGCGCCAGCACCTGGAGCACCGAGTCGTGGATGTCCCGGGCCAGCCGCTCCCGCTCCCGGGTGGCCGACTCCAGCTCCACCGCGTGTTGCAGCCGCTCCTCGGCGGCCACCGCGAGTCGGGCCACGTGCCCGACCACCACACCGGCGAGCAGCATCAGGATCAGCCCGGTGAACGAGGACTGGCCGACCCGTTCGCGGGTCGCCAGGTCCGCGCCGGCGACCAGCAGCGCGGCCACCGTGCCTCGCCGCCGGCCGCCGGCGACGGCCCAGGCCAGCACCGGGCCGGCCATCCAGGCCACCCCCAGGGTGGGTACGCCGTGGGTGAGCGCCTCCCGTCCGACCACCCAGGGCGTGGACAGCACGATGGCCATCACCACCCCGAGGTCGGCCAGCAGCAGCGGCCAGCGCCGCCAGGCCGGACGGGCGTAGCCGACGGCGGTCGCCACGGTCCAGGCGATCATGACGAGGACCAGGGCGCCGGCGGCGTACGGGTGGGCGTACCGGTCGGCGTCGCGCACCGAGAGCGCGCAGACGTACGCGAGCGACGCGAACCGGAACACCGCGAGGGCACGCCAGAGTGGCACCTCGAAACCACCGGGCGGCGACGACATGGCGGTCAGGATGCCACAGCCGGGACGCGCGCGCGGTAGGCAACGAGTGCGCTTCGGGAAACCCTGACGTACGGTGGAAATGCCGCGAAATACTCCGAGATTCGCCGTCGGGACGGGGCCATGACGAATGCAGATCCGCACGCACCGCGTACGGTTGTGCCCATCGAACCATCCCTCCTGATCGCCGAGGCCTTCGACCAGGCCCAGGTGACCGAGATTCGACACTCGGTCACCTCCTGCGCGCACGCCTCCGGGCTGGCCGGCCAACGGTTGGACGACTTCGTGCTGGCCATCAACGAACTGATCACCAACGCGGTGCGGCACGGCGGAGGGCGGGGCTGGCTGCGGCTCTGGCAGGAGCCGGGGGCACTGGTCTGCGAGGTCGCCGACCACGGGCACGGGATCAGCCCGCAGCGGCTGGGCGACCGCAGCCGCCCGGCACCCGACACGGCCGGCGGCTGGGGCCTCTGGCTGGCCCGTGAGCTGACCGACGACATGGATGTCGCCACCAGCGCCGCGGGCACGACCGTCCGCATCACCAGCGCCCTCACCAACCACACGTCCCGCTAACCCACGCCGGGCCGCCCCCACCCCGGCCCGCCACCCCTCCGATCTTGCACAAACTGTCCCGACGAATGACGCAAACCCGCCCATCACGGGGACAGAAACTGCAAGATCGCGGGACGGGACGGGACGGGGCGAGGTCGGGGCGGCGCGGGGTCAGGCGAAGAGGGCGGAGACGGACTCTCCGTTGTGGATCCGGCGCATCGCCTCGGCCAGGGCGGGAGCCACCGAGAGCACCTGGAGTTTCGGCACCCGCTTGGCGGCGGGGATGGGAACCGTGTTGGTGCAGACGATCTCCAGTACGCCGTCCTGATCGCTGAGCCGGTGCAGCGCGTCGCCGGAGAACAGGCCGTGCGTGCAGGCCAACCGGATCGAGCGGACCTTCAGGCCGCGCAGGTGCTCCATCAGCTCGACGACCGTGCTGCCCTTGGCGATCTCGTCGTCCAGCACGATGACGTCCCGGTCGGCGACCTCGCCGATCACCGCGCTGATCTTGACCAGGTCGTCGCTGAACCGTTGCTTCGCACCGGCCGCGACCGGCGTGCCGAGCAGCCGGGCGAAGGCGGCGGCCTCCTTGGCGTTGCCCAGGTCGGGCGAGACCACCACGGTGTCGCTGAGGTCGTAGCGCCGGAAGTGGTTAGCCAGCTCCCGCAGGGCGTGCAGGTGGTCCACGGGGACGCTGAAGAAGCCGTGCACCTGCGGCGAGTGCAGGGTCATCGCGAGCACCCGGTCCGCCCCGGCCGAGGTGAGCAGGTCGGCGACGAGCCGGGCGCCGATCGAGATCCGCGGCGCGTCCTTCTTGTCCGAGCGGGCGTACGCGTAGTGCGGCAGCACCACCGTGATCCGGCCGGCGGAGGCACCCCGCGCCGCGTCGATCATCAGTAGCAGCTCGACCAGGTTCTCCTGGACGGGCGGCACCAGCGGCTGGATCAGGAAGACGTCCCGCTCCCGGCAGTTGGCCTGCAGCTGCACTTCCAGACAGTCGTTGGCGAACCGGGAGACCCGCACCGGATGCAGCGGCACCCCCAGGTGGGCGCAGATCTCGGCGGCGAGGTCGGGATGGGCGGTTCCACTGAAAACGGCGATGTCGCGCACGTTCGCACATCGTAGGCGAAGCGGAGGCCCGCGTGACGTCGGTCGCTCCGCGCCGCCGGTTTGGGTACGGTGCTGCGGTGACCCCCCAGTACGTCGCCGCCATCGACCAGGGCACCACCTCGTCACGGTGCATCGTCTTCGACTCCGCCGGGGAGATCGTCGCCGTGGCCCAGCGCGAGCACCGGCAGATCTTCCCCAGACCCGGTTGGGTGGAGCACGACGCCGAGGAGATCTGGGACAACGTCCAGCAGGTGGTCTCCGAGGCGCTGCGGGCCGCCGGCACCGACACGGCCGGGCTGGCCGCCGTGGGTATCACCAACCAGCGGGAGACCACCGTCGTGTGGGACCGGGCCACCGGCCGCCCGGTGGCCAACGCCATCGTCTGGCAGGACACCCGCACCGGGCCGCTGCTGCGCGAGCTGGCTTCGGCGTACGGCGAGGAGCGGTTCCGGACCCGCACCGGCCTGCCGCTGGCCACCTACTTCGCCGGGCCGAAGCTGCGCTGGCTGCTCGACGAGGTCGACGGCCTGCGCGAGCGCGCCGAACGCGGCGAGGTGCTGTTCGGCACCATGGACAGCTGGCTGATCTGGAATCTGACCGGCGAGCACGTGACCGACGTGACCAACGCCAGCCGGACCATGCTGATGGACCTCACCACCCTGAACTGGGATCCGGATCTGCTGGACGCGATGGGCGTGCCGGCGGCGATGCTGCCGGAGATCCGCTGCTCCGCCGAGGTGTACGGCACGGGCACCGGCGTGCTCGCCGGGGTGCCGGTGGCCAGCGCCCTCGGCGACCAGCAGGCCGCTCTGTTCGGGCAGACCTGCTTCCAGCCGGGCGAGGCGAAGTGCACCTACGGCACCGGCAGTTTCCTGCTGCTCAACACCGGAGCCAGCCCGGTCCCGTCGACACACGGCCTGCTCACCACGGTCGCCTACCGGATCGAGGGCCAACCCCCGGCGTACGCCCTGGAGGGCGCCATCGCGGTCACCGGCTCGCTGGTGCAGTGGCTGCGGGACAACCTCGGGCTGATCTCGTCGGCCGCGGAGGTGGAGGATCTGGCAGGCACCGTGGACGACAACGGCGGCTGCTACGTCGTGCCGGCGTTCTCCGGGCTGTTCGCTCCACACTGGCGCAGCGACGCGCGCGGCGTGATCGCCGGCCTGACCGGCTACATCACCAAGGGGCACCTGGCGCGGGCGGTGCTGGAGGCGTCGGCGTGGCAGACCCGCGAGGTGGTCGACGCGATGAACGCCGACTCCGACGTGGCGCTGCGCCGACTCCGGGTGGACGGTGGGATGACCGCCAACGGGCTGCTCATGCAGTTCCTCGCCGACGTGCTCGACGTGCCGGTGGTCCGCTCCCGGATCACCGAGACCACCTGCCTCGGCGCGGCGTACGCGGCCGGTCTCGCGGTCGGCTTCTGGCCCGACCTGGCCACCCTGCGGGCGCAGTGGCGCTCCGACGCGCAGTGGGAGCCGGCCATGGCCCCGGAGCTGCGCGAGCAGGAGCTGCACCAGTGGCGCAAGGCCGTGCAGCGCACCCTCGACTGGGTGGAGTGAGCCGTGCCGGTGACCAACCCGTGGCTGGGCGGCCCCAGCCCCCGGGAACGCCTCGACCGTCCGAGGTTGCAGGAGCGGATCCTCAACCTGCTGTCCTCGCAGAACATGTGCGTACTGGCCACCACCGGCCCGGACGGCCCGTTGGCCACCCCCGTGCGGTATTTCCACCTCGACTTCGCGCTGCTGTTCACCGCGGCGGCGAACTCGCCGAAGATGCGCAACATCGCCGCCGACCCCCGGGTGTCGATCGGCGTCTTCGCCCCGCTGGTCGGCCAGGCCAGCAGCCGAGGCGCACAGCTCTTCGGCCGGGCCCGGGTCCTCGATTCACAGGATGAGGACTTCGCCCACTACTGGCCGGCGGTGCGCTGGCAGTCCGACCACGTCGAGCGGTCACGCAGTCTGGACGACCCGCCCGACGGGCCGCTCGTGGTGGTGGAGGCGGATCGGATCGTCTACACCGAGCACTGGCTACGCCGCGACGGCTACGCCCCGCGCCAGTTCTGGAAGCGTTAGCTCTCCTCGTCCGACTCGGCGTCCCGCGCCTGGTGCGGCCGGTGCTCAGAAATCCACGCCTCTACGTCCGTGACCAGCCACACCGCTCCCCCGGCCAGCCGATCGAACGGCTCCGGGAAGTCCGGTCGACTGGTGATCTGCACGACGCGAGCGCGGGACACCTGGAGACGTTCCTGTAGCTCGGCGCTGCCGTACAGCCTGCGGACCATGGATCGGACGCTATGCGCACCCGTCAGTGTCACATGTGGCAGCTGTCAGACTTGACACTGTCTGGTATGACAGGGAGGCTCTTCCCGGGGCCGGTGGCACCGCGCCAGCTCGGCCCTCGGGGAAGCGGTCCGGCTGCCTGACCAGGGGCCGGTGGCCGGACCTGCCCTTCTTGGAGGTGCGATGCTGGAGCGCGAGCTGCCCCGCAGCGAGTGGGTGCCGTTGTTGGCCAGGCGGATCATCACCCAGCATCACGTCGACGGCGGGTGTGGGCGCTGCCGATCCGACGGGTGCGACGCGCTGCGGTGGGCGCGGGACCGGGTGCGGGCCGCGCGTACGGGCAACAGTCGGCCGGACCGGTTCTGAGATCCGCGTGGTTCAGCTCCAGCGGTTGCCGGTGAGCTTCTCGTAGACCTCGACGTAGCGGGCGCGGGTCGCCTCGACGACTTCGGCGGGTACGTCCGGCGCCGGGGCCTGCTTGTCCCAGCCGGTGCCGGTGGCCCAGTCGCGCACGTACTGCTTGTCGTAGGAGAACTGCACCCGACCCGGCTGGTACGACTCGGCCGGCCAGAACCGCGACGAGTCGGAGGTGAGCAGCTCGTCGGCGAGGACCAGGGTGCCGTCCGGCGCCCAGCCCAGCTCGATCTTGGTGTCGGCGATCAGGATGCCCCGGTCGGCGGCCAGCTCCGCGCCGCGCCGGTAGATGTCGAGGGTGATCTGCCGAAGCCGCTCGGCGGTGGCCTCGCCGACCTTGGCCACCACGTCGTCGTACGTGATGGGTTCGTCGTGCTCCCCCATCGGCGCCTTGCTCGACGGTGTGAAGATCGGTTCGGGCAGGATCGACGCCTCGCCGAGCCCCCGGGGCAGCGACACACCGGAGACCGTGCCGGTGCGCTCGTACTCCCGCAGGCCGCCGCCGGTGAGGTAGCCGCGCGCGACGCACTCGACCGGGACCATGTCGAGCCGCTGGCAGCGGATCGCCCGCCCGGCGAACTCGGCGGGCACGTCGGTGGACGAGATGACGTGGTTCGGCACCAGGTCGGCGAGCTGCTCGAACCACCAGAGCGAGAGCGCGGTGAGCAGGCGACCCTTGTCCGGGATCGGCGTCGGCAGGGCCACGTCGTAGATCGAGATGCGATCCGAGGCGACCAGGATCAGGTCGTCGCCGTCGGCGTAGACGTCCCGGACCTTGCCCGAGTGCAGAAGTTCCACGCGCCCTAGTACACCACGCGGCACCGGAGAGGCTGATCCGACTACCCACGCCGAGGGGCGACGCGGGGTGACCGGACGGACGTTGACACCCTCCTGCGCCGCCTGCGTGAATGGTCCGACCGCTGCCCACGCAGGTGCCAGGAGACCCCCGTGCCCGTTGTTCGACCCCCGATCGACCGCCTCGGCGCCGACCCGGGCCGGCGCCGCCTGCTCACCGCGATGCTCGGCGCTCCCCTGCTGGCGTCCGGCGGGCTGGCCGGTTGCAGCGACGGCGCCACCACCTCCAGCCAGAGCGGGCCGGTCGAGCTGTCGGTCTTCTGGTGGGGCAGCGCGAAACGGGCGGAGCTCACCGAGAAGGCGCTCCGGCTCTACTCGGACCGCAACCCACAGGTCACCTTCCGGGTCACCTGGCAGGGCATCGACGGCTACTACGACCGGCTGGCCACCCAGGCGGCCGGTGGCAACGTGCCGGATCTGATCCAGCTCGACGACTCCATGCTGACCGAGTACACCCAGCGCCAGATCGTCCTCGATCTCACCGACCGGGTCACCGACCACCGGTTGGACCTGCGCGGCCTGCCGGAGGGCCTGATCCGCTACGGCACGGTGGACGGCCGGACGATGGCGGTCGCCAGCGGGCAGACCCTCGCCGGCGTGGTCTTCAACCGGGACCTGCTGCGGGAGTTGCGGGTGCCGGAGCCGCGCGGCGGGATGACCTGGGCGGAGTACATCTCCTGGGCGGAGCAGGTCACCGAGGCCAGCGACGGCCGGGTGGCCGGCACCATGGACGCGTCCGGCGACTACCGGGCGCTGTGGCTGTGGCTGCGCTCGCAGGGCGGCGAGTTCTACCGGGGGCGGCAGCTGGGCTTCGGCGCGGACGAGCTGATCAGCTGGTTCGAGCTGTGGCAGCGGGCCCGCGCCGAGCGGGCGACGCCGGGCGCGGCGCTTGTCGAGCAGGCCGACAGCGGCGAGCCGGCCCGGCAACCGGTGGTGACCGGGCTGACCGCCACGTCGTTCGCCTGGTCGCATCAGCTACCGGAGCTGCAACGCCTCACCAAATCCGAGTTGGGTGTGGTCGGCTTCCCCGGCCCGCCGGGAGCCCAGTGGGCGCGGGCGTCGATGTACTGGGCGGCGTTCCGGGGCACCCGGCACCCGGACACGGTCACCGACGTGATCAACTTTCTGACCACGAACGGCGAGGCCGGCACCGTCCTCGGCCACGAGCGGGGGCTGAACGCCAGCCTCCTCGTCCGCCGCTACGCCGAGGGCAGCATCACCGACCCGGCCCAGCGGCGCGCCGCCGCGTTCGGCGCCAGCATCGCCGACCTGCTCGGTCCGGCACCGGCGCCACCGCCCAAGGGGCACGCCAAGGTTCGTACCCTGCTGGTCACCGCCGCCGAGCGCATCCGCGTCAAGCGCGACGGCACCCGCGAGGCCACCGCGCGCTTCCTGTCGCAGGCCATCGCGGCCCTCGCGGTGTGAGCACCGGCGGCCGGCCCAGGGCCGGCCGCTGGTGACCTCCCGTCGCCCCCGGTCAGCGCTGCGGGCCGCGACGATTGCGCACCAGTCGCAGTACCAGGAAGACGATCACCGCCACCACCACCAGGCAGCAGAGCAGCCCGAGGAATCCGAACCCGCCGCCGCGGGACCGCCGTCGGGCCGCCTCCACCACCAGCTCGCCGGTGCCCGTGGACGCCCAGGCCGCGACGGGCACGAACACCGCCAGCACGACCGTACCGAGGACCGCGCTGAGCCGGCCCCACCACCTACCGAATGAAGACATGCGCCCATCCTCGCCGAAGGGCGCAACCTCGGCACGTGGGTCCGCGCCGAATTCACGGGACCGGGGCCCCAGGTGAGCCCACCGGTACGCAACGATCCCGCAACCTCCCGGCAAAGTTGATGATCTTTACATGAATCCCCCGAGGTGATCGGATCCCTCCAGGTTCAACTCTGGAGGCACTGTGCGGCTCTCTCTCACCCGAAGATCTGCGGCAGCAGCGGTCGGCGTCACCCTCGTCACCGCTCTGGTCACCCCCACGACGGCCCACGGCGCCCCCGCGTCCCCACCGCCGCCGGCGCCACCGGCCACGACCGGCACCGCCGACCGCGCACCGGTCACGGTCACGCTGATCACCGGCGACACGGTGACGGTGACGCCGGGACGCGACGGGACGCCGCCCGGCGTGGACGTGGAGCGCGCGCCGGGCGCCACCGGCGCCGTCCGCGTCGCCACCGAGGGTGGGGACACCTATGTGTACCCGGACGAGGCGATGCCGTACCTCGCGACCGGTCGACTCGACAAGCAGCTCTTCGACGTCACCCAACTCGTCGCCCAGGGCTTCGACGACGCGCGGACCAGCGCACTCCCCCTGATCGTCACCCGTACGACGGGTGCGGCGGCCCTCCGGGCCAGCGCCGCGCTGCCCGGCGCGCAGACCACTCTGGACCTGCCCTCGATCGGCGGCCAGGCGATCCGTACGCGTCGGGCGCAGGCCGCCGACTTCTGGTCGGCCCTCACCGGCGGTGCGGCGCAGGCGGCTCCGCCGTCGAGCGGCCGGAGCGCCGGCACGGCCACGCCCTCCTTTACCGCCGGCGTCGACACGGTGTGGCTCGACGGCCGGGCGAAGGCCGCCCTCGCCGACACCACGGCGCAGGTCGGTGCCCCCGCCGCCTGGGCCGCCGGGGGCACCGGCAGCGGCGTCCGCGTCGCCGTGCTGGACACCGGAGTGGACACGACCCACCCGGACCTCGCGAACCGGGTGGTGGCGTCGCGCAGCTTCATCCCCGGCGAGGACATCATCGACCGCAACGGACACGGCACCCACACCGCCTCCACCGTCGCCGGCACCGGCGCCGCCTCCGGCGGCAAGGAACGAGGGGTCGCCCCCGACGCCAGCCTGGTGATCGGCAAGGTCCTCGACAGCAACGGAAGCGGGTCGATCTCGGGGATCATCGCCGGCATGGAGTGGGCGGCGCGGACCGAACACGCCAAGGTGATCAACATGAGCCTGGGGGTCAACGCCTGGCACACCCAGGACGATCCGCTGAGCCAGTCCCTGAACCAGTTGACCGCCGAGACGGGCGCGCTCTTCGTCGTCTCCGCCGGCAACAGCGGACCCGACCCGTACACCCTCGGAGCGCCGGGAACCGCGGACGCCGCGCTCACCATCGGCGCGGTCGACGGCTCCGACCACCTGGCCGACTTCTCCAGCGCCGGCCCGCGGATGGCCGACGACGCCCTGAAGCCCGACATGACCGCACCCGGCGTGGACGTGCTCGCGGCCCGCTCGCAGCACCTCACCTGGGGTGAGGGCTTCTACCAGCTGGACAGCGGCACCTCCATGGCGGCGCCGCACGTCACCGGGGCCGCCGCCCTGCTGGCCCAGAAGCACCCGCAGTGGAGCGCGCAGCAGATCAAGGACGCCCTGATGGGCACCAGCGTGCGCACGCCCGACTACAACGCCTACCGGGCCGGCAGCGGTCGGCTGAACGTGGCCGCCGCCTACCACCAGGACCAGATCATCGCGACCGGGTCGGTGGACGCCGGCCTCGTCGGCTGGTCGCCCGGCATCCAGCCGCAGCGGATCACCCGGAAGATCAGCTACACCAACACCACGGGCAGCCCCCTCACGCTCGATCTCTCCGTCGATCGCGGCGACTCCCCCGCCACGACGTTCACGGCGAGCGCCGCCCAGGTCACGGTGCCGGCGCACGGCACGTCGACGGTCGACGTGGTGGTGGACCCGGAAGGGCTCGCCGCCGGCCGCTACTCCGCCCAGGTCACCGCCCGCCACCCGGCCGGTGAGGTGCACACGGCCGTCGGGGTCGCCGTGGAATCCAAGAAGTACGACCTGACCATCAACCTCAAGGACCGCGCCGGACAGCCCGCGAGCGGCGAGGTGGAGATCGTCAGCGCCGACGGGATCTCCACCTTCATGTGGGTACGGGACGGGAAGCTCACCAGCCGCTGGGACCCCGGCTCCTACACGGTCGTCGCCGCCACCGACGTAAAGGGTCTGCACGGCGCCCACTCCCTCGGGCTCGCGATGCTGACCGCCCCCGAGGTGGACCTGACGAGCAACCGGGTCGTCGACCTCGACGCCTCGAAGGCCCGCCAGGTCACAGTCGCGACCACCCAGCCGACCGCCGTCACCAACAGCCGCATCGACGTCTACCGCTCGTTCACGTCCCGCGAGCCGACGCCCAGCGACGGAAGCGCCCTGCGCGAGACGTTCTGGCCGGGCACCACCTACGACAGCCTGTGGGCACTGCCCACCAGGGACAAGGTGACGAAGGGCAGCTTCGTCTTCACCACCCGGATCCGCGCCGCACAGACGCCGCTGGAGATCATCCACAACGGCCACCGAGTCGGCGACCCCCTCGTGCAACCCGGCTCCCGACCGCTGCCCGACGGCACCTCGCGCCTGGACGCCGTCTTCGCCGGCACCGGCTCGAAGGCCGACTACACCGGCGTGTCCGCCCGCGGCAGGGCCGTGGTCGTACGCGACAGCGACGCCGTGACCCCCGCGGACCAGGTGGCGGCGGCGCAGGCCGCCGGCGCGGCGATGCTCCTCGTGGTCAACGACGGCGAAGGCCGCACCAGCGGCTGGTACGGAAACGCCGACGGCACGACCGCCGGGCCGGTCCCGGTCGCCTCGCTGGTCAAGGGCGAGGGCGAAACCCTGATCACGACGATCACCGCCGCCGGCCGGAAGGGGGTACGACTCACCGTCACCGCCCACCCCTCGCCGAAATACCTGTACGACCTGGTCGACTACCACCGTGGCGGGGTGCCCAGTGACCCGTCGGCCAGGACCGACCCCCGCAGCCTCGCCCGGATCGACCTCCAGTTCACCCCGCCGCCGGGCAAGCGGTCCGCCGAGACGCGGGTGGACTTCCCGCCGTACGAGTGGTCCGCCGCCCGCTCGTTCCCGTTCGATCCGGTCACCCCGGGGCCGCGTACCGACTGGGTCTCCGCCGGTGACGGCATCAGGTGGAAGCAGGACGCCTACGTCGACGGCTGGACGCGATCGCACACGGACGAGATCGCCTACCGGCCGGGCAGCGACCAGAAGGACCGCTGGTTCGGGCCCATCACCCGGCCACGTCTGCTCACCAACGAGATCCCATTCCGCAGCGAGGGCTACCTGAGCGCCTACATCCAGGGATTCGGTGATGCGGGCGCCGCGCACAGCGGCGGCAGCGGCATGCTCCAGCGGATCACGTTGTACCAGGGCGACAAGCAGCTGGTTCAGTTGGAGGGGTGGCCGAAGTTCAACGCCAGCGAGTTGTCACCGCAGAAGCTGCCGTACCGGCTGGTCGTCGAGACGGAGACCAACCCGGACTACAGCCCGTACTCCAGCAGCGGGCGCACCGAGTGGAACTTCCTCTCCGGTGCGGCCGAGGACGTGCAGGCCATCCCACTGGTCCAGTTGGACTACGGGACAGATCTGGACCTGGCAGGCCGCGCTACGCGCCGGACCGACCTCGCCATCACGCCGGTGGTGGTGGGCAGCACCGCCGCCCGGGACGGGGTCTCCGCACTCGGCCTCGAGGTCTCCTACGACGACGGGCGCACCTGGCAGCGGCAGGACCTGAAGGAACGCAAGGGCACCTGGACGGCGTCCCTGAACGCGCCGCACCGCGCCGACTACGTGTCCATCCGCGTCACCGCCAAGCAGCGCAACGGCGGCGGTGTCACGCAGACCGTCATGCGGGCCTTCGGCCTCAGGTGACATCCGCGGGGGGCCGGTGCCCGGTCGGCACCGGCCCCCGCGGTGTGACATGGCAACGAGTAAGCACAGGGAACCCGGAGTGGGCGTGTGTTGATATCGCCCATGATCTAGTCATGGTGTCTCGCTCATGGTGCGACCATGTTCAAGCCCACGAAGACGCCGGTGTCGCCGCCGCTATCGAGGAAGCTGTCGTAGACCTTGAGCGCCTGGCCTACGAGCACAGCCCCTACATGGAACCTGTCTATCGTTCGTAGCTGTTCGACGCCGGTATTTCATCCCTTGAGAAGCACTCACGCGAACTTGGGCGTAGCTCCTGTCTCACGCCCGCCGCCGTCGATTCACTGACCCCTGACAGGGAGACAGGGCCCACGTCGCCCTGAAGCTGATCTCTCGGCGTAACGCCGACGAGATCCAGCGGGTGCCCTTCCGGCGCGAGGTCGAGGCGCTTCACCGAGTGGACCATCCGAACATCGTCTCATTGCTGGCCTTCGGCGGGGACTGTCTCGCCAACGGCTCTGACTCACTTGCGGGTGGTGACTGGGAGTAGTGGCCTATCTTCGTGTGCGTACAGCTGCCCAAATTGGTGCAGTCAGGGCAAGCGGTGTAGCGGATTGTGGTTGTGGCAGCCAGGCGGGGACCGATCAGCACCGAAGCGCGAGCACCGGAGGCTTGGGCGGACGCTGGCGATGCCGTCACGAAATGTCACCACCGAATGTGAGCCAGAGCCGAATGCGAGACAGAGCCCTTAAATCCACAAACCCTCTCGAACGCATCAACCTGGGTAGTGCCAAAAGGGTGGCTCTGAGTTACCCCCACTTTGATGGAGCGGTGGTCACCTGCTGCCGGTTGGTGCAGGGGTGGCGATGGGTGACTCGGCTGGGTTCCACCGGCGCCCCAACCGCTCGACCCAACATCCACCTCAGGTAACCCCACAGAGCAGAGAAAGATGACGAACGCGACAAACCACCGCCAGGATGAACCTCTGGTTCAGGATGTGCGTTGAACATACAGGCCATCCCGGAAGTAACACCTTGTTCCCGAAAGGGAGTTAAGAACAAATGGACGATCATTTTCGACCCGATAGCATCGGCGTTTGGGACGCATCAGATGCTCCCCCCAAGGGTGCCATATTCACCGATAGTGCCATCATTCTCGCCGACATCCTTGAGGCCGAGACTCTCCGTGCCGCATCCGCATTTCCTAAAGACGCCGGGACGTTGCGGGTTTTCGCACATGCCATGCTAGTTCAGCGCAATGGACGTGCACAGCACATGCCGGTGGTCGAGGGTGGTGTCGTGCCGGCAAAGACACTTGCTGCATGGATAGCTCGATATGGGTCGAAGGCGAAATCGATCGAGCTGATCGTTTGTCACGCGGGATCCGGCGGCAAGGATTCTTACGCGGTTTCTTTAGCCCGAATGATTCGGGGTCGCACTGTACACTATGCGGATGGGGCCGTGACGACGACTCGTTCCGGCCGAGTTTTCATCGGTGAAGGCGCTACTGCGTGGCGCTCTTCGAACGTAGCGGGTCGCGGTGCGATGCACACCCGCGTCGTGCGCCATCCCCGCGCCCTAGACGGCTCGATCGCACCCACTCCGCGTGACCTTATCGGCTCTGTTACCTGGTCTCGTGGATACGAGATCGAATGTCCGACTGTGCTGATCGAGCTCCCTCCTGGATCGCCCGCAAGCGAGGCCGAGTCTGGTTCTCCAGTAGCCTCACGTCGAGGTGTTCGACTGGTGACGGACCCAGGGCGTTCGCAAGGTAGAGATATGTCCGTTCTAGGTGATTCCTGGTAGTTGTAGGGATCGGCGCGGGTTTCGGCTGTTCTTTCGTAGGGC
>NZ_JBFAHZ010000023.1:0-94718 GCF_040654415.1 Micromonospora sp. NPDC050695
CTGAAGGACCCGAAGCGCCCGTCGGGCTCGTTCATCTTCGCCGGCCCGTCCGGTGTGGGTAAGACCGAGCTGTCCAAGGCGCTCGCCGAGTTCCTCTTCGGCAGCGAGGACGCCCTCATCCAGCTGGACATGTCCGAGTTCCACGACCGCTACACGGTCTCCCGGCTCGTGGGTGCCCCTCCCGGCTACGTCGGTTACGACGAGGGCGGGCAGCTGACCGAGAAGGTGCGGCGTCGGCCGTTCTCGGTGGTCCTCTTCGACGAGATCGAGAAGGCCCACCCGGACGTCTTCAACACGCTGCTCCAGATCCTGGAGGACGGTCGGCTCACCGACGGTCAGGGTCGGATCGTGGACTTCAAGAACACGGTCATCATCCTGACCACCAACCTGGGCACCCGTGACGTCGCCAAGGCGGTGTCGCTGGGCTTCCAGGCGTCGGAGGACTCCGAGTCCAACTACGACCGGATGAAGCAGAAGGTCAACGACGAGCTCAAGCAGCACTTCCGGCCTGAGTTCCTCAACCGGATCGACGACACCATCGTCTTCCACCAGCTGCGCCAGACCGAGATCCTCTCGATCGTGGACATCATGATCCAGCGGATCGAGACGCAGCTGCGCAACAAGGACATGGGTCTGGAGCTGACCGACAACGCCAAGAAGTACCTGGCGGCGAAGGGCTTCGACCCGGTGCTCGGTGCCCGTCCGCTTCGTCGCACGATCCAGCGCGACATCGAGGACAACCTGTCCGAGCGGATCCTGTTCAACGAGCTGACCCCGGGTCAGATCGTCGTGGTGGACTGCGAGGGCGACCCGAACGACATCGACAAGTCCAAGCTCGTCTTCCGGGGCGCGGAGAAGCCGGTGGAAGTTCCGGACGCCGTGCCGGCCGACCTCGGCGGCAGCACCGCCACCGCAGGCGCGGACGAGTAGCACTACCAGCAGCAAAGGGCGGGGCCCCGGTGGCACAAGCCACCGGGGCTCCGCCCTTTCTGTGCGCGCTCGTTCATCCCGCTCAGGCTGATGCCGCCGACCAGCCACAGACCGGGGCGGGGTGGGTCAGGGGGTGAGGGTTGCCGCCGGTGGGGTCGGGCCGTCACCGGCCAGGCGGAAGGAATCGGTGTCGACCGGTTCGACCAGCCCGTCCTGGACCAGCCCCGCCAGGGCGCGGGCACGCTGGACGTCGTCGGTCCAGACCTGGTCCAGGCGCTGGTGTGGCACCGGCCCGGTGGTTTCCCGGAGTACCCCGAGCAGCAGTCCGCGTACCTGTCGGTCGGTGCCCGCGTACCGCTGCGGGCGACGGGTCGGTCCGGCCGGTGCCTCCTGGCCGGAGGCCCGCCACGCGCAGACCGACTCGACCGGGCAGGCCGTGCAGCGTGGTGATCGGGCCGTGCAGATCACCGCGCCCAGTTCCATGAACGCGGCGCTGGCCAGTGCCGCGGCGGCCGGCTGCGCCGGCAGCAACTCTTCGGTGGCGACCAGGTCGGCCGGTCGGGTGACCGGTCCGGCGTCCGGTTCACCTGCCACGGCCCGGTACACCACGCGACGTACGTTGGTGTCGACGACGGGGTGCCGCTGCCCGTACGCGAACGCGGCCACCGCGCGTGCCGTGTACGTGCCGACTCCCGGCAGTGCCAGCAGGTATTCCAGCCGGTCGGGCACCTGGCCGCCGTGCCGGTCGACGATCGCGACGGCGCATTCGCGCAGCCGGACGGCCCGGCGGGGATAGCCGAGGCGTCCCCACATCCGGATCGCCTCGGCGGGGGTGTCCGCCGCCAACGAGGCCGGGTCGGGCCAGCGGGCCAGCCATGCCTGCCAGGCCGGCACCACCCGGACGACGGGCGTCTGCTGGAGCATGACCTCGCTGACGAGGATGGCCCACGGGGTGACGCCGGGTGCACGCCACGGCAGGTCCCGGGTGTTCTGCTGGAACCATCGGCTGACCAGGGTGGCGAAATCGGGTTGAGTCATGGCGTCGTCGATGATGTCACGGGGCGTGTTCCCGCTGGATGGGCGGATCGGGCGGGGTGTCGCGGCGGCGGCGGGCGGATCGGGGAGAATGCGCGGATGAACGAGCTCGCGATCACCGTCATCGGTCGGGACCGGCCGGGCATCGTGGCCGATGTCGCGGAGGTGCTGGCCCGGCTGGGCGCCAACCTCACCGACAGCACGATGACGAGGCTGCGGGGGCATTTCGCGATGACCCTGATCTGCACCGGTCCGGCCGCCGAGGAGGTCGAGGCCGCGTTGGCGCCGCTGGCCGCGGAGGGTCAACTGCTGGCGACGGTACGCGCGGTCACCCCGGACGGCGAGGTGCCTCCGGGGGGTGAGCCGTACGTGATGGCGGTGCACGGTTCGGACCGGATGGGCATCGTGGCGGCGATGACCCGGGTGCTGGTGGACGCGGGAGGGAACGTCACCGATCTGAGTACCCGCTTGGCGGGCTCGCTCTATGTGGTGCTGGCCGAAGTCGAGTTGCCGGCGGGGGTGGCCGAGACGCTCGTCGACCGGTTGGATCGGACGGCTGCCGAGTTGGGCGTGGAGGTCACGCTCCGGCCGGCGGACCCGGATCTGCTGTGACCGGCGGGCAGGGCGGGGCGTACGCCGGTCTGGGTGACTGGACGCCGGAGTCGTTGTCCGTCGAGGGCGAGATCCGGGCGGTGGTGTCGGCCCCGCATCCGGTGTTGAGTCGGGCCGGCGGTGTGGTCGATCCGACGTCCGAGGAGACGGTCCGGTTGGCCGCCGATTTGGTGGCGACCATGCGGGTCTCGCCGGGTTGCGTCGGGTTGGCGGCGCCGCAGATCGGGGTGGGCGCCCAGGTTTTCGCGGTCGATGTGACGGGGCATCCGAAGGCGGTCACGGTGCACGGCACCTTCGTGTTGTGCAACGCCCGGGTGGTGGAGGCCACCCGGTGGAAGCCGGGCCGGGAGGGGTGCATGTCGGTGCCGGATCTGACCGGGGACGTGAAGCGGGCCAGCCGGCTGGTGGTGGAGGGTGATCTGCCGGGCAGTGGGGAGTCGGTCCGGTTGGTGACCGACGGCTTCGAGGCGCGGGCCTTGCAGCATGAGATCGACCATTGCGCGGGGCTGCTGTTCCTGGACCGGGTGGCAAGTGCGCACGCGGTCTATCAGCGCAAGGTCTACCTCTGAACGGGGCCCGCGCCGCTGCTGTCCTCAGTGGAGGGTTGGAGTGGCGGGTCGTGGCCTTTCCGGCGCGTCGCGCCGGACTGCTGGGCGTCGCGCGGCTACCGTGGGGGGCATCATGCGTCTGACGGTCGGCCCCCTGCCACCCGCCGTGTACTGGCGGCGTCGCGCCGTCGTACTCGGAGCGGGGCTTCTCTTCCTGATTGTCCTGCTCTACTCGTGCACCGGCTCGGGTCGTTCCGACGGCGGCCGGCCGAAGGCGGGCGGGTCGCCCTCGGCGTCGTCCGCTGCGCCGCCGGGGGCCGGTGGGCCGGTGCTGACTCCGCAGACCGGCGCCCCGTCGGTGCCCGCGTCCGCTGATCCGGCCACGACGGGTCCGAGCCCCGAGATCACCAGCAACAACCCGCCGCCGGGTACGGCCGCCGGCTCGGTGGACGACGGCACCTGCACCGACGCCGAGATCAGCGTGACGTCGGTGGCACGGCCGGTCTCGGTGCAGCGCGGGATGGTCGTCGACCTCCAGCTCAAGATCAAGAACGTTTCCGAGAGGACGTGCAGCCGCAACGTCGGCGCCGACCTTCAGGAGATCTTCATCAAGTCAGGTGCCGAGAAGGTCTGGTCGTCCGACACCTGCGGCAAGGTCCAGGGCTCCGACGTGCAGTCCTTCACGCCCGACTTCGAGCGCTCCTACCAGGTGGGCTGGAACGGGCGCGACACCACCCGCTGCGACGACAACGGCCTGGCGGCCGGGCCGTTCCCGCCCGCGGGCACCTACCAGGTGCTCGCCCGGGTCGGCACGAAGCTCAGCGCTCCCGTGAAGCTCACCATCACCGGCTGAGCCGGATCAGACGTACCGCTCCAGGATGGACGCCTCGGCGAGCCGGGACAGCCCCTCCCGGACGCCCCGGGCACGGGCGTCGCCGACACCCTCGACGGCCTGCAGGTCTTCCACGGTCGCGCCCAGCAGCCGCTGGAGGCTGCCGAAGTGCAGCACCAGCCGGTCGACCACCGCCACCGGCAGCCGCGGCACCTTCGCCAGCAGCCGGAAGCCACGGGGGCTGACGGCGGCGTCCAGCGCGTCCGATGCGGCCGGGTAGCCGATCGCCTTGGCCACCGACACCAGGTCGATCAGCTCGGTGGCGCCGAGCAGGTCCAGTTCGACAAGCGCCTCGTCCAGGGTGCGGGACTTGCGCCCGACCGGCAGGTAGTCGCGGATGACCAGCGTCCGGTCGGCGTCCACGCCGGCCATCAGCTCGTCGAGTTGGAGGGCGAGCAGCCGGCCGTCGGTGCCCAACTCGACCACGTAACCGGCGATCTCGTCGGCGATCCGGCGGACCATCTCCAGCCGCTGCACCACGGCCACCGCGTCCCGGACGGTAACCAGATCCTCGATCTCCAGCGCGGAGAGCGTCCCGGAGACCTCGTCCAGGCGGAGCTTGTAGCGCTCCAGGGTCGCCAGCGCCTGGTTGGCGCGGGACAGGATGGCCGCCGAGTCGTCGAGCACGTGGCGCTGACCGTTGACGTAGAGGCTGATGATCCGCATCGACTGGCTGACCGAGATGACCGGGTAGCCGGTCTGCCGCGCCACCCGCTCGGCGGTGCGGTGCCGGGTGCCGGACTCCTCCGTCGGGATCGACGGGTCGGGCATCAGGTGCACGGCCGCCCGGACGATCCGGGTGCCGTCGCTGGAGAGCACGACCGCGCCGTCCATCTTGCACAGCTCGCGCACCCGGGTCGCGGAGAACTCCACGTCCAGGGGGAAGCCGCCGGTGCACAGACCCTCGACGACCTTGTCGTAGCCGAGGACGATGAGCGCGCCGGTGCGGCCGCGCAGGATGCGCTCCAGACCGTCGCGCAGCGCGGTGCCGGGCGCCATCAGGGCGAGGTTGGCCCGTAGCGGGTCCCCGGCGCTCCCGGTGGCCCCCGCGGTCACGCTCACGCTGATCGGGCGGGCGGGCGAGCCCACGGCGCCGGTGCGGGCGTGGGGCGGCGCGCCGGCTGGCTTGGTGGTATCGCGGTCGATCGGCACGGGCACAGTCTACGGACTGCCGTGCGGTGGGTGCTGTCGTGGTTACTGTGATGTGTCACGATGCCGCCCTTACAACCGTTGCCCGCTTGCGGCGTGCTGTCCGGTATCGCCCTCCGCGCCGGCACGGTGGGTCACTCGGCGGACGCGCGCGCCGCATGATGCAGTGCGGAACGGACGTCGGTGACCTCGGTCACCCGCATCTGCCCGGGGCCGGCACCGGTGCTCTCCGGGCCACAGCCGGGCGGCACCAGCGCCACCTTGAACCCCAGCCGGGCCGCCTCGGCCAGCCGACGCGGCACCGCACCGACCCGACGCACCTCGCCGGTGAGCCCCACCTCGCCGATCGCCACCAGGTGCGGTGCGATGGCCAGGTTGAGCCCGCCGGAGGCGACCGCCAACGCCACCGCCAGGTCGGCGGCCGGCTCCACCACCCGGATGCCACCCACGGTGGCCGCGAAGACCTCCCGGTCGTGCAGTGTCAAGCGCTCCGTACGACGTTGCAGCACCGCGAGCACCATCGCCAGCCGGGCCGAGTCGAGGCCGGAGACGGTGCGGCGGGGTGAACCGGCCACCGTCGCGCCGATCAGTGCCTGCACCTCGGTGACCAGGGCACGACGCCCCTCCATGGCCACGGTCACACAGGTGCCGGGGACCGGCTCCGAGTAGCGGGTCAGGAACAGGCCGGACGGGTCGGCGAGGCTGCTGATGCCGCCCTCGTGCATCTCGAAGCAGCCGACCTCGTCGGCCGCGCCGAATCTGTTCTTGACGCCGCGCACCAGCCGCAACGAGGAGTGCTTGTCGCCCTCGAAGTGCAGCACCACGTCCACCAGGTGCTCCAGCACCCGGGGGCCGGCGACCTGGCCGTCCTTGGTGACGTGCCCGACCAGCACGGTGGCGATGCCCCGCTCCTTGGCGACCGACACCAGGGCCGCGGTGACCGCCCGGACCTGGGTCACCCCGCCCGGCACCCCCTCGGTGCCGGTGGTCGAGATGGTCTGCACCGAGTCGAGCACCAGCAGGCCCGGCTTGACCGCGTCGAGGTGCCCGAGCACGGAGGCCAGGTCGCTCTCGGCCGCGAGGTAGAGCTGGTCGTGCAGCGTGCCCATCCGCTCGGCACGCAACCGCACCTGACTGACCGACTCCTCACCGCTGACCACCAGCGACGGGCTGCCGGCGCCCACCGCCCACTGCTGTGCGACGTCCAGCAGGAGGGTCGACTTGCCCACCCCGGGCTCGCCGGCGAGCAGCACCACCGCGCCCGGGACCAGGCCACCGCCCAGCACCCGGTCGAGCTCGCTCACCCCGGTGGGTCGGGCGCGGGCCGGAGCGGCGCTGATGGTGGCGATCGGTCGGGCCGGCTCGGACGGCATCCGGGAACTGACCACCCGCCCGGAGACGGTCGGCCCGGTCACCGTGGACTCGACCACCGAACCCCACTCGCCGCACTCCGGGCAGCGCCCCACCCACTTGGGTGGCTGGTGCCCGCAGGCGTCGCACTCGTAGGCCGGACGCGGATCGCGTGGGGCGGACCGAGCGCGGGGGGCACCGGCCGTCCCGCCGCGCGGAGAGGTCGATCGGGAGGTGGTCACATCAGGACGCTAGCCCTCTCGTACGACGAAAACACCCCGGCGTGGTGGTCACCACGCCGGGGCGTTCGTCGATGTCGGGGTGCCGGGTCAGTCGTGGGTCGTGCCGCCCTCGTTGCCCTCGTAGCCGCCCTCACGCTCGATGATCGGCGAGGGAGGCGCCGCCGGGGTGAGCGGCACCGCGATCGGCGCCTGGCCGCTGACCGTGTTGCCGTTACCGAAGTCGAAGGTAACGAAGACGTTCTGGCCGGAACGCAGCGCCTCGGTCAGGCCGATCAGCCGGAGCTGCGTGGTGGCCTCGGAGTTGAGCTGGAGGTAGCTCAGCGGGGCCAGCTCGATGCGGGCCGGCTGACCCGGCGCGGCGGGGCTGGCCGAACCCGACGCCCGCGCCGACTCCGGGGCGGACGGGGTGGCCGAGGACGACCCGGTCTCGGAGGGGGTCGCCGACGGGCTGGCCGAGCGGGACCCGGAGGTCGACGGGCTGGACGAATCGGACGGGGTCGCGCTGGGCGACGCGGACTCCGAGGCGGACGGCGACGGGCTCGCCGAACCGCTGCTGATCACCAGCTCGCGGGCGCTGTCGGTGGTGACGGTGACCGTCACCGTCTCCTTGGAGTCGTTGTAGATCACGGCGTTGAGCAGGGCGTCCTGACCGGCCCGGTAGCCCTCGGGGCCCGGATAGTCGACCAGCAGGCCGCGCACCGAGTACGAGCCGTTGCTGGTCGTGAGGTTGACGCCCTGGATCGACGGCTCCTTCAAAGCGGTCTCGGCGATCTGACCGGTGCCGCAGCCGGACGCCAGCAGGCTGGCCGCCGCGATCCCGGACAGCAACAGGGCCGCCCGCCGGGATCCCCTGATCGAGCGCGTCACGTCGGTCCTCCTCGTCACAATCCCCACCCGGCCTCCACGCCGGGCACGGTGGCCATACCCGCGCAGACCGCGCTCCAGGGTAGTTGGGGCTGATCGAGGCCCGCACGCGGACCCGGCAATGCCACCTTCCCGGGTGCCGGTCACACCACCCGACCGCTCGCCACCAGCAGGACCACGTCGATGAGGGCGATCAGCATGACCCCCCGGAAGGCCGCCACCGGCCGCCGGCCGGCCCGGAGCGCCGAGCGACCGGCGTACCAGCTCAGCGGCGGTACCACGGCGGCCGCGCCGACCGCCGCGACGCCGACCGCCGACGGCGGCCCGGGTGGCCCGAGGACCAGGGCGGCGGTCGCCGCGAGCAGGAGCGTGGCGGCGGCGAGCCGGCTGCCGGTGGCGCCCAGCCGGTGCGGCAGCCCGCGCACACCCGTGCGGGCGTCGTCGGCCAGGTCGGGGAGCACGTTGGCGAAGTGCGCGCCGGCGCCGAGGCACGCCGCAGCGGTGAGCAGCCACGCCGGCGGGGTCGGCTGGCCGGGCAGGGCCAGCACCACGAAGGCGGGCAGTGCCCCGAACGAGACCGCGTAGGGCAGCACCGAGAACGCGGTGGCCTTGAGCGGCCAGTCGTAGAGCAGCGCGGAGACCAGGGCGACGGTGAGCCAGAACGCCGCCGTGGGGTTCGTGGTCAGCGCCAGCAGCGGGCAGGCCACCGCGGCCACCGCGGCGGCCCAGGCCGTGGTGCGCCGGCCGACCGCGCCGGCTGCGACCGGTTTGTCGGTACGCCCCACGGTGGCGTCCCGCTCGGCGTCCAGCGCGTCGTTGGTCCACCCGACGGCCAGCTGGCTGGCCAGCACGGCGAGCACCACCGAGGCGATTCCGGACGGTCGGTGCCCCACCCCCCAGGCCAGCAGACCGGCCACCGTGGTCACCGCTGCGGCCGGTTCCGGATGGCTCGCCCTGACCAGCCCTAACACCCTCGACGACATAAGGGAAGTCTGGTCGTTACCGAGCAGTCGTGCCACGCTCGTGCCATGCGAGACGTGGCTGCGGCCCCGGCGTCCACCGGCCCCCGGGTGCTGCCGCGCAACGATCCGCGCCAGTACGACGACCTGGCCGGTGAGTGGTGGCGGCCGGATGGCGCGTTCGCGATGCTGCACTGGCTGGCGGAGGCCCGCGCGGCGCTGGTGCCGCCGGCGAGTCGGCCCGACGCGCTCCTCGTCGACCTGGGCTGTGGCGCCGGCCTGCTCGCGCCACACCTGGCTGGTAAGGGTTACCGGCATGTCGGGGTGGACCTGACCCGGTCGGCGCTGGTCCAGGCCGCCGAGCACGGGGTACGCGTCGTGCAGGCCGACGCCACGTCGGTCCCGCTGCCGGACGGCTGCGCCGACGTGGTCTCCGCCGGCGAGCTGCTGGAACATGTGCCGGCGTGGCCGCGTGTGGTAGCCGAGGCGTGTCGGATGCTGCGCCCCGGTGGCCTGCTGGTGCTGGACACCCTGAACGACACGGCGCTGGCGCGGCTCGTCGCGGTACGCATCGCCGAGCGTCTGCCGACGGTGCCGCGCGGCATCCACGATCCACAGTTGTTTGTGGACGCTCGCGAGCTGGTGGCCGAGTGCGCCCGGCACGGCGTCGACCTGCGGCTGCGGGGGATTCGGCCGCAGGTGGGCGGCCTGCTGGCCTGGTTGGTGCGGCGGGCCCGCGCGTCCCGGTCCTCCGGTGCGGTGGCGGTCGGCCGCGCCCCGCGCATCGTGCCGACCCGTTCCACGGCCGTGCTTTACCAGGGCCGGGGGGTCCGCAAGGGATAGTCGGCCGTGGCGGGGGTATGGACGCCGAGAAGGGGGCGAATATGACGGTGCACGCGCTGGAGGCGGCCCGCCGGTTGGCGCCGCGGTTCGCCGCGCGGGCGGCGGAGCACGACCGGGACGGCTCCTTCCCGGTCGAGGATTTTCGTGACCTGCGGGAGGCCGGCCTGTTCGGGCTGATGGTGCCCCGGGCGCTGGGTGGTCTCGGCGCCAGCTTCGCCGAGTACTCCGCCGTGGCCACCGAGCTTGCCCGGGGCAACGGCGCGACGGCCCTGGTGTTCAACATGCACGCGTCGGTCACCGGGGCGCTGGGTGCCGTCACCGAGGAGTTGGCCGAGGCGCTGGGTGTGCCGGACGAGGCGTTGGCCGCCCGGGATCGGCTGCTCACCGCGGCGGCGCAGGGTTCGTGGTACGCGGTCGCGATGAGCGAACGCGGTGCCGGCGCACGGCTCTCGCAACTGAGTACGGTCTACGAGGCGACCGACGGCGGCTGGCATCTCAAGGGCAGCAAGACCTTCTGTTCGGGGGCGGGGCACGCCGACGGCTACCTGGTGGCCGCGCGCAGTGCCGCCGACCAGTCGGTGGTGTCCCAGTTCCTGGTGCCGGCCGGCGACGGGTTGACCGTCGAGCCGACCTGGGACGCGCTCGGCATGCGTGCCACCTCCTCGCATGACCTGCACCTGGACGTCACCGTGCCGGCCGACCGGCTGCTCGGTGGGGTGGAGGGGTTGGCCCTGGTGGTCGCCCAGCTGATGCCGCACTGGCTGGTGGCGAGTTACGCGGCGGTCTACGTGGGGGTGGCCCAGGCGGCGATCGACGCGGCGGCCGAGCACCTCAACGCCCGCAACCTGGCCGGCCTGCCGGCGGTGCGGGCGCGGTTGGGGCGGGCGGACGCGGCGACCGCGGCGGCCCGGCTGGTGGTCGCCGAGGCGGCCCGCCGGGTGGACGATGCGCCGGGCGACGCGGAGACCAACCGGTGGGTGTGGCGGGCCAAGCTGCTCGCCGGCACCACGGCCGCCGAGGTGGCGGCGTCGGTGCTGGAGGCGGCGGGCACCTCGGCGACGCGGCGCGGCCATCCGTTGGAGCGGCTCTACCGGGACGCCCGTTGCGGGTCGTTGCACCCGGCGACGTCGGATGTCTGCGCCGACTGGCTGGGCATCGCCGCGCTGGGCGGCGACCCGGACCGCGACGGATCGACTCCGCGTTGGTGAGCCGGCGCGGCTCGGGTGAGGTGGTGCGACGGCCGGGCACGATGGCCGGGGGGACGGACCGGGGGAGGACAGCTTCGGACGAGAGGTGGGGATCGTGCCCGTACCAGTGATCGCGGGGCTCGGAACGGCGCAGCCGCCGTCGGCCTCGCAGGACGAGTTGTGGGAGGGCTTCTTCTCCCGGCACTTCTCCGGCACCACCCGGTCGTTGGCTCAGCGGATCTTCGCCAACTCGGGGGTGACCCGGCGGCAGGCGGCCGTCAATCCCCTGTTGGAGGACGTCTCGGACTGGCCGACCGAACGCCGGATGCGCCGCTACCAGGTGGAGGCGTTGCCGCTGGGTAAGGAGGCGGTCGGTCGTGCGTTGACGGCGGCCGGGCTCGGTGCCGGCGACGTGGGGTTGTTCATCGTCTGTTCCTGCACCGGGTACGCCACCCCGGGGCTGGACATCCTGCTGGCCCGGGATCTCGGCATGGCTCCGGACACGCAGCGGATGTTCGTGGGTCACATGGGCTGCTACGCAGCACTGCCAGGGCTGGGCGCGGCGAGTGACTTCGTCACCGCCCGGGGGCGTCCGGCGCTGCTGCTCTGCGCGGAGTTGACCAGCCTGCACATCCAGCCGTCCAGCGCCCGGGTGGACACTCAGCAGATCGTCTCGCACGCGCTCTTCTCGGACGCCGCGGTCGCCGCCGTGGTGGTGCCGGATGGTCGGGGGTACGCGCTGCGTGAGGTCACCTCGGTCACCGACACCTCGACGGCGGACCACATGACCTGGGACGTGACCGACGCCGGTTTCCGGATGGGGTTGTCGCCGAAGGTGCCGCAGGTGCTGTCCCGGCATGTGCGTGCTCTGGTCGACGACCTGCTGGCCCGGCACGGCACGACCGGTTCCGAGGTGGACGGTTGGGCGGTGCACCCGGGTGGGCCGCGGATCCTCAACGTGGTGGAGCGGGAGTTGGCTCTGCCGCCGCAGGCGTTGGCGGCGTCCCGGGCGACGCTCGACGAGCACGGCAACTGTTCCTCGCCGACGGTGCTGCTGATCGTGGATCGGCTCAGCCGCGCGGCCACGGCGCCCCGCCGGATCGTCATGCTGGCGTTCGGCCCCGGCCTCACCCTGTACGCGGCCCTTCTCGATCGACAGGAGTGATCTCCGCGCGGCCCGGCGGTACGCTCAGCACCATGGACACGGCGGACGATCGGCTGCGGTCGGTGGTGCTGGTCGGGGTGACCCTGGCCGTGCTGGCGGTGGGCGGCTGGTGGTGGCGGGCCGCCGCCCCTGCCCCGACGGCCGGGTCGGCCGGCCCGCCGACGGCCGCGTCGAGCGTCAGCACCGACCTGGACCGGGTCGTCGCCTCCGGTGCGCTCGATGAGCGGGTGACGATGCGGGTGGATCCGCAGACCGGCGACATCATCAGCTTCCAGCGCCGCCCGTCGCTGATCGACCCCACGACGGGCGCGCTCACCGGCATCGACAGCGACGAGGGGGTGCTCTCCTCGGGGAGTGACCTGCCGTCGTTCCACCAGACGATCTGGCGGGAGGACCGGGAACTCGCGCCGGGCCAGGGGCTGACCAGGCAGGCGTCCGACGACGGCTCCCGCTATCTGCTGCAGTACCGGTGCACCCGACCGGGCGCCATGGCGGTGACGGGCACCGGGGCCGAGATCGCCGGCCCGCCGCGCATCGACTGCGACGGCTCGGTCGCCTCGGCCGAGGTGCTGCCCGGTGGCGGGCCGTTCCGGGTGTCCCTGTCGGCCGTCGGCGACCAGCCCATCGACGTCGAGGTGCAGCTCGTCGCCCTGCCTCCGCGCTAGGCAGGCCCCTCAGACGGCGCGGGCCGGTCGGGCGGTGAGGGCCGGTCAGGCGGCGAGGGCGCTCAGGTCGTCCCGGTACGCGTCGACCGGCCCGAGGTCGGGCAGCACCCGGGTGACCACGCCGGTGCGGTCGACCAGCAGTGCGGTCGCGGCACCGGGCCCCAGGAACGAGCGCAGCCCGCCGGCGGGGTCGGCAAGTGCCCGGACGCCGTTGATCGGCGGTGGGGTGCTGACCGCCCGCCCTTCGGTCACGGTGACCACGGTGACCCCGGCGGGCGCTGCGGCGACGGCCTCGGCGACGACGTCCGGGCACGCGCAGTCGTCCACCAGGATGATCATGGCGGGCAGCAGGCCGCGCAGCGGCACCGGCGCCTGGCCGGCGTCAACCAGGTCCAGCGCGGGCAACGCCCGGCCAGTGAGGGACGCGGGTGGTGAGGACGGTGTCGGTGTCGGCCGGTCGGTGCCGCGGGTGGCGCGAGGCCAGGTGACGGCGAGCAGGCCGGCCAGCGTGGTGAGCACCGCGATCAGCAGGACCAGCATCGGCAGGGCCAGCGCCCGGTGTGGGCCGGCGGCGCGGCGTAGCTCACGGCGGAGCTGTGCGGCCTCGCTGGCGAGCGCCGAGGCGTCGTCGGGGATGACCACGCGACCCCATTCGGGTGGCAGGTCGGGCAGGCCGTCGGACGGCCCGTGGCCCTCTGCGTCCGGCTTGCCCATCGGACCCCCTGAAGCGTCTCGAGAGCGGAATGCTGTTCGGCCTCCAGCGTCCCCCATCGGGGGCACCTCTCGCTACACCTGGGCGCGGTCCCGCTGCCCGGGATACCATGAAGTGAGCGCATAGCCCTTGATCTCGACGTTCTGTTCACCCGTACCGGGCAGTCATCCGTGCGTTACGGAGCGTGTTCGAACCATCGGTTTGACCGCCTGTCAAGCTGAAGAAAGACCTCTCACAGGGCCCCTGAGCTGCGCCAACGGTCAGGACATCGGTGAGACATCGGTGCCTGACCGTGTTACCCTAGACACAGCGAAAGGGGTTTCGAACCTATGGTTTTCAGTGTCGGCGAGACCGTTGTTTACCCCCACCACGGGGCCGCACTCATCGAGGCAATCGAGACTCGGGTCATCAAGGGCGAGCCTAAGCAATATCTCGTCCTGAGGGTCGCGCAGGGTGACCTGACGGTCCGGGTGCCCGCCGAGAACGCCGAGATCGTGGGCGTGCGCGAGGTGGTTGGCGAAGAGGGCCTCGGTAAGGTCTTCGACGTTCTTCGGGCTCCGCACACCGAAGAGCCGACCAACTGGTCGCGGCGTTACAAGGCCAACCTGGAAAAGCTGGCCTCCGGCAACCCGCTGAAGGTCGCCGAGGTCGTGCGTGACCTGTGGCGCCGGGAGCGGGAGCGGGGCCTGTCCGCGGGTGAGAAGCGGATGCTCGCCAAGGCCCGCGACATTCTCGTCGGCGAGGTCGCGCTGGCGGAGAAGAGCACCAAGGACGAGGCGGAGACGCTGCTCGACAAGGTGCTCACCGAGGCCTAGTCCGCACAGCACCGTCGTATCCGATTCGTAGCGAAGAAACCACCGAGGACCGCGACGTGACCGCGCAGCTCAATCCGCGCGGTGACGTCGCGGTCCTCGTGCCTGCGGCGGGTGCCGGTGTACGACTCGGCCCCGGCCGGCCCAAGGCGCTGCGCCTGCTCGCCGGCGAACCGCTGCTGGTGCACGCCGTACGGCGGTTGGCGGCGGCACCCTCGGTGCACACGATCGTGGTGGCGGCGCCGGCCGCCGAGGTGACGGCCGTCCGCGAGCTGCTCGCCCCGGTGGCACCGGTGACCGTGGTGCCCGGCGGGGCGGAGCGGCAGGCGTCGGTGGCCGCCGCGCTGGCCGCGGTGCCCGCCGGCCCGACGATCATCCTCGTGCACGACGCCGCCCGCGCGCTCACCCCTGCCGAGCTGGTCGAGTCCGTCGCGGCGGCGGTCCGGTCCGGCCGGGACGCGGTGATCCCGGTGCTGCCGGTCGTCGACACGATCAAGGAGGTCGGTGCCGGCGAGGTGGTGCTCGGCACCGTCGACCGGTCCGCCCTGCGCGCGGTGCAGACCCCGCAGGGTTTCCGCCGGGCTGTGCTCACCGCGGCGCACGCCGCAGCGGGCGACCCGCTCACCGACGACGCCGGTCTCGTCGAGAAGCAGGGCATCACCGTGAGCTGTGTGCCCGGCTCCGAGTACGCCCTGAAGATCACCCGGCCCTTCGACCTGGCGCTCGCGGAGCATCTGCTCGCCGCCGGCGGCTGACGCGTACCCTCGGGTCATGATCGTTCCCCGGGTGGCCATCGGCACCGACGTGCACGCGTTCGAGCCCGGCCGGCCCTGCTGGGTCGCGGGCCTGCTCTGGCCCGACCAGGATGGCCTGGCCGGGCACTCGGACGCCGACGTGGCCGCGCACGCCGCCTGCAACGCGCTGCTCTCCGCCGCCGGCCTCGGTGATCTCGGCTCCGTCTTCGGGGTGGGTCAGCCGGAGTGGGCCGGCGCGTCGGGGGTGGCCCTGCTGACCGAGACGGCCCGGCGGGTGCGTGCCGCCGGCCTGGAGATCGGCAACGTGTCCGTGCAGGTCGTCGGCAACCGACCCAAGATCAGTCGCCGCCGGGAGGAGGCCCAGCAGGTGCTCTCCGACGCCGTCGACGCCCCGGTGACCATCTCCGCCGCGACCACCGACGGCCTCGGTTTCACCGGCCGGGAGGAAGGCTTGGCCGGCATCGCGGTGGCGCTGGTGTACGACGCTCCGGCCGCCTAGGCTCGCCGCGATGTCCACCGATCCCACCCCCGACCAGTCCGCCGCCGACGGCTACGTCCAGCGCGCCCAGCTCCTCGCCGAACTCGGCCGCCACGACGAGGCGGCCGGTGAGTTGACCTACGGGCTCGCCCTGCGCCCCGACGCCCCGGACGCCCTCACCATGCTGGCCCGGGTGCACCTGGCCGCCGGCCGGCCGGCGGACGCGCTCACCGCCGCCGACGCGGCCGTGGCCGCCGCACCGGATGCTCTTCCGCCACTGGTCACCCGTGCCATGGCGCTGGCCGACCTGGGGCGGTACCCGGAGTCGGCCGCCACCGCCGACCGGCTCCTCGCGCTCGGCGCCGACGACGCGTACGCCCAGCGCAGCGCGGCGGCGATCCTGGCCGACTCGCGCAACGGCCAGCCGGCGCTCAACGCGGCCTGGCGCGGGGTCGAGCTGGCGCCGGACGAACCGCAGGCGCACCTCGTGCTCGGTCTGGTCGCCGCCCGGCTGGAGCTGTTCGACCTGGCCGAGCGGGCCTACCGGGAGGCGTTGCGGCTCGACCCTCTCCTCGCTGACGCCCCCCACGACGTGGGTGTCATCCGCCTCGAGCAGCGCCGCTGGTCGCAGGCGTTGGAACATGTCGCCGAGGCGGTCACCATCAGCCCGAGCCGGATGGACTCCGGGCGGACCATCGCGTACGGCCTGCACCGCCTGGTGCTCTGGGGCGCGGGCTGGTCGCTGGTGGCGGCGGTGCTGGTGGCGTTCGCGGCCTCGGCCAACGACGGGCTCTCCCGCGTCGTCGCGGTGCTCGCCGCGCTGACCGGTGGGGTCGTGGTGTGGCAGCTCGCCGCACGCCTGCCGGGGCTGACCCGGACGGTGCTGCCCGCCCTGGTGCACTCGGATCGGGCGATGGCGCTGGCGATCTACGCGGTGGGAGCCGCGCCCGTGCTGCTCCTGGTGTACGCGGTGGTCGGCTCGCCGTGGCCGCTGGTGCTGGCCATCGCCGCCACCGCGATCGCCGAGTTCGCCGTCTTCACCCGTACCGCGATCCGCTAGGCCCGTCGCGCCCAGGTCCAGGCGTACGCGTCGTCCTCGCAGGTGCGGGCCGCGTCGCAGAGATCCAGCGGGCGGAAGGTGTCGACCATGACGGCCAGCTCGTCGAAGTAGTCCGCGCCGATGGAGCGTTCGGCGGCGCCCGGCTGGGGGCCGTGGGTGAAGCCGGACGGGTGCAGCGAGATCGACCCCTGCTCGATGCCGGAGCCGCGCCGGGCCTCGTAGTTGCCGCCGGTGTAGAAGAGCATCTCGTCGGAGTCGACGTTGTGGTGGTTGTACGGCACCGGGATCGAGTCCGGGTGGTAGTCGACCTTGCGGGGCACGAAGGAGCAGATGACGAAGTTGGGCCCCTGGAAGGTCTGGTGCACGGGCGGGGGCTGGTGGATGCGGCCGGTGATCGGCTCGAAGTCGTGGATGGAGAACGCCCACGGGTAGAGGTGCCCGTCCCAGCCGACCACGTCGAACGGGTGGTTGGCATAGGTGTGACGAGTCCACGCAGTGCCGCTGCCACCGGGGCCTGCGGCCCGGGACCGGTGGCGGACCAGCACCTCGACCTCCTCGCCGTTGACGAGCAGCGGCGCGTCCGGCCCCCGGACGTCGCGCTCGCAGTACGGCGAGTGCTCCAGGAACTGGCCGCGGACGGAGAGGTAGCGCTTGGGCGGGCCGATGTGCCCGGACGCCTCGACGGTGAGCAGCCGGACGGGCTGGTCGCCGGTGGGCACGAGCCGGTGGATGGTCGAGGTGGGGATGACGACGTAGTCGCCGGCGACCGCGTCCAGTGCCCCGAACGGCGACTCGACCCGCATCGTGCCCGCCTCGACGTAGAGGCAGTGGTCGCCGGTGGCGTCGCGGAACAGCGGCGAGGGCCGGTCGGCGAGCACGTACCCGATCCGTACGTCGTCGTTGGCGAGCAGGTACTGCCGGCCGAGGATCGGGTCGGCGCCGCCGGTGTCCAGCTTGTGGGTGCGCAGGTGGCGGGGCTTGAGCGGCAGGTTTGGTGCCCGGGTGAACGCGGGCGGGGTGAACTCGTCGGCGGCGAGGATCGCGGTGGGCGCGTGCCGGTGGTAGAGCAGGGACGAGTCGGAGGAGAAGCCCTCCTGGCCCATCAGCTCCTCGGCGTAGAGGCTGCCGTCGGGCTGGCGGAACTGGGTGTGGCGCTTGCGGGGCACCTCGCCGACGCTGCGGTAGTACGGCATCTCGCCTCCCGATAAGTCCCGTTCACCGGCCGGTGGCGTCCGATAATCGGACGCTGTTGTCCGTTCCTCGTAGCGTCCCGTACATTCTTGTTCCGTGTCAACGCAGGTGCCCGCACTCCTCGACGGCCTGGTGGACGACGCCGCCGTCTTCCCTCCGGGCAGCGCCACGCTCGCCGACGCGCTGACCGCCCACCGCCGACACCGCGCCGCCTGGTACGCCGACCTGGTCGGCCCGCTGCTCCTGCCCGCCTCGACCGTCGCGTCCGGCGAGCTGAGCGGTCTCGTCGATCCCGGCGAGGGCCTGGTGGTCGGCCTGATCGGCGACACCGGGATCAGCGGCCTGCCCCTCGCGCACTCCTTTCTGGCCCCGGACGGCGTCACGGCACGCCAGATCGAGGTGGCCGTCGCCAAGCGGGGCGAGGACCCGCTGCCCGGCATCGCCGAACTGCTGGCGCTGACCGGCACGCTGCCGGGCGTCGAGACCGTCTACGCCGAGCTGCCGCTGACCTTCGGGCTGATGGGTGCGCTGGACGCGCTCGCCGCCGCCCGCGCGGACGGGGTGCCGATCGCCGCCAAGTTCCGCACCGGCGGTCTCGCCGCCGAGCTGTTCCCCACCCCGGCCGAGCTGGCCGCCGTGATCTGCGCCTGCCGCGACCGGGACCTGCCGTTCAAGCTCACGGCCGGGCTGCACGAGGCGGTCCGGCACCTCGACCCGGAGACCGGCTTCACCCACCACGGCTACGCCAACGTGCTGGCCGCGACGCTGGCGGCCGCCCACGGCGAGGGCGTGGGGGCGGTCACCGAGCTGCTCACCGTGCTCGACCCGCGTCCCCTGCTGGAACGCGCGAACGCGGGGCTGGACGCGCCGCGCCCCCTGTGGGTCGGCTTCGGCTCGTGCAGCATCCTGGAACCACTGACCGATCTGATCCGGCTGGGGCTGGTGAACGGGGGCTACGACGCATGACCTGGGTGACCGGCGCTGACGGGTCGCCGTACGGGGTGACGAACCTGCCGTACGGAGTGTTCCGGTCGGACGGGGGCGAGCCGCGGATCGGCGTACGGATCGGGTCATGGGTGTTCGACCTGGCCGGGGCGGAGGCCGCCGATCTGGTGCTGGCCGCCGGCACGCTGTGTCGGCCCACCCTGAACGGCTTCATGGCGCTGGGCCGTCCCCAGTGGACGTCGGTACGGCAGCGGATCACGGAGTTGCTGACCGACCCGGCGCACCGGGCCGCGGTGGAGCCGCTGCTGGTGCCCCTGGCCGACGTGGAGCTGCTGCTCCCGGTGGAGGTGGCCGACTACGTCGACTTCTACTCGTCGGAGCACCACGCGTCGAACGTCGGGCAGATCTTCCGCCCCGGTCAGCCGCCGCTGCTGCCGAACTGGAAGCACCTGCCGATCGGCTACCACGGGCGGGCCGGCACCGTCGTCGTCTCCGGCACGCCGGTGACCCGGCCGACCGGGCAGCGGGCCTCCGCCGAGGGTCCGGTCACCGGCCCGTCGGTACGCCTGGACATCGAGGCCGAGGTGGGCTTCGTGGTGGGCGTACCCAGCACGTTGGGCGACCGGGTGTCCGTCGACGACTTCGCCGACCACGTCTTCGGTGTGGTGCTGGTCAACGACTGGTCGGCCCGGGACATCCAGGCGTGGGAGTACCAGCCGCTCGGCCCGTTCCTCGGCAAGTCCTTCGCCACCTCCGTCTCGGCCTGGGTGACGCCGCTGGACGCGCTCGCCGACGCATTCGTGCCGGCCCCCGACCAGGACCCGCCGGTGGTCGACTACCTGCGCGACGTGCCGCACCTCGGGCTCGACCTCCGGCTGGCGGTCGAGTGGAACGGCGAACGCGTCAGCGAGCCGCCGTTCGCCACCATGTACTGGACGCCGGCGCAGCAGTTGGCGCACCTCACCGTCAACGGCGCGTCCCTGCGTACCGGCGACCTGTACGCCTCGGGCACCGTCTCCGGCCCTGACCGGGGGCAGGTCGGGTCGTTCCTGGAGTTGACCTGGGGCGGCGCCGAGCCGGTGCGGCTCGGCGACGAGACCCGCACCTTCCTGGCCGACGGAGACACGGTGACCATCACCGCCACCGCGCCCGGCCCGGACGGCACCTCCATCGCCCTCGGCGAGGTCACCGGCACGGTCCGCCCGGCCCGTTGAGCGCTGTGCCGTGCAGGGGCCGGCTCCTGTCTCGTCGACGGGACTCTTGATCGCACCGACTGTGCGATGGCCAGGCCGGGTTGCCGCGTTGATCGTCGCGGATTCCGTCGCCCCACCGGCGGTACGCGCCGGGCCCTCGCCCGGGTGTCAGCGGTGGGGCAACCCATCGCACACGGAGGTAGACGATGCACGATCTCGCGCGCGCGGTCTGGCGTACCAGTAGCCGCTCCAACGATCAAGGGCTCTGCGTGGAAGTGGCGGACAACCTGGTCGACGTCCTCGGTCTGGTCGCGGTCCGCGACTCCAAGGATCAGGCCGGCCCCACACTGGCCGTCAGCCCGCCGGGATGGACAGCGTTCATCGGAGCGATTCAGGCCGGTCGCTTCGAACGCTGAGCGGCACCGCACCGGTCAACCGGTGCGATGTGGCCGCCGAAAAGGACAGCGGGGCCTCCGGGTGGTGGAAATTCCGTCCCGGGGGCCCCGTCCGGCGCTCACGCCGCGTACCGTCGACGACACGGGAGGGTGGCATGTCGACGGTGGCGGTTACCGGGTTCATCGAGGCACACGCCGTCGATGTCTGGCGTCTGCTGACCGACCTGCCCGGCCGTGCCGCCCGGATGACCGCCGCCGGCCCCACCGAGTTGCTCACACCCGGTCCGTTCGGGCCGGGCACCGCGTGGCGCGAGGAACGCGCCCAGCCGGGCGGCGGCACCCTGATCGAGGAGTTCCTGGTGGTGGAGGCCCTCGCCCCTCATCGGCTGGTGCTCTGCTCGTCCGGCGCCAACGTGGACTACCGGATCACCTGGAGTCTGCGGCCGGTCCGGCGTCGCCGCCGGGGGTGCACAGCGGTCACCGTCACCCAGGAGGCGGTGCCGACCGGTCCGTACCCTCGGGTGGTCGCGTTGCTGCTCGGTGGGCTCGCCGCCCGGGCGGTCGAGGTGGCCCTCCGGCGTGATCTCGCCGACCTGACCGTCGCGGCGGCCACCGCCGTCGGTTCCGTCGACGCCGCCTGACACCCTCGCCGCCGCCCCGGACCGCGGGTCACGTGACCTCAGCCGGGGTGCGGCCGCTTGCGCTGGGTAGGGTGCCGGGCGGAGGTGCGGCATGGGGTTCCCGAAGGGCCGGCGACGGCTCGTGATGGCGGTCGCGGCGGTGCTCGCCGTCGCGGTCGTCGCGCTCGTCGTCCACCGGGTGCTCGCGCCGGCCGAGGTGAGCACGGTGGCCCGGGGTGAGTACCCGGCCGCGGCCCAACCGGCCGCCGGTGTGATCGGCCGGCTCCCCGCCGCACCGTTGATCGTTGATGCCCGGCTGCGGGTGTACGCGGCGCACCGTCAGGTCTACGCCGACCGGCCCGTCACCGGGCGGTACCGGACCAGCCCGTTCTGGTCGTACCGGCGCTGGCCGGCGGAGCTGATCGGGGTGGTGGCCAGCGGTCGTACCGTGGTCAGCCGCTGGTCCGACGGTCAGGTGGTCGCGCTCGACGCGTCGACCGGTCGGGTGCGGTGGCGGGCCGGAGGGCCGGCGCCGGCCGAGGGTGGCGCGGTGCCGCGACGCACCGGTGCGGCCACCGTCTGGGATCCGCGCGGGCTCTACCTCACCGACCTCGCGGGCGGCCGGACGGTGTTGGTGGTCACCGGGGACTCCCAGGCACGCGGGGTGGAGTTGGCCGACGGCCGGGAGCTGTGGCGGGTCGACCTGCCCGGCCCCTGCCACAGCGACGTCGGCACCACCGTGTCGGGGCAGTTGATCGGCCTGGACACCTGCGCCGGGCCCGCCACGGTCGAGTTCCGGGACGCGGCCACGGGTGCGGTGCGCGAGCGCTGGCGACCGCCGGGCGGCCCCGATCAGCTGGTGGTGACCCCGCTCGGCTGCCGTGCCGGCCGGTCGGACTGCCCGGGGCTGCGGACCTCCGGGCCGGGCGACGCGGATGGCCGGGGTTGGCTGCTGGGCACCGGCGAGCCGATCCCCGCGTCGGCGCTCGATCCGACCGGTGCGACCCTGGCCGGCGAGCAGGCCGTCGCGGTGCGCGACGGGGTGGCGGTGGGCCGGTCGGCGCGTACGGGTGCCGAGCTGTGGCGTTTCGGCGGCCTGGGCCCGGCGCGGGTGCTCGCCGTGCAGGCTGGCCGGGTACATCTGCTGACCGAGGCGAACGAGCTGGTGACGCTCGACCCGGTGACCGGCGCGCAGCTGTCCCGCTTCACGCTCAACGTCGGCTCGGACGGTACGGGCTGGGCGCCGGGTGCGGTGGCCGCCACGGACGGCTATGTCGCGGTGGAACGACTCCGCGAGCCGGTCGACCCGGACGGAGACGACCAGCGGTACTACCTGACCGCCGAGGCGCTCATCCTGGCCGCCACCTGATAGGGGCACTGAGCCGACAAACTTTCACCGCTTCTGACCGGAAAAGGTACGTTTCTCACGGTTCAGGTTGGCGATGAAAGGGGTCGGCGCATGGGTCGGATGGCAGCCAGGCGGCTCGCCGGCGGTGTCCTCGCCGCGGCCGCGAGCCTCACGCCGGCGGTGACGCCGGCGTTCGCCCCGCACGCCGTGGCGAGTGTGGTCACCGCCGTCCGGGCCGAGCCGTCGGCGGACACCGGCGTCACCTTCGAGGTCGTACCGGCCCGGCCCACACAGGACCCGACGCAGCCCCCGCCCGCCCCGACGCAGCCCGCACCCACCAGTTCCGGCGGTGAGCTGCCGGTGACCGGGTCGGGATCGTCGGCGGCCGGTGCGCTGGCGTTGCTGGGGCTGGCCCTGGTGTTCCTCGGCTGGGCGGTGGCCCGTCGCCGACGAGCGGCGTGAACCGGCCGGCGGGCGGCGTGAACCGGCCGGCGACCGACGGCTCACCGCGCAGCCGAGAGCCGTTTGCGGTGCCGGCGGGCCAGCCAGATCAGGCCGGCGACGACCAGCAGACCCGCGGCGGTCATCGCCAGGTTCCAGCCGGCAGCCATCCGGGACAGGAGCGTCCCGGGCTTGCCGACCTTGCCCGGGGCGGGGAACTCGATCTGCCGGGTCGCGTCCTTCTTCACCAGGCCGCTCTCCAGGTTGACCTGGATCGTCCACGGCCCGTTCGTCAGCTCGTTCGGAAACCGGACGGTGACCTGGCCGGACGCGCCCGGTGCCAAGGTGGTGCCCTGCACGACGTCGAACGGGCCGGCCCGGCTGCCGGCCGGTCCCTCGGAGAGGCTCACCCTGCCGGTGAGGTCCAGGGCCCGACCCCCGGTGTTGGAGACCTCGATGGCGACCGACGGCTCGCCCTGCGGGCTCCGTGCCGGCAGCATCTCGCCGATGGTGAAGTCGGAGGCGGGTTCACCCCCGGGGCCGATGTCCAGGTAGATCCGGATGCCGACCCGGTGGATCTGGGTGACGCTGCCGCTGGGCCGCGGTGCGGAGACCGCCGAAGCCCAGATCACCCCGTACCGTTCACCGGCGGAGGCCTTCTCCGGCACCGTGATGGTCGCCCTGACCCGGGCCTCCTGCGACGGTTCGAGCTCGACCACCTCGTGGTCGAGCGTGATCCACGAGGTCAGCTCGTTGCTCGCGTGTCCCTCGCCGAAGGCGAACTTCCCCTTCTCCAGGCTCGCCGCCGCCGGATAGACGTCGATCTTCTGCCGCTCGTCGGTCCGGTTGACGATCAGCACCTGTCGCTTGATGGTGGTGCCCGGCGGCAGGTGGTCGACGATGTAGCGCAACGCCCGGGGGTCGTCGCGGCGGTCGGCCGGGGCCTCCAGCAACCGGATCCCGATGCTGCCCTCGTCCGATCCCGCGTCCGGCTCGGCCGCGCCGGCCCGGGTCGACAGACCCGGACCGGCGAGGCAGAACAGGGCGAGCGCGACCGCGATGGTCGACCGCCCCCGGCGGTCACGCCACCGAATGTGTCACCGTGCCGGTGTAGACGCCCGCGATGCTGTCCAGCGGGACGTTGACCACCAGGGTGGGGTTCCAGGCGGCGGTGTTGCCGCCGGTGCCGCCAGCGTGAGTGAACGCGGTGAGCGGCGTGACACTGTCCAGCGGCGCGGCGGCGCCGGCGTTGGCCTGCCCCGGGGTGAAAGTGCCGTCGCCCGTCGTCGCGGTCGCCGGACCGGACCAGTAGTCGATCTCGGAGGGCAGCACCGTCTCGGGCGGGGAGCCACCGCCGGTCTGGAACACCGTCGCCGTCACCGAGGCGACCCAGGAGGCGTCGGCGGAGCCTCGGGAGTCGGTGACAGTCACCGTGCCGAGTTGCCCGGTGATGGTGCCACCGGGCGCGCCGGTGCCGAGGTCGGCGGTGGCCGGCGCGACGATGTCGAGGGTGCCGGCGAGCACCTCGAACGTGGTGGCCGTGTCGTCGGTGGGCGCGGCGGCGGCCGGCGCGGCGAGGAAGCCCACCATCGCGGCGGCCGCCGCTCCGGCGAGGCAGATCTTGGCAGTACGCACTGTTCGTTACCCCGTTTTCTCGAAGTGAGCCGGCGCGGGTCCGCGCCGCACCGGCTACTTCGGAAGATAGGGCAAATAAAGCTCGAAACAAGACAAACCAGACTTATGTCACCGTTTGGTCATACTGTGGTCGCTCAGGTCAGCGCCGCCTCCGCAGCGACCAGGAACGCGTCGTTCTCGGCCGGTGTGCCGATGGTGACCCGGACGCCGTCGCCGGCGAACGGCCGCACGATCACCCCGCGCGCCTCGCACGCCTTGCCGAACGCCACCGCCCGGTCGCCCAGCGGCATCCAGACGAAGTTGGCCTGGCTGGTCGGCACGTCGGGCACGAACTTGCGCAGCGCCTCGGTGACCCGGTCCCGTTCGGCCACGACCAGCGCGCAGCGACGCTCCATCTCGGCGGCCTGGGCCAACGCCGCGAGCGCGCCGGCCTGAGCCGCCGAGCTCGTGGAGAACGGCGTCACCACCTTGCGGATCGCCGCCGCCACCACCGGCTGCGCGACGAGCCAGCCGATCCGCAGCCCGGCCAGACCCCACGCCTTGGACAGGGTGCGCAGCACCGCCACGTTCGGCCGGTCCAGGTAGTCGAGCCCGTCCGGCACCTCCGGATCGGTGACGAACTCCCGGTACGCCTCGTCGATGACCACCAGCACGTCGTCCGGAACCGCGTCGAGGAAGCGGTCCAGCTCGGTACGGCGTACCGCGGTGCCGGTGGGGTTGTTCGGGTTGCAGACCAGGATCATCCGGGTCCGGTCGGTCACCGCGGCGGCCAACGCCGCCAGGTCGTGACCGTGCCCGGCGTCGTTGGGCACCCGCACGCTCGTCGCACCGCTGGTCGCCGCGATGATCGGGTACGCCTCGAAGGACCGCCACGAGTGGAGCAGCTCGTCGCCGGGCAGGCAGGTGGCCCGGACCAGGTGCTCGGCGAGCGCCACCGACCCGCAGCCGGTGGCGATCCGCTCGGCGTCCACCCCGTAGCGCTCGGCCAGCGCGTCGCGCAGCGCGACCACGCCCATGTCCGGGTACCGGTGCGAGGCGGTGACCGCCTCGGCGACCGCCTCGACCACGCCGGGCAGCGGGCCGTACGGGACCTCGTTGCTGGCCAGCTTGATCGCCTCGGCCAGGCCCAGTTCCCGGGCCAGGTCGGCGGGGCTGCGCCCCGGCACGTAGCTGGGCAGCGCGTCCAGGTCGGCGCGGGTCAGCCGCAGGGCCGGCTGGTGACGTCCGGAGTCGGTCATGGGGTGTCTCCCGAGGGTTGGTCGCGGTCGTTCGTGGGGGTGGGATCGGTGCTGACAGGAACTTCGACGACGACCGTCTGTACGCGCTTGTCGTGCAGCGCCTGACGCAGCGGGTGGTCGAAGAGTGGGGAGAGGGCGTCGACCAGTTGCAGCACCAGGCCGAGGCCGGCGCAGTACCAGAGCAGGGTGGGCAGACCCATGGTGGTCCACCGCCCGAACGCCCGGGCGAAGCCCAGCGGCTGGTCGGCGGCGAGCGGCACGGCGCGGATCCGCATCACCCGCTTGCCGAAGGTTTGCCCGCGGGCCGCCATCCCGGGCACCTCGTACGCCGCCCAGAGCGCCGTGGCGATCAGGAGGATGACCACCTGGAGCAGTCCGGCCTGCTCGCCGATCTGCGGCAGGTTCTCGGTGGAGGTGTCGCCCGCGAACGCCCGCCGGAACACCTCCCGCCAGTACGGCAGCATGTCCTCGATCAGCCGCCAGACGAACCAGCCGTTGACCAGGGCGTTCAGTGCGAAGACGACGGTGAAGTCGATCAGCCGGGCGACGAAGCGGCGGCCGTACCCGGCCAGCCTCAGGCCGTGCGGGCGTGGCTCGGGCGGCCGTCCGGGCCAGCCCGGCGGTACGCCCTGCGGTGCCCACCCGGGGGGAGCGCCCTGCGGCGACCAGCCAGGAGGAGCGCCCTGCGGCGGCCAACCCGGTGGGCCGGCCTGCGGTGTCCAACCCGGGCCGCCCTGGCCCGGCTGCGGGCCGTACCCCGGCTGTGGGCGGTACCCCGGGGGAGGGCCGGATCCGGGGTGGGGTGCCCAGCCCGGTGCGGCGGTCGTCGCGGCGGGGACCGCCGGGGTGACCGGGACGGGCGGCGGCTCGGCCGGTGGTGGCCCGTCCGGTGGGGTGGCGTCGACGGGGATGGGCGCACCGAGCCAGCCCTCGCCGTCCCAGTACCGCCGGGTCTCAGGATCGGCGGGGTCGACGTACCAGCCGGCTTCAACGCTCACGCAGACACCTTAACGACGACCGTCCCGGCGAACTTGTCGTGGAGGCACTGCTGCCAGGGCTTGTCCCACAGCTGCCACAGCCCGTCGGCGTAGCTCAGGCCCGGCGCCAGTGAGCACGCCAGGTACTGCACCAGCCACCGCCGGCCGGCCATCCGCCGGTCGAGCGTGCCGGTCGGGTCGAGCGGCACCACTCGCAGCTTCATGAGCTTCTTGCCGAGCGTCTGGCCGCCGCGCTTGAGGTACTCCACGTGGTAGAGCCAGTAGAGCCCGAGCAGCACCACGAGCAGCCCGAGTTGGAACAGCAGCATCGGCAGGAAGAACTGGGTGAAGAAGGTGGCCGGGTCGGGCTCCACGAGGGTGCCGTCCGGGTTGGTCCGGGTCATCTCGCTGAACATCCGCCACCAGAGGACCAGGAAGACCGGCATGAACAGCACCAGCGAGACGATGCTCGCCAGTGCCGTGTCGATGAGCCAGGCCAGCAGCCGGTCACCGAAGCTGGCCAGCGGCTGCCCGCCCGGGCTCAGCGCCGGCGGCGGGGTCACCGGCCAGGGCGGCGGCGGGTATCCGGGTGGGGCGTACTGCGGCGGCACGGCGTACCCCTGGGGGTGTGGTCCGGGCGGCGCGAAGCCGCCGGCGGCGGGCGGGAGCCCACCGGCCGGCGGCATCGGGTACGACGGAGGCTGCGTCACGCTCGCAAGTGTTACAGGTTGCCGCGCGCTTCCTGCTCCCGCTCGATGGCCTGGAAGAGCGCCTTGAAGTTGCCCTTGCCGAAGCCGAGCGAGCCATGCCGCTCGATCAGCTCGAAGAAGACGGTCGGGCGGTCCTGCACCGGCTTGGTGAAGATCTGCAGCAGGTAGCCGTCCTCGTCGCGGTCGACCAGGATCTTGCGGGCCTTCAGCTCCTCGATCGGCACCCGCACGTTGCCGATCCGCTCGCGCAGCTCCGGGTCGTCGTAGTACGAGTCCGGGGTGTCCAGGAACTCGACACCGGCGGCCCGCATCGCGTCGACGCTGGCCAGGATGTCGTTGGTGGCGACCGCGATGTGCTGGGCGCCCGGGCCCTGGTAGAACTCCAGGTACTCGTCGATCTGCGACTTCTTGCGGGCGATGGCCGGCTCGTTGAGCGGGAACTTCACCTTGCGGGTGCCGTTCGCCACGACCTTGCTCATCAGGGCCGAGTAATCGGTGGCGATGTCGTCGCCGATGAACTCCGCCATGTTGGAGAAGCCCATCACCCGCTTGTAGAACTCGACCCACTCGTCCATCCGGCCCAACTCCACGTTGCCGACCACGTGGTCGACGGCCTGGAAGAAGCGCTTCGGCTGGATGCCGGCGTCGATCATCGGCTGGCGGTCCACGATCGGGCCGCGGGCCACGAAGCCGGGCAGGAACGGGCCGGTGTAGCGGGACCGGTCGACCAGCGTGTGCCGGGTGTCGCCGTACGCGGCGATGGCGGCCATCCGGACGGTGCCGTGCTCGTCGCTCACCTCGTGCGGCTCGACGACGCTGGCGGCGCCCTGCGCGATGGCGTGCGCGTACGCGGCGTCGACGTCCGGCACCTCCAGCGCGATGTCGCTGACCCCGTCGCTGTGCTTCGCCACGTGCTCGCTGCCGTGGGCGTCGGGGCGTACCGCACCGGTCAGGACGAACCGGGCCGAGCCGCTGGTCAGCACGTACTGGGCGTGGTCGCGGTAGCCCTGCTCGGGGCCGCGGTACGCCACGCAGGTCATGCCGAACGCGGTGGAGTAGTAGTGCGCGGCCTGCTTGGCGTTGCCGACCAGGAAGTGCACGTGGTCGAGGCCCTTGACCGGGAACGGGTCGTGGCTGATGTCGTGGTTGACAGCGCCGACGAGCTGGTCGACGTCGACGTCCTCGGTCGACTGGGGTCGGTCGATCGCCTGGGTCATGGTGGCCTCCCTCGCGTACCGGCCGGCCTCGTGGGCCGGTTCTTGACCGAAGGATCGTCGTGCCGGCATCGAGTGGGCAACCGTCGGTGTAAATGCTGGTCAGGTTGCGCATTCAGTATGGTCTGAACCCATGAAGGGTGAGCAGGCTGTACAGCTCGACGCGCTCGACGTTCGCTTGATCGAACTACTCGCCGAGGAGCCACGGATCGGCGTGCTGGAGTGCTCCCGGCGGCTCGGCGTGGCCCGGGGCACCGTGCAGGCCCGCCTCGACAAGCTGGTCGACCGGGGGGTCATCGGTGGCTTCGGCCCGGAGATCTCGCCGGCCGCGATCGGCTTCGGGGTGACCAGCTTCGTCACCCTGGAGATCAGCCAACGGCACGGCCACGACCCGGTCACCGCCCACCTCGCGGCGATCCCCGAGGTGCTGGAGGCGCACACCATCACCGGCTCCAGTGACCTGCTCTGCCGGATCGTGGCCCGCTCCAACACCGACCTGCAGCGGGTCATCGACCAGATCGTCTCCTCCGCCGGCATCACCCGGGCGTCGACGATCATCGCGTTGGCCGAGCAGATCCCCTACCGCACGCTTCCCCTGGTGCGTAGTGCCGTGCGAGCGTCCTCGTAACACCTCCGGGCCCAGAAAGCGCGGCGACACGGCGGCGCGGGCGTACGAAAGATCCGTGATCGTGGCTACGGTGTGCGGGTGGCGAAGGGGAGCGTGCGCGTCGGCCTGCTGGCCGGCCTCGCCGTGGTCGTGGCCCTCGCCGCCACCGGCGTCTGGAATCCCTTCCCCGGTCTGTGGGACTGGGTCGACCGCAGCGAACCCATCTCCGAGCCGGACGTGGTCTGGCAGCAGCGGATCGGCGGCACCCCGCGCAGCGTGACCATCGCCGGTGACACGGTGGTGGTGGAGCAGCGCACCCGGGTCGAGGCCCGCAGCCTGGCCACCGGCACCCAGCTGTGGGAGCGCAAGGCGGACTGGTCGGCGGTCGCCGGCGGTGACCGCGACCCGGTCGTCGCCGTGGGCAAGCTGCTGGTCAAGGGGTACGAGCTGCTCGACCCGACCACCGGTGCGACCCGGCGGCGCGACGACGACGCGGTGGCCGTGTGGACGTACCGCAACCTGCTGCTGGACGCCCGTTGCACGGACGCCACCGACTGCACCCTGAGCGCCTGGGACCCACGCGGCACCACCCCACTGTGGACGGCGTTCCTGCCCGGGGTGCACAGCGGCCTGCTCGCCGACAACCCGGGCCTGCGCGGCACCCGCCGGCTCACCGCCACCCGGATCGACGACGGGGTGGCCGGTCCGGAACCGGTGCCGCCGCTGCTCGGCTTCCCGGTCGACGGGCGGGTGCACGTGGTCGACACCGCGACCGGCCGGGTCCTGCAGAACGTCGAGCCCGGGCAGGACGAGCGGCTCTCGGTGGTGGGCGGCCGGATGCTGCGGATCGCCGCCCGCTCCCAGGACGGCAGCTGCTACTTCGCCATCTCCGCCCGCGACCCGGCGACCGGGCAGGAGGCCTGGCAGCGGGCCGGAGTCAACCTGCGTACCGCCGACAACGCCGGCTGCGCGCAGCGCGAGGACCCGCAGGGCGCGCGGAACGTCCTGATCGGCGTCGGCGCGGACGGCCGCGAGGCGGTGATCGACGGGTACGACGGACGGCTGCTCTGGGTCGGCGAGCCCAGCACGAAGCTGATCGCCGTCGACGACCGTTACGCCGTGTTCCGGGCCGCCGACAAGCGTTCGGTGGTGTCCCGCGAGCTGGGCGCCGACCGGACGGCGTGGACCCGCCCGGCCAGCGGCAAGGCCGGCGCGGCGCTCACCCCGTACGCGGCGGTGATCGCCGACGAGAAGCCGTCCCGGTTGACCGCGCTGGACCCGCGCACCGGTCGGGAGCTGGCCGTCGTGCGGACCTCCGCGAACGCCCTCGCGGTCGGGCCACCGGGCATGATCATCGGCGAGGGGCGGGAGATCGGCTACATCCGCTTCGGCGCGACCGCCGGCACCCCCGGCCGACCGCCCGGCAACGGCGGCGTCCCCGGCCCGGGCGGCACCGGACCCGCCGGACCGGACGGCGACACCTGCGGGCCCAAACGGGAACTCTGCCCCGAGACGGGCGGCGGCAAGGACGGCTGATGAGAGCGGCGTCCCAGACCCAGCCCGGCGGGTGGGAATGATCGACCGGTCTGCCCTAGGCTTGCCGCTCATGAGCAGTGCCGCCGCATTCTCGTACGCCCCCCTCCTGCCGACCGGCCCCGACCAGACCGACTATCGCCTGGTCACCGACGAGGGCGTGGACGTCGTACACGGCCCGGGAGGCCGCCGGTTCCTCACCGTGGAGCCGGCCGCGCTCACCGCGCTGACCGCCGAGGCGATGCACGACATCGCGCACTTCCTGCGCCCGGCGCACCTGGCCCAGCTCCGGTCGATCATCGACGACCCGGCCGCCTCGCCGAACGACCGGTTCGTCGCACTGGACCTGCTGCGCAACGCCAACATCGCCGCCGGCGGGGTGCTCCCGATGTGCCAGGACACCGGCACGGCGATCGTCATGGGCAAGCGCGGCCGGCACGTGCTGACCGACGGGGCCGACGCCGAGGCCATCTCGCGGGGCGTCTACCAGGCGTACACCCGGCTGAACCTGCGCTACTCGCAGCTCGCGCCGCTGACCATGTGGGACGAGCGGAACACCGGCAGCAACCTGCCCGCCCAGGTCGACCTGTACGCCGAGGACCCGGACGGGCACCCCGACGCGTACAAGTTCCTGTTCATGGCCAAGGGTGGCGGCTCGGCCAACAAGTCGTACCTCTACCAGGAGACCAAGGCTCTGCTCAACCCGACGCGGATGATGCAGTTCCTGGAGGAGAAGCTGCGGCTGATCGGCACCGCCGCCTGCCCGCCGTACCACCTGGCCATCGTCATCGGCGGCACCTCCGCCGAGTACGCGCTGAAGACCGCGAAGTACGCCAGCGCCAAGTATCTCGACGCGCTGCCCACCGCCGGCTCGATGAGCGCGCACGGCTTCCGTGACCTGGAGCTGGAGGCGGAGGTGCTGGAGTTGACCCGCAACTTCGGCATCGGCGCGCAGTTCGGTGGCCGGTACTTCTGCCACGACGTGCGGGTCGTCCGGCTGCCCCGGCACGGCGCATCCTGCCCGGTGGCGATCGCCGTCTCCTGCTCCGCCGACCGTCAGGCCGTCGCCAAGATCACCCCCTCGGGCGTGTGGCTGGAGCGCCTGGAAACCGACCCGGCGCGGTTCCTGCCCGACGTCACCGACGACTCCCTCGACGCCGAGCTGGTCGTCCGGGTCGACCTCAACCGGCCGATGGACGAGATCCGCGCCGAACTGTCCAAGTACCCGGTGAAGACCCGGCTGTCCCTGTCCGGCCCACTGGTCGTCGCCCGGGACATCGCGCACGCCAAGATCGCCGAACGGCTCGACGCCGGCGAGCCCATGCCGCAGTACCTGCGCGATCACGCCGTCTACTACGCCGGCCCGGCGAAGACCCCCGAGGGGTACGCTTCCGGCTCCTTCGGCCCGACCACCGCCGGCCGGATGGACGCCTACGTGGAGAAGTTCCAGGCCGCCGGCGGCTCACAGGTGATGCTGGCCAAGGGCAACCGGTCCGGTCAGGTGACCCGCTCCTGCCAGCAGCACGGCGGCTTCTACCTCGGCTCGATCGGCGGTCCCGCCGCCCGCCTCGCCCAGGACTGCATCAAGCACGTCGAGGTGCTCGAATACCCGGAGCTGGGCATGGAGGCGGTCTGGAAGATCGAGGTGGAGGACTTCCCCGCCTTCATCGTGGTCGACGACAAGGGCAACGACTTCTTCGCCGAGGTCACCAAGCCGGTGCTCACCGTCGGCCGCCGCTGACTCAGGACGTACGCGAAAGGGGCGTCGGGCGAATCCGCCCGACGCCCCTTCTGTCGCCTGTGCTCCACCGACATCGGTGCGCCCGCCCCGCTGGGGTGGAGCGGGCGCACCGCCCCCGTCGGATGCCGTCACCGACAACCCGGAGCGAGTGTGCTGCGCACCGCTGTCGATCCGCTCTCAGATCACTATCGCCTGACTGCGTCGATCTGTGATCGCCGGACTACTCTGCTGGAAGTTGCACCACTGAAGCGGAGGAGTAGATGCGGTTCGGGATCCTGGGGCCTCTGCGGGTCGGCGGTGGCGAGTCCACTGTCACCGCGGGTCGCGACCGGACCGTGCTCGCCATGCTGCTGCTGCGGGCCGGTCGGCTGGTGCCGGTCGAGGAGCTGGTCGACGCGGTGTGGGAGGAACACCCGCCGGCCACCGCGCGGGCGCAGTTGCAGACCTGCGTGTCGCGGTTGCGCCGACGGTTCACCGAACTGGGACTGGCACCGGAAACCATCATCACCGACCCGGTCGGGTACGGCGTCCGTACCGCCCCGAGCGACCTGGACGCCGAGGTCTTCGCCCGCACGCTGGAGGCGGCCCGTACCGCCGTCGCGGCCGGCGGGCTGGCCGAAGCGGGTGAACGGTTCCGCGCGGCCCTGGCGCTGTGGCGCGGGCCGGCGCTCGGCGGCATCCCCAGCCGCAGTGTCCGCCGTCGCGCCCAGATGCTCGACGAGCAGCGCCTCACCGCGTTGGAGGAGTGCGTCGACGTCGAGCTGCGCCTCGGGCGGGCCGCCGAACTGATCGAGGAACTCACCGACGGCGTCGACCAGCACCCGCTGCGGGAGCGGCTGCGCGGCCAGCTGATGCTCGCCCTCTCCTCGGTCGGCCGGCAGGCCGACGCGCTCTCCGTCTACCGGGAGGGGCGGCGGTTCTACGCCGATGAGCTGGGCATCGAACCGGGCGTCGAGTTGCAGGAACTGCATCAGCGCGTACTCGCCGGCGACCTGGCCCTGGCCGGCCGGGAGTCCCAGGCGGTCGCGCCGGTCCGATCGTTGCCCCGGGCGATCGGCGACTTCACCGGCCGACAGGAGACGATGGCCCGTCTGGTCAAGGAGGTGCGGAACGGCACGCGGATCCAGCTCATCGACGGCATGGCCGGCAGCGGCAAGACCACCCTCGCGGTGCACGTCGCCACCGCCCTCGCCAACGACTACCCCGACGCCCAGCTCTACATCGACCTGCACGGGCACAGTGAGCGCACCCCGTTGACGCCGGCGGCGGCGGTGGCCACGCTGCTGCGGCAACTCGGCGTGCCCGACGAGCGGGTGCCGGCGAACCCGGACGACCGGCTGGCGCTCTGGCGGACCGAGCTGGCCGGCCGGCGGGCCCTGGTGGTGCTGGACAACGCGGCCACCGCCGACCAGGTGACACCGCTGCTGCCCAACGGCTCCCAATGCCTGATCCTGGTCACCAGCCGCCGTCGGCTGGTCGGGGTGGACGAGGGGCGCCCGTCGTCGCTGCCCGTGCTTGACACCGACGAGGCGGTCGAGCTGCTCGGGCGGGTGGCCGGCGTGGATCGGGTGGCGGCCGAGCCGGAAGCGGCCGCCGAGGTGGTCCGCCGCTGCGGGCACCTGCCTCTCGCCATCCGGCTGGCCGGTGCCCGGCTGGCGCACCGGCCACGTTGGCGCATCGCCGACCTGGCCGAGCGGCTGATCTCCCGCCGCGATCCGTTGGCCGAGTTCGAAGCGGGTGAGCGGTCCGTCGGCCGCGCCTTCGCCCTGTCGTACGCGCAGGTGTCGCCGGCCGCGCAGCGCGCGTTCCGGCTGCTGGGCCTGCACCCGGGGGTGCGGTTCGACAACGCGGTCGCCGCCGCCCTCACAGAGCTGACGGGTTCCGGGGCGCAGGACCTGCTGGACGAGTTGGTCGACGCGCACCTGGTCGAGGAGGCGGAGCCGGGCCGCTACCGGCTGCACGATCTGGTCCGGGAGTATGCGCGGACGCTCGTCGCCGAGCCGGAGCGGGCAGCCGAGCGCCGGGATGCCATCGAGCGTCTGCTCGACCATCACCTGCACGTCGCCACGGCGATCGCCCGCCGGAGGGAGTTGTCCTCGCTCCACTCGTTGATCGTGGTGGCCGAGCCGCTCCGCCCTGACCTGGTCGCGCTCGTCGCCGAGCAGGGACGAGCCTGGCTCGACGAGAACCTGGCCGCGTGGACCGCGCTGGTCCGGTTGGCGGAGACCGAGGGTTTCCTCCACTACTGCTGGCAGTTGGCGAGAGCCTGCTGGTATGCCCAGTTCGAGAGCGGTCGCCTGGACGAGTTGATCGAGACACACACCGTCGGCCTGCGCGCGGCCGAGGAGTTGGGCGACGACCGGGCGGTGGCGACGATGCTCAACTATCTCGCCTCGGCTCATTACCGGCTGGGCGACTTTCCCGGGTCGATCCGGGTGATGGAGAGGTCGCTCGAGATCTTCCGTCGGCTCGGTCTGCGCCGCGAGTTCCGCAACACGCTGGGCAACCTGGGCACCTCGTACGCCGCCAACTTCCAGTTTCACCAGGCCCGGGAGTGCTACGACGCCGCCCGTGCGTTGGCGACGCGGATGCGCGACAAGGAGGCGCTGGCGAACGAACTCAACAACCTGTCAATGACCCTGCTGCTGTGGGGACGGCACGACGAGGCGCTGCGTACCGCCCGACGACACCTGGGGATCGCTCGCGAACTCGGTGAACCGCGCCGGATCGGCAACGCCCTAGGGCACCTCGGGATGATCCGACATCGGATGGGTGACCTCGTGCCGGCCGGCCGGTTGCTGCGGGTGGCGCTGCGCGTCAAGCGACAGGTGGGCGCCCGTTTCGGTGAGGGTGAGATCCTGAACGAGATCGGAACGATGGAACGGGAGGCCGGGCACCAGGAGCGGGCCGCCGACCTGCACCGTGCGGCGCTCGTCGCGATGACCGAGGTCGGCGACCGCATCGCCCAGTGCACCTCGCGCAATCTGCTGGCCCGGGCGATCCTTGACCAGGGGGACGTGACCAGCGCGTTGGACCTTCATCGTCGGGTATTGGCCGACGCCGTCAATCTGGGTGCCCGCCAGGAGCAGGGCCGCGCGCTGGTGGGCGTCGCCCGCTGCCTGCGCCCGACCGACCCGGCGGCGGCGCGGGCCCAGCTGAGCCGTGCGCTGTTCCTGTTCCGGCAGATCGAGGCGCCGGACCAGCACGAGGCGGAACGCCTGCTGGCCGAGTTGGGCTGACGGATCATCTGCGAGTCGGCCACGGGCGCGGCAGGATGGTACGCGTGACGACTCCAGAGGCGACCGGTTACCGCATCGAACGCGACTCGATGGGTGAGGTGGAGGTGCCCGCCGAGGCGCTGTGGCGGGCCCAGACCCAGCGTGCGGTGCAGAACTTCCCGATTTCCGGCCGGGGCATCGAACCGGCCCAGATCAAGGCGCTCGCGCAGATCAAGGGCGCGGCGGCCGAGGTCAACGGCGAGTTGGGCGTGATCGACGCGAACGTGGCCGCCGCCATCGCCGCCGCCGCCGCGCACGTGGCCGACGGCGGGTACGACGACCAGTTCCCGGTGGACGTGTTCCAGACCGGCTCCGGCACCTCGTCGAACATGAACACCAACGAGGTGATCGCCACCCTGGCGAGCCGTGAGCTGGGCGCGCCGGTGCACCCGAACGACCACGTCAACGCGTCGCAGTCGAGCAACGACGTGTTTCCGTCGTCGATCCACCTGGCCGCGACCCAGTTCATCGTGGAAGACCTGCTGCCGTCGCTGAACCACCTGGCCGCGGCGTTGGAGGCCAAGGCGGCGGAGTTCGAGACGGTGGTGAAGGCCGGGCGTACCCACCTCATGGACGCCACCCCGGTCACGCTGGGTCAGGAGTTCGGCGGGTACGCGGCCCAGGTCCGCTACGGCGTGGAGCGGCTGGAGGGCTCGCTGCCCCGGCTGGCGGAACTGCCGCTGGGCGGCACGGCCGTGGGCACCGGGATCAACACGCCGCTCGGGTTCGCCGCCGCCGTCATCGGCAAGCTGCGCGAGTCGACCGGGCTGCCGCTGTCCGAGGCGCGCAACCACTTCGAGGCGCAGGGCGCCCGGGACGCGCTGGTGGAGACGTCCGGGCAGCTCCGGACCATCGCCGTGGGCCTCTACAAGGTCGCGAACGACATCCGCTGGATGGGCTCCGGCCCCCGCGCGGGTCTGCGTGAGCTGCGCATCCCCGACCTCCAGCCCGGATCGTCGATCATGCCGGGCAAGGTCAACCCGGTGGTCGCCGAGGCGATGCGGCAGGTCTGCGCACAGGTGATCGGCAACGACGCGACGGTCGGTTTCGCCGGCTCGCAGGGCGACTTCGAGCTGAACGTGATGCTCCCGGTGATGGGCCGCAACCTGCTGGAGTCGATCCGGCTGCTGTCCGCGGTGAGCCGGCTGTTCGCCGACCGCCTGGTGGTCGGCCTGGTCGCGGACGCCGAGGTCTGCCTGGCGTACGCCGAAGGGTCGCCGTCGATCGTCACCCCGCTCAACCGCTACCTCGGGTACGACGAGGCCGCCTCGATCGCCAAGGAGGCGCTGGCCAAGCAAGCCTCCATCCGCGAGGTGGTGATCTCCCGAGGTCACGTCGACTCCGGCAAGCTCACCGAGACCCAGCTCGACGAGACCCTGGACCTACTCCGGATGACCCACCCCTGAGGCGGGGTCGCCGCGCGGTGCCGCCCAGCCGAGGAAGCGGGCGTACAGCGCGGCGGGGTCCGGGCCGTCGTGCGGGTTGAGCCGGTACAGGTCGGCGGCCGCGTCGTGCAGCACCGTGCACAGGTAGATGCTCAACGCGATCCGGTCGTGGGCGTACTCCTGACAGAGGGTGAGCCGCGCGACCGAGCACGGCCAGGGCCCGGCGCAGGCCCGGCAGAGCCAGAGCGGGCGCAGCGGCAGATGGGGTCGCCGGGCAGGGGCGGTGCGGTCGTCCAGGGCGGTCCGGGGCATGCTGCGGCCTTCCTTTGGAGTTGATGCGGTTGGCGTTATCACCCCCCCTGCTCGCCCCAGCGTCCGCGCCCCGCCCCGCCCCGCGACGCCCCGCCAAGATCGTGCTCGATCCTGGATGTAGTGGCCCCCGCGCCTGCGATGACCCCCGCCGAGCCCTGACCCACGTCGATCATGGAGTTGTGGTGGGCGCCTTGGCCACGGAAGAGCGGAATGTCTCCCACCACAACTCCATGATCGACCCGGGCGGGGGGCGGGGGCGGGGGCGGGGGGCGGGGGCGGGGTGTTTCGGGTGAGCTGTCTGGGGGTTGGACCGCCCGGCACGGGGGATCGGGCGGTCCCTGCGACGCATGCGGACCCGGGGGACGGGGAGCGGTGCCGCACTTCACAGTCTGGTGATCAGGCGACTACGGTCGGAAGGGTTTGGCCGCGTCGTCGTAGCCGCTCTGTTTCGGGTGGTGGCGGCTCTGGCGGTCGGCTGGAGTTGATCATCGGCGGGGTGGAGGGTGGCGCGGCATGGCCGATGGGCAGATGACGGCGGCGGCGTTCCTGGTCGCGGAGCTGCGGCGGGCGCGGGCTCGGCGGGGCTGGAGTCAGGACGAGCTGGCCCGGGCGGTCAACTACTCGGCGTCGATGGTCAGCGCCGTCGAGCTGGGCCAGCAACCGCCCACCGCCAAATACCTGGAACTCGTCGACCGCGCCCTCGACACCGGCGGCCTCTTCAGCCGCATGTCAACAGAGCTGGTCAGCCTTGACCGGGCGCAACCCTGGCTACGCGGCTGGCAGGCGATCTTCGAGCATGCGCGCACGCTCCGGTGGTATGAGCCGCGCTACGTGCCGGGGCTCTTCCAGACGGAGGCCTACGCGCGTGCGGTCTTCGAGGCTGGCGGCCTGCTCGCTCCGGATGAGGTCGACCGGCGACTGACCGCCCGGATGGATCGCCAGGAAGTGCTGCACAGCGACCGTGCGCCGCAGATCGTGGCGGTGTTGGATGAGGCCGTTCTGCGGCGACGGGTGGGCGAGCGGAAGGTGATGCGCGACCAGACGCTGCACCTGGCCGGCATCGCCACCGGCCACCCCCGGGTCCGGCTGCACGTGGTGCCGAGATCCGCGGAGGAGTATCCGGGGCTCGGTGGGCAGTTCGCGCTTGCCGTCCTGCCCGACGGCACGGAGGTGGCCTACCTGGACTGTCAGGTCCGTGGCCAAGAGCTGGACCAGCCCGCGGATCTGGCGCGGTTGCAGCGAGTCTGGGAGGTTACCCTGGGCGAAGCCCTGCCCCCGCAGGCGTCCATCGAGTTGATGCACGAGGTGGCCGAATCGTGGAGTTGACCGACGCTCGATGGCGAAAGAGCAGCCGCAGCAACCAGGACGCCAACTGCGTCGAGGTGGCTACGAACCTTGGGGGCGTCGTCGGGGTGCGAGACAGCAAGGACTCGGACGGGCCTGTGCTCGTGGTCGACGCGTACTCCTGGCGGCTCTTCGTGGCGGCGCTCCCGCGCTGACGCGACCGCACCGCGCGCGACGGCGCGCGGATCCTGAGGGATGATCCTCTCATGGGTGTGGATGGCCTCGACCTGCCTTCGACCGAGCGGTTGCGGTTGCGGCGGTTGACGGTGGCCGACGTGGACGCGCTGGTCGAGTTGGACAGCGATCCCGAGGTGATGCGTTTCCTCACCGGCGGTGTCGCGACGCCGCCAGCCATGGTCCGGGACGAGCAGTTGCCGAGGCTGCTCGCCCAGTACGAGCGGCATCCCGGGCTGGGCCGCTGGGCGGCGCTCGACCGGGGGACCGGCGACTTCCTGGGCTGGTTCGCGCTCGACCCGTCGGCGGACGGCACGGAGGCCGACCTGGGCTACCGGCTGCGCCGTTCGACGTGGGGGCGTGGCCTGGCCACCGAGGGGTCGCGGGCGCTGGTCCGGTACGCCTTCGAGACGGTCGGGGTGCGGCGGGTGTGGGCCGAGACGATGGCGGTCAACGAGCGGTCCCGGCGGGTGATGGTGAAGGCGGGGCTGCGCTACGTGCGCACCTTCCACCTCCAGTTCGACGACCCGATTCCGGGCACCGAGCACGGCGAGGTGGAGTACGAGTTGCGGGCCGACGCCTATCAGGAACGGCCGGCGGCCCGGCGCGCCCGGTAGGCGGTCACGGCGGCGCGGTTGCCGCAACCGGCCTCGCAGAAGCGCCGCGAGCGGTTGCGGGACAGGTCGATGACCACGTTGTCGCAGTCCGGGTACTCGCAGATCCGCAGCCGGCTCAGCTCTCCGGCCCGGACCAGGTCGGCCATGGCCATCGCCGCCTCCACCGCGATACGGGTCGCCAGGGGGGCGTCGCGGGGGACGGCGTGCAGGTGGTACGGCAGGTCGTCGTGCTCGATGAGCTGCGGCAACGCCTGGTGCTCCAGCAGTAGGCCGTTGACCACGGCGACGATCTCGGGCGGGTCGGCGTACCAGATGCGGCGCAGCCGGGGCCGCAGCTCACGGACGGCGCGCAACTCGGCGTCGGTGTGCTCGTGCCGACCGCTGTAGGCGTGCCGCAGGTAGAACGCGTCCAGTGCGGCGATGTCGGGCAGCAGTTCGCCGTCGCGGCCCGCCGTGTTGACGAGCGCGGCGGCGGCGATCAGCGAACACTCGGTGTCATGAGTGAAAAGCATCTTGACTCCTGTCACAGACTCCGCCTAGCGTCATGAGCACAAGGATAGTTTGCTCATGACACCCATGCCGTTCCGAGGAGCGCGAGATGCATTCACGACCCGCCGCAGGCGTTGCGCTGGCGCTGCTGTCCGCGGTCACCTTCGCCACGTCGGGCACCTTCGCGCGGTCGCTCATCGAGGCCGGCTGGTCGGCCGAGTCCGCCGTCATCGCCCGGGTCGGCATCGCCGCCCTGGTGCTGGCGCTCCCCGCCCTGCTGTCGCTGCGCGGCAGGTGGCACGTGCTGCGCAGCAATGGCACGGCCATCGGGCTCTTCGGGTTGCTCGGGGTCGCGCTGGCCCAGGTCTGCTTCTTCAACGCCGTGCGCTACCTGCCGGTCGGCGTCGCGCTGCTCCTGGAATACCTCGGCATCATCCTGGTCGTCGGGTGGATGTGGCTGCGACACGGGCAGCGTCCCCGCCGGCTCACCGTGGCCGGCGCGGTTGCCGCCCTGGCCGGGCTGGTGTTCGTGCTCGACCTCGCCGGCACCGCCGGCTTCGACCCGGTCGGTGTGCTCTGGGGGCTCGGTGCCGCGTTCGGCCTGGCCGGCTACTTCGTGCTCGCCGGTCGCGTCGACCCCCGGCTGCCCTCGGTCGCCCTGGCCAGCGGCGGGATGGCCGTCGGCGCCGCCGTGCTGCTCCTGATCGGGCTGACCGGTCTGCTGCCGCTGCACGCCACCTTCGGTGCGGTCACCTTCGCCGGGCAGCGCACCAGCTGGCTGCTGCCGATCGCCGGGCTCTCCCTGGTGGCGGCCGTCGTCGCGTACCTCTCCGGGGTCGCCGGCACCCGGATCCTCGGCCCCCGGCTGTCGTCGTTCCTGGGGCTGACCGAGGTGCTGTTCGCGGTGCTGATCGCCTGGCTGTTCCTGAACGAACTGCCCACCGGCTGGCAACTGTTCGGTGGCGCGCTGATCGTCGCCGGGGTCGCGCTGGTGCGCCTCGACGAACTGCGCGGCGCACCGGTGCCGGCCACGCCCGAGCCCGCGCTCGCGGCCCGGTGAGACAGTGATGCCGTGCTGACCCACGTGGTGTTCGACGCCGACGAGACTCTGCTGGATCTACGCCCGGCGGTGACCGGCGGCCTGGTAGCCGTCCTCGACGAGATGCGGCGGCGCGCACCCGCCGCGGCCGGGGTGTCGCTCGCCGAACTGGAGTCGGACTGGGGCGCGGTCTTCGGCGAGCTGAGCGCCGCCCCGGTGATGGAGATCCGCCGTGCCGCCCTCGCCCGGTCGCTGGCCCGAGCCGGCCTCGACGACCACCTGGACGAGATCGCCGCCCTCTTCTTCGCCCGGCGCTTCGCCCTCACCCGGCCCTTCCCGGACGCCGTACCGGCGCTGGCCACCCTGCGCACCCGGTACGCGCTGGGCTTCGCCACCAACGGCAACAGCCGCGCCGAACGCTGCGGGCTCGCCGGAGAGTTCGCCTTCGAGGTGTACGCACACGAGAACGGCCTGCCCAAGAAGCCCGCCCCGGAGTTCTACGCCGCGGTGGTCGCGGCGGCCGGCGTCCCCGCCGGGCAGATCGTGTACGTCGGTGACTCGTGGGAGCACGACGTGGTGGCACCCCGGCGGGCCGGCTTGCGGTCGGTGTGGTTGAACCGAAACGGCCAGTCGCGCCCGGCCGGGTTCACGCCCGACGCCGAGGTGTCCACCCTGGCCGACCTGCCAGCGGTCCTGTCGGACGTGCCGGTAGTCCTGCCGAACGTGCCGGTAGTCCTGCCGAACGTGCCGGGCGGGTCGTCCGACCTGGTGGAAGCCGGCATCGAGCTGGGGTGGCCGGCTTCGAAGAGTCGGTCTTCAAGCAGTGCAAGGCCAACGGTGAGTGCGGCTACTACACCTACCTCCAGGGCACGTCGATGGCGTCCCCGCACGCCGCCGGCGTCGCCGCGCTGATCGTCAGCCGGTACGGCAAGACGCAGGGTCGGGCTGGCTTCGGGATGTCCCCGGACCTGGTCGAGCAGCACCTGTACCGCACGGCCGCCGAGCACGCCTGCCCGGAGCCGCGCCTGCAGCAGTACCGCAACGAGGGCCGTGACGAGACCTACGACGCGTACTGCGCCGGTGGGGTCAACTTCAACGGCTTCTACGGCTACGGGATCGTCGACGCGTACGCGGCGGTGAAGACCCCGCTCAAGTCGAACGCCCGCCCGTAACAAGGCACCGCCTCGGGGCCCGGTCGACCACGGTCGGCCAGGCCCCGACCGCGTCCCGCCCCTTGATCGACTCGGATTCCTTGACGATGGGGTGTCAGGTTCCGTCGGACAGCGCGGTTTCCAGGAACCCGAGCTGGTCAGGCTCGGCCGGACTCGGGGGATCACCGCCGCCATCCGCGAGCGACCAGTGCGGCGCGTACCTCGCCGAGCAGCGCCGGGAACTCGGAGTGCAGACGGCGGCTGGTCACGTGCAGCACCAGCCAGCCCGCGCCGAGGAGCAGGTTGAGTCGGCGACGGTCCCGGTGCACCTGATCCGCGTCCGCATGCCACTGGCCGTCGTACTCGACCGCCACCCGGTACTCCCGCCACGCCAGATCGGGGTGCAGGACGACGCCGTTGGGCAGGCGCACCGGATGTCGGACGATCGGCCGCGGCAGCCCGCCGAGCACCAGCCGTACGCGCAGATGCGATTCCGGCGGACACTGCGCCCCGGGTTCGGCCAGGTCGAAGACCCACCGCGCCCGTCGCCCACCGTGCTGATGTGCGTTCCGGCCCGCAATCCCGGCCAGCGCGACGCGGTCGGTCAACCCCCGCCCGAGCAGCGAGTCGACGATCCCGACCGCGCGGACCGGATCGAGCCAGACGGCCGTCTCCCAGGCGGCTCGACCGGGGTCCGAGCGCGGGATCGGCCCGCCCGAGGCCCAGTTGGGCCGCACTGCGCCCGCCGGACCCGCTGTGCGCAGTGGGCGCGTCGCGCCTGCAGGGCGGGCCGTGCTTGGTGACCGAGCCGTGCCCGGCGGGCGAGCGATGCTCCGGGGGCGAGTCGTGTCCGGGTGACGGGTCGCCTCTGGTGGACGCGCCGCACCGGATGGGTGGGCCGCGCCAGGTGGGTGGGGCCTGCCGGTCGGGTGGGCCGCGCCGGTCGGGTGGGCCGCGCCGGTCGGGTGGGCCGCGCCGGTCGGGTGGGGCGCGCCGGTCGGAGCGCCCGCGACCGAGAGGATCTCGGCCGGGTGACTCGGCTCCGGGTCCGAGAGCGGGGTGAAGGCGTTGACGTGTACGCGGAGGCCACGCTGTGCGCCCACTCGCAACTGCCGGGGCACCAGGACGTGCACGTCGTCGGTGAAGGACGCGGCGTGTTCGATGCCGTGCAGGTAGGCGGCCGACGGGCCGCCGACCAGCACGCCTGGCGGTAGTCGGAGGAGGGTGGCACGACAGGCCAGGGCGTGGTCCCGTTCCAGCCGTGCGTCGGCGTAGATGTCGTGGCGCAGCCGCACCCAGGCGGCGCTACGCAACTGGTGCTCGGTGAGAAGGCCGTCCCGGACGGCGTCGGAGCCGCGGAAGACCTGCCAGGTCAGGGCATCGGGTCGGTGCGGACGAGGTGGCATGTCGAGCAGCGTGCCGGCTGCCGGTCGACCGCCGAAACCCCTGTGGACAACCCGGCCCGAGCCGTCCGCCGGCCCCTGTGGACAACCGCGGGCCGGCCCGCCGATCGTGGTATGGCACCGGCGGTGATCCACTCGCGTTCATGGAAGTCGTGCTGTCGTGAGCGCCGGGATGCCGCGTCTTCCATGAACCCGAGTCGATCAAGCGCGGGAGGCGGGCTGGCCGCGCGGCGGGCTGGCCGCGCGGCGGGTTGGGCGCGCGGTGGGCTGGCGCGCGGCGGGCTGGCGCGCGGCGGGCGCGCGGCCGGCGGGCGGGGCGGTCAGCGCAGGGCGGTGGCGACGGTGTCGGCGGCGGCCAGCACCTGCGGGCCGATCAGGTCGACGTCCAGTGGGGCGAGCGCGACCACGCCGACGCTCGCCTCCAGCCCGGGTACGCCGAGCACCGGCGCGGCCACCCCGTACGCCCCGGACTGCAACTCGCCGCTGCTGCTCACCGCCTCCGCCACCCCGGTCCGGCCGGCGAGGATGGCCCGTCCCGCGGCTCCCCGATCCAACGGATGCCGCGCCCCGGTCCGGTACGCGACGTGGAACGACGTCCAGCTCGGCTCGACCACGGCCAGGGCGACGCCCTCGCCGCCCTCGACCACGGTCAGGTGCGCGGTCGCGCCGGCCTGCTCGGCGAGCCGACGCAGGGCCGGCAGGGCACCCTCGGCGAGCAGCGGTTGGGCGCGCCGGGCCAGGTGCAGCACTCCGGCGCCGAGGCGGAGCCGCCCGTCGGCGTCGCGGCGCAGCATCCCGTGCCCGGTCAGCGGGCCGACCAGCCGGTACACGGCAGCCCGGCCGATCTCCAGCCGGGTCGCGGCCTCGGTGACGGTCAGCCCGCCCGGCGCGTCGGCGACCAGGTGCAGCAGCCGCAACCCCCGGTCCAGGGTCTGCGCCGTCTCCCCACCCCGCCCGGCGCCCGCGTCGACCGGGCCGGCGCCCGCGTCGACCCGGCCCGCAACGGCGTCGACCGGGGCAGCGGCCGTGTCGACCGGGCTGGCGACAGCGTCGTCCGGGCCGGCGCCCGTGTCGGCCCGGCCCGCGACGGCATCGGCGGACGCGCTGGTGCGGGCGGGTGGCTCACCGGAGCGTGCGGTCGCATCCACGCCTGGCAGCGTACGACCCGGCACCGGCGGACCCGGACAGGCGTGGACGGCTACCCTTGTACGGTGACGCTACGCATGTATGACACCGCCACCCGATCGGTGCGGGACTTTGTCCCGCGGGAAGCCGGCAAGGTGGGGGTCTACCTGTGTGGTCTCACCCTCCAGGCTCCGCCGCACATCGGTCACCTTCGCTCCGGCGTCAACTATGACGTGCTGCGCCGCTGGCTGCTGGCGGCCGGCTACGAGGTCACGTTCATCCGCAACCTGACCGACATCGACGACAAGATCCTGGTCAAGGCGGGCGAGCAGGGCCGGCCGTTCTGGTCGATCGCGTACGCCAACGAGTTGATCCTCGCCGAGTCGTACCGGGCGTTGAACGTGCTGCCGCCGACGTACGAGCCGCGCGCCACCGGGCACATCCCGGAAATGCACGAGCTGATCGCCAAGTTGATCACCGATGGGCACGCGTACCCGGCCACCGACGGCTCCGGTGACGTCTATTTCGACGTGGCGTCCTGGCCGGCGTACGGATCGTTGTCGGGTCAGTCCCCGGACGCCATGCAGTCGGCCGGCGACGCCCCCGACCGGGGTAAGCGGGATCCGCGCGACTTCGCGCTGTGGAAGGGCGCCAAGCCGGACGAGCCGGCGGACGCCTACTGGCCGTCGCCGTGGGGGCTGGGCCGGCCGGGCTGGCACATCGAGTGCTCGGCGATGTGCTGGCGGTACCTGGGCCCGGAGTTCGACATCCACGGCGGTGGCCTGGACCTGACGTTCCCGCACCACGAGAACGAGATCGCCCAGTCCCAGGCGGCCGGGTTGCCGTTCGCCCGCTACTGGGTGCATCACGGGCTGCTCAGCATCGGCGGGGCCAAGATGGGCAAGTCGGCGGGCAACGCGTTGGGCCTGGCGTACGTGGACTCGCTGGGGGTGCGGCCGGTGGAGCTGCGCTACTACTACGCCGCCGCCCACTACCGTTCGGTGATCGACTACTCGGAGGATTCGCTCCGCGAGGCGGCCACCGCGTACCGCCGGATCGAGGGTTTCGTGCAGCGGGCCGTCGAGCGGGTCGGTGCCGGGCAGCTCGGTGAGCTTCCGGCCGGCTTCGTCGCCGCCATGGACGACGACCTCAACACGTCCGCCGCCCTGGCCGTGCTGCAACAGCACCTCCGGGACGGCAACACCGCGCTGAGCGCCGGTGACGATGTGACCGTCCGCACCACCCTGGCCGTGGTGCGGGCAATGCTGGATATCCTCGGGATCGACCCCCTCGACCCGGCCTGGACCGGTGGCGGCCGCCCGGATGATCTGCGTGCCGTGGTGGACTCCCTGATCGCGCTGGCCCTGGAGCAGCGCGCGCAGGCCCGGGGCCGCAAGGACTGGGCCGCCGCCGACGCGGTACGCGACCAGCTCAAGCTGGCCGGCGTGGTGGTCGAGGACACCCCCCAGGGCCCCCGTTGGACTATTGGAGAGCAGGACTGATGGCCGGCAACTCGCAGCGCCGTGGCCGGCGACTGACGCCGAAGGCGGGTGCCCCCAAGGGCTCCGGCGGCAAGAACAAGGACTCCCTCGCCGGGCGGGGACGCACCCTGCCCGCCGACGAACGACCGTGGCACAAGGGCTACTCGGGCACCGAGAAGCTGCCTCAGCGGACGGCCTGGAAGCAGGACAAGGAGCGCCGGGCGGCGGCCGAGGAGGGGCGTGCCCCGAAGATCGGTCAGCCGGGCAGCAAGGACACCACCTGGGGCAAGGGTGGCGGTCGGGGCGTACCGGCCAGTCGGGGTGGTTCTGCCGGTCGGGGCGGCCGGCCCGCCGGCCGGACCGGTGGCCCGCGGGTCACGCCGGGGCGCAAGTCGAACCCCTCCAAGGACACCCCGGAGCTGCTGGTCGGGCGTAACCCGGTGCTGGAGGCACTGCGCGCCCAGGTGCCGGCGACGGCGCTCTACACCGCTCAGGGCATCGACATGGACGACCGGATCAACGAGATCATCCGGACGGCCGCCGACCGGGGCATCGCCAACCTGGAGATCAGCCGCGCCGAGCTGGACCGGATGACCGGTGGAGTGCTGCACCAGGGTGTCGGGTTGCAGGTGCCGCCCTTCGCGTACCAGCCGTTCGAGGACATGGTCGCCGCCGCCCTGGAGCAGCAGGCACCGCTGCTGGTCGCACTGGACGGGGTCACCGACCCACGCAACCTGGGTGCGGTGATCCGTTCGGCCGCCGCGTTCGGCGCGCAGGGTGTCTTCGTACCCGAGCGGCGGGCCGCCGGGATCACCGCGACCGCCTGGCGGACCAGCGCCGGCGCGGCCGCGCGGGTGCCGGTGGCGCAGGTGACCAACCTGACCCGGTCGTTGAAGGCGTGCCGCGACGCCGGCTTCATGGTGGTCGGCCTGGACGCCGACGGCGACACCGACCTGTACGACCTGGAGGCCGCCGTCGGTCCGCTGGTGGTGGTGGTCGGCTCCGAGGGGCGCGGGCTGTCCCGGCTGGTCGGGGAGACCTGCGACCTGACCGTCAGCATCCCGATGATCTCCGAGGTGGAGTCGCTCAACGCCAGCGTGGCCGCCGCGGTCACCCTGGCCGAGGTGGCCCGTCGGCGCGCCGTCGACCTGTAACGACATCGACGAGGGCCCCTTCCCGCCGTTCGCGGGAGGGGGCCCTCGTCGTCAAATCTGGTGGGTCCACGCGACGAAGAGCAGCGCCACCAGACCGAGGAGCAGGCTGAGCAGGGCGTGGCCGAGCACCGCGGCCGGGCCGGGTCGCCGGCCGGGCGCGGGTGTCGGCGGCATCGCGAGCAGTCCGGTACGCAGGGCACGCCAGCGCGCGGCGGCGCTACCGGCTCCGCCCAGCGGGGCGGTCACCAGCGCCAGCAGGGCGACCGGCACCAGCGTCGCGCAGTAGGCGAGGCTGCGCCCGGCCAGGCGGGCGATCCGGTACGGCCCGGAACGGCTGATCGGGTGAGCGGTGGCGGTCACGGCGTCTCCTCGGGTTCGGCGTGCCGTGACGGTACGAGCGCGCACGGCCCAGCCGGGTCACCCCGCAGAGCCATCTCCGTGCTGGCACCACAGGGTGAGAACCCACCGCCGGTATGACGAAAAGGGGCGGCCCGCCGAAGCGGACCACCCCTTTCCGGTACGGCGTTACGTCAGATCCGGCTGCCCGTGGCGGCGTGGAAGACGTGGCTGCGGCCGGTGCGCGGCTTGACGAACACGGTGTCACCCATGTTCGGCATGCTGCGCCGGTCGGTGCGGACGACGAAGCGCTCCGAGTTGCCACCCAGCGCGGCGTGGCCGTAGACGTTGGCGTCCGAGCCGAGGTCCTCGACCAGTTCGACGACGACCGGCATGCCGCCCTCGGTCGGGCTGACCAGGTCGCAGTCCTCCGGGCGGAAGCCCACCGTCACCTTGCCGTCGCCACCCTCGGCGCGAGCCGCCGCGACCTGCTCACGGGTGAGCGGGATCTGCAGCTCGGCGAACTCGGCACCCTGTTCGTTCAGCGAAACGGTCTTGATGTTCATGGCGGGAGAGCCCATGAAGCCGGCGACGAACACGTTGGCCGGGGTGTCGTAGAGCGCCCGCGGGGTGTCCACCTGCTGGAGGACACCGTCGAGCAGCACCGCGACCCGGTGACCCATGGTCATGGCCTCGACCTGGTCGTGCGTGACGTAGACCGTGGTGACGCCCAGCTTGGCCTGCAGCGACGCGATCTGCGTACGGGTCTGCACGCGCAGCTTGGCGTCGAGGTTCGACAGCGGCTCGTCCATGAGGAAGACCTGCGGCTCGCGGACGATCGCGCGGCCCATCGCCACACGCTGACGCTGACCACCGGAGAGCGCCTTCGGCTTGCGGCTGAGGTACTCCTCCAGCTGGAGCAGCCCGGCGGCCTCCTTGACCCGACGGTCGATCTCCGACTTCGAGGTCTTGCGCAGCTTGAGGGCGAACGCCATGTTCTCGTACACCGTCATGTGCGGGTAGAGGGCGTAGTTCTGGAAGACCATCGCGATGTCGCGGGCCTTCGGGGGGAGGTGGGTCACGTCGCGCTGGTCGATGTAGATCGAGCCCGCGTCGACGTCCTCCAGGCCGGCGAGCATCCGCAGGCTGGTGGACTTGCCGCAACCGGAGGGGCCGACCAGGACGAGGAACTCGCCGTCGCCGATCTCGAGGTCCAGCTCGTTGACGGCGGGACGCTCGGTGCCCGGGTAGATCCGGGACGCCTTGGAATAGGTGACCGTAGCCATGGTGAAGCGCTTCCTTTCACCGGCAGGAACGTGCCGGACGATCCGAGTGAAGGAGCGACCGGCACGTGTCCGCGCCGGTCAGCGGACGGCGGCCCGGTCGCGGGGGCGGCCCGGGTTGTCGTCCGTGTGACTGAACCGTAAACGGGTTTCCCCGCGCTGCCAAGGCGGGGGATCCTCGAACGCGCCAGACCGTCTACGCATTCCGGTCACTCGGGCACGGTCGGACATCAATCGACGCCCCGGGAAACCCCCGGGCGTCGGGTTGTTGACGTTTCCCGTGCTCGGGAGCCCTCGCGAGCGGGATACCCGGACGTCACTCGCTATGCTGACCACGACACACGCGCCCCTGTAGCTCAGCTGGCCAGAGCACTCGCCTTGTAAGCGAGATGTCGCCGGTTCGATCCCGGCCGGGGGCTCCAATTCCACCAGGCATTCCCAAGCGGCGCTGCCCGCGTCGACCGGTTGACAGCAACGGGACTCACGGGAGTTCCCACCGAGCGCCTGAACGAGCGTGGCGAACGGAGTAGGGCGGGGGGCCGATGAGTCGCGCGGTGGAGGAGTCGAACCGGGCGATGCTGCGTGCCCGCGACGCGATGGATCGGGCGTACGCCGAGCCGTTGGACATTCCGGCGCTGGCGCGGATCGCCCTCGTCTCGGAGTCCCATTTCATCCGTACCTTCCGGGCCACCTTCGGTGAGACCCCGCACCGTTACCTGCAACGTCGGCGGGTGGAGCGGGCGATGGCGTTGCTGGTGGAGACCGACCGGGACGTGACCGACATCTGCTACGCCGTCGGCTTCAGCAGTCTGGGCACGTTCAGCCGGACGTTCCGGCAGATCGTGGGTGAGTCGCCCTCCGATTTCCGCCGTTCCCGCGCCGCCCCGGCGAACGTGCCGTCGTGCTTCGCGAAGGCCTGGACGCGACCAAGTAGTTTTGGATAAGCAGCAGGTCAGGGGAGACCTCTAGCGTCATGGGCATGACGATGAACGCGATCAGCCGCTCCCAGATCTACGTCCTCGACCAGGACGAGGCGCTCGACTTCTACGTGAACAAGCTCGGCATGGAGGTCAACACCGACCAGGACCTCGGTTTCATGCGCTGGTTGACGGTCAACCTGCCCGGCGACCCGGAGCGCGAGATCCTGTTGGAGAAGCCCGGTCCGCCGGCGCTGGACCCGGCCACCGCCGAGCAGGTCCGGGAGCTGCTCACCAAGGGCGCCCTGGGTGGGTACCTCTTCATGACCACCGATGACGCGCGCAAGACGCACGAGGATCTCGTCGCGAAGGGCGTCGAGATCACCGACGAGCCGACCGAGCGTCCCTACGGGATCGACTTCGGCATCCGGGATCCGTTCGGCAACCGGATCCGCATCGGCCAGATGTTCCCGCGGGCGTAGCCGGCCGATTATTGCGGTGTCGGGAGGTGCGGGGTCAACCCCGCACCTCCCGTTGTGTTGGGGTGGGGGGCATGATCACCCGCCTGTTGTATCTGGCCCGACACGGTGAGCAGGACCTGACCGAGATGGGGGAGCCGGCCGTCGCGGAGCCGGACACCGGCCTGACGGAACGGGGCCGGCGGCAGGCCACGTTGCTCGGCGAGCGGCTGCGGGGCCACGCGTTCACCGCCGTACACCACGGGCCGTTGCGCCGGGCCGCGGAGACCGCCCGCCTGGTCGCGGCGTCGCTGCCGGGGGTTCCGGTGTACGAGACGGAGCTGGCCGGTGACCACCTCCCGCAGACACTGATCCGGCTGGCCTTCCCCCGGCGTACGCCAGTTTCCTGGCCCAGTTCACGGCGGCCGAGCGGGCCGACGGGCCGCGCGTGACGGCGGCGGCGGTGCGGCGGTTCACCGGCCCGGTCGCTGCGGAAGCCGACGGCGGCGAGCCGGTTCGCGAGCTGCTCGTGACGCACACCTTCCTGATCGGCTGGCTGGTCCGGCAGGCCCTCGACGCGCCGGAGCGGCGTTGGCTGGGCGTGAATTCGCACAACGCGGGGCTGACCGTGATCCGGTACGGGCCGGCGGGCCCGCCGACCCTGGTCGCCTTCAACGATGTGGCGCACCTGCCGTCGGAGCTGCGGGGCACCGGCCTGCCGGCGGACTACCTGGTCTGATCCCGGGCGGTCAGTCGGTGGCCCGCAGGATCAGATCGACCAGGGCGCGGGTGGCCGGTGGTGGGGTCACCTCACTGGGGCAGTCGATGTACCCGGTCTCGATGGTGCCGACGGTCAACCGGTAGCTGAACGCGTCCGCGCACCCGCTCGGGGTGGCGGTCTGGCGTGCCTCGGCGGCCAGACGGGGGTCGGCGACGAGCCCGCCCAGCCGGCCGAGGTCGGCGGTGCCGAGCTGGCCGGTACGCCGGCTGCCGGCCCGGTCCACGGCCGTCCACCGCCCGTCGGGCTCGATGGTGACGGCGTCACCGCGCCCGGCGAAGCCGCCGGAGCGCCGCAGCATGACCTGGGGTGCCACCGCGCGGGTGGTCGGAGCGATCGTGGGGGCGATGGTCGGCGGGGTGCCGGTGGTCGTGCCGGTCGGGGTCGGGCCGAGGGTGCCGGGTGACTGGCTCGAGGGGCTGCCGCCCCGGTCGGTGCCGGTGCAGCCGGACAGGAGGGCCACCAGGAGCGCGATGGTAACGCCGGTTGTCGAGGCGGGTCTCATGTCCGTCGGACGCACGACACCGGACGTGGGTTCCCTCGTCACGGCACTCATCCGTTCGGCCAGTGTCGATGTCTGGGAGCGTTCCAAGCCTTCTCTTTTGCTCAACACATAGCTATATCTACATGCGTGACTACCCCCGTCACACTCTTCTCCTTCCAGGAGGGCATGTGAAACGACCCATCGCCGCCGTCAGCGCAGCGCTGCTCACCAGCGGCCTGCTGACCTGTGTCGCCACCGCGGCGCACGCGGCTCCGCCCACCGCCCCCGCGCCGGCTCAGGCGGCAACCGTCCTACGGACGAACCCCGGTGCCGTCCAGGGTTCAAGCGCCGAGTCCTACCAGGTGCACAGCACCAAGGTGGACGTCACCGGCGCCGCCCACACCCGCTACACCCGGACCTACCAAGGGCTGCGGGTGTACGGCGGTGACTTCGTCATCCACACCGCGCCGAACGGCACGTACGCCGGCAGTTCGGTCGGCCTGGTCGCGCCGTTGACCCTCGCCACCACGGCCAAGGTCACCGCGGGCGCGGCGAAGAAGGCCGCCCGCGCCGGGTTCACCGGCAAGGTCGAGGCCGTGGGCGCCCCGGAACTGTTCGTCGACGCCAGCTCCGGCACGGGCCGACTGGCCTGGGAGACCGTGGTCAGCGGCTGGCAGCCCGACGGGCAGACCCCGTCCCGGCTGCACGTGATCACCGACGCCACCACCGGCGCGGCCGTCGGGTCGTACGACGAGATCGAGTCGGTGGTCGGCAGCGGCCAGGGCATCTACACCGGCACGGTCAGCATCGACACGACGCTCTCCGGCAGCACCTACCAAATGATCGACCCGTCGCACGGCAACGGCCGTACCTGCGACATGAACAACGGCACGTCCACCTGCACGACCTTTACCGACGCCGACAACGCGTGGGGCAACGGCGCCAACTCCAACCGGCAGTCCGCCGCCGTCGACGCCCACTTCGGCGCCGCGAAGACGTTCGACTACTACAAGAACGTGCACGGCCGCAACGGCATCTTCGGCAACGGCAATGGCGTGCCGAGCCGGGTGCACTACGGCACCAACTACGTCAACGCGTTCTGGGACGGGTCCCAGATGACCTACGGCGACGGCTCGGGCAACTCCCGCCCGCTCGTCTCGCTGGACGTGGCCGGGCACGAGATGAGCCATGGTGTCACCGAGGCGCTGTCCGGCCTGGTCTACTCCGGTGAGTCCGGCGGCCTCAACGAGGCCACCAGCGACATCTTCGGCAACATGGTGGAGTTCTACGCCGCCGCGCCGAGCGACCCGGGTGACTACCAGGTCGGCGAGAAGATCAACATCAACGGCAACGGCACGCCGCTGCGATACATGTACAACCCGTCGCTGGACGGCGCGTCCGACAGCTGCTGGTCCACCAGCACCAAGAACAAGGACGTGCACTACTCCTCCGGCGTCGCCAACCACTTCTACTTCAACCTCGCCGAGGGCACCGGCGCCACCGCGTACGGCACCTCACCGGTCTGCGGTTCCGCCCCCGCGGTGACCGGCATCGGCCGGGCCAAGGCCGAGAAGATCTGGTTCCGGGCGCTGGACGTCTACTTCACCTCCAACACGGCGTACGTCAACACCAGCAACCCGGCGAACACCGCGCGGGCCTACAGCCTGCGCGCGGCCACCGACCTGTACGGCAGCTGCTCCACCGAGTACAAGACCGTGCAGGCCGCCTGGACCGCGGTGAACGTGGCCGGCAACGACGCGCCCTGCTCGACCGGCAACGACTTCTCCGTGTCGCTGTCGCCGACCGCCGGCTCGGTGAACCCGGGCAGCTCGGCCTCCACCACCGTCTCGACCGCCACCACCAGCGGCTCGGCGCAGACGGTGACGTTCTCCGCGTCCGGACTGCCCAGCGGGGCGAGCGCCGCGTTCAGCCCCGCCTCGGTGACCTCGGGCGGCTCGTCCACCCTCACCATCAGCACGTCGGCGAGCACGCCTCCCGGCACGTACTCGGTGACCGTCAACGGCGCCGGCTCGGTCACCCGGACCGCGACCTACACGTTGACCGTGAACGGAACCGGGGGCGGCTGCACCGCGCCGGGGCAGAAGCTGGCCAACCCGGGCTTCGAGTCCGGCGCGACCGGTTGGACGGCCACCTCCGGAGTCATCACCAGCTCCAGCAGCCAGGCGGCCCGCACCGGGTCGTGGAAGGCGTGGCTGAACGGGTACGGGACCAGCCACACCGACACGCTCGCCCAGTCGGTGGCCCTGCCGGCGGGCTGTACGTCGTACACGGTCAGCTTCTGGCTGCACATCGACTCGGCCGAGACCACCACCAGCGTCGCGTACGACACGCTGCGCGTTCAGGTGCTGAACCCGTCCGGGACGGTGCTGGCCACGCTGGCGACCTACTCGAACCTGAACAAGGCCACCGGCTACAGCCAGAAGTCCTTCTCCCTGGCCGCGTACGCCGGCCAGACCGTCAGCCTGAAGTTCACCGGCACCGAGGACGCCTCGCTGCAGACGTCCTTCGTGGTCGACGACACCGCCCTCACCGTCTCCTGACCTGACCGTCGCACCGGCCCGGCGGCCTCCCCTCGGAGGCCGCCGGGCTCGCGCCGGGCCACGCTGCGTCAGCAGCACGGCCGTGCCGGGTGTGACCTGACCGATCGCCGCCCGGCTCGCGCCGTTATGGTCGCGGCACCGGCGCACGACGCCGGGGGCCAGATCGGCGGCGTCGGACGTGCGGCGCGGGAAGGGGTGGACGTGTCGGACGCGACGTTGACCGTCGAGGTGGCCGGACCGGTCGCGACCGTGGTGATGCACAACCCGGCTCGTCGTAACGCGATGACCGCGGCCATGTGGCGGCAGCTTCCCGACCTGCTCGACCGGCTGGAACCCGACCCAGGCGTACGGGCGGTGGTGCTCACCGGAGCGGGCGACACCTTCTGCGCCGGTGCCGATCTCGGCGACCTGGCCGAGCTGCTGGACGCCGGCGACACCAGCATCGCGGTGGCCGCCGAGGAACGGCTCGCTCGCTTCGCCAAACCCACCGTGGCCGCCATCCGGGGCGCCTGTGTCGGAGGTGGCGCCCAACTCGCGGTCGCCTGCGACCTACGTATCGCCGCCGACGACGCCCGGTTCGGCGTACCCCCGGCCCGGCTCGGGCTGGTCTACCCGGCGCCGACCACCCGGCGGCTGTCCCGGCTGGTCGGTCCGTCCGCGGCGAAGCACCTGCTGTTCACCGCCGAGCTGATCGACGCCGAACGTGCCCTGCGGATCGGCCTGGTCGACGAGGTGCTGCCGGGCGACCGGCTCGCCGCGCGGCTGGACGACCTCACCGCCACGATCGCCCAGCGCTCGCCGCTGAGCATCGCCGCGGCCAAGGAGATCATCGACGACCGGGCCGGACCGGCGCGGATCGCCTGGTGGCACCGCAAGGTCGCGGACAGCGGTGAGGCCCGGGAGGGCGTGGCGGCCGTCGCCGAGCGCCGCGCACCCCGCTTCGCCTGGCAGGCGCCCACCGGCGGCTGAACGCGCAGGCACCGCGGCCGGAGTTTCAGCCATTGCGAAACCTCGATCCCGGGTGGTGTCGGGCCGGGGTGGTACGGCAGGCTGTCGGTCGTGCAGCGTGATCGGTTGCTTGCGGGCCGCTACCGGCTCCTGGAGCGCCTCGGCAGCGGCGGCATGTCCGAGGTGCACCGGGCGTACGACGAGGTGCTCGAACGGGACGTGGCGGTGAAGGTGCTCGTCGCCTCGGACGTCGCCGCCCGACAGCGGATCCGGGCTGAGGCCAAGGCGGCCGGCCGGTTGTCGCATCCGCATGTCACCAGCGTCTACGACTTCGGGGAGTCGCTTCTCGACGGAGTGCAGGTTCCGTTCGTGGTGCTGGAGCTGCTCAGCGGCACCACCCTCGAACAACGGCTGGCCACCGGCCCACTGCCACCCCTCGCCGGGCTGCGGGTCTGCGCCGAGGTGGCGTCGGCGTTGGAGGCCGCGCATGCCCAGGGGCTGGTGCACCGCGACATCAAGCCGGGCAACGTGATGCTCACCCCCACCGGCGCCAAGGTGCTCGACTTCGGCATCGCGGCCGCCGTCGGCGATCCGGAGGTCGACTTCGAGGGGCGGCTGCTGGGTACGCCGGCCTACCTCGCGCCGGAGCGGCTGGCGGCCGGCGAGGTGTTGCCGGCCTGCGACGTGTACGCCCTCGGCCTGCTCCTGCACCGGACGCTCACCGGTCGGCTGCCCTCGGCCACCGAGGCGCAGGCCGGGATGCTGCCCGCCCACGTCCACGTCGAGCCGGCCCCGCTGCCCGAGATCGACGGCGTGCCGGCGGAGATCCACCGGCTCTACCGCTGGTGCCTGGCCGGCGACCCCGCCGACCGGCCACCGGCCGCCGAGGCGGCCCGCATCCTGGGCGTCGCCGCCAGCGGGCCGGCGGCGGGTGGACCGGTCGCCCCGGGCGGGGCGAGCGTGGTCGCGGCCCGGTCCACGGACAACGAAGGGCAGCCGGGGCGTACCTCCTCCTGGCGACGGCGGCGGGCCGTGCTGGCGGTCGTGGGGGCGGTGGTCGCGGCCCTGGCGGCAGCCGGATCGCTCGGTGACTCCCGTACGCATCGGCACGACGCGGGTACCCCGCGAACCGGCATCGGATCGGAAGGCACCACCACCGTCGGGCTGCCACGGACCGTTGAGCAGCCCGACCAGGCCGACACCCGAGCACCCGCCAGTCCGTCGGCCGGGAACGCCCCGGTCGCCCCCCGGACCGGCCCCCCGCCCGGTTCGGTCGGCACGTCGACCCCGAGCCCGACCGTCAGCCCTCCGGGACCGACCCGACCCGAGGTCACGCCCACACCCACCGAGCCGGTGGGCGTGCCGGTGGACGCCCGCGGCGGGACGGTCACCGTCCGCTGCCAGGAGGGGTCGGCCGAGGTGCTCGCGGTGAGGTTGGCACCCGGCTACGAGGCCGAGGCGTACGACCCGGGCCCGGCGAAGCAGGTCCAGGTCCAGTTGACCTCCGCCGAGAACCGCAGCGAGATCCGGGTGCACTGCGCCAGCGGCAGCCCGAAGCCGAAGGTGAAGGAACGGTCCGCCTGACCGGGGGCCGGCGGGTGCCGCGCCGGGGCGTACCCCCGGACACGGCCCCCCGTTCCCGCCGGCCGGTCGGTCACCGCCCGGCCAGCGCCGCCCAGCCCGGGTTGACCGGCTCCCGGCGGAGCGGCATGCCCGCCTCGGCCGGCGTACGGTCGCCCTTGCGCTGGTTGCAGGCGTAGCAGGCGGCGGTGGTGTTCCGCCAGGTGTTCCGGCCGCCGCGCGAGCGGGGCAGGATGTGGTCGATGGTCGACGCCGGGCCGCCGCAGTGCGCGCAGCACCGATCGTCGCGGCGCAGCACCCCGGCCCGGGACCAGGCGGGCCCGGCGCTGAACCGCCACCGGGTGACCACGTAGCGGACCAGCCGCACCACCCGGGGCATCGGGAAGACCCCGATCACCTGGTCCGGCTCCGCCTCGTGGATCTCCGCCACCCGGCGGCAGAGCATCCGGATGGCGTGCTGGACGGAGACCCGGTGCAGCGGGCCGAGGTCGGCGTTGATGACGAGAACGGCGTCCACCGGGACTCCTTTCGACAGATGGTGACGGACAGCGAAGAGCCGCCCGGTCCGGCTGACGGACGGGCGGCTCGGCGCGTACGGGTACGCGTCAGTCGGGCCGGCCCGCCCGAGGTCCTTCCGCCCGGCAACCATCGCCGGGCAGCGTCGACGGCACGTTGGTGACGTGCGACTTCGTCATGAGCTGCTCCCGCGGCGGGTGGTTGACCTTGCGTGATCACGGTAGGTCGGGGCGGGACAGGGGGGCAACGTATTTCGATCGGCTCCCCGGCTCCTCCGGGCGGCGCTGCCGCCGCGCGGTGACCCCCGCCGCGCGGCGGACGGCGGTCAGGGGCCGATCGAGCCGCAGGGCCATCCGTGCGGTGAGTTCGCTGTCCAGCAGCGGTCGGTTGACCTCTCCGGCGACCGCCAGCGCCGGGCCGGAGACGGATCGCCAGATGGCGGCGATCCCGGCGCCGAGGCCGAGCAGGGCCACGGTGGCCCGGGCGGTCGGTGAGCCGGCCGCGGCGGCGGCGCTCACCCCGACGACGGCGAAGAGCACCACCAGCAGAGGCACCAGCACCGGCCAGAAGATGCCCCGTGCCGCCTGCGCCACCAGCCGCCGGTCCCGGATGATCAGGTTCCGGGCGACCACCGCGTAATCCTCCTCGTCGAGCAGGTCGCGCGGATGCAGACCGCCGGTGAGCACGCCGCGCCACAGGTCACCCTGGTTGCGCAGCTCGCGGCTCAACTCGGCGGGCGAGGGCTCGGTCGGGTCGCCCCGGCCGGAGCGTTCCACCGCGACCGCCCAGGCGGCCAGCGAGCGGCGTACGACGGCCGCCGAGTACGGCGGCAGCACGGTGGCCAGCTCGTCCAGCCACCGGCTGATCTGGACCTGCCGGCCGTTGAAGCGCCGCAGCAGTTCGGTGGCGTCGCCGGGCCGGACCGTGTCGGCCAGGGACCGGCCGAGCCGGTAGGCCAGACCGACCCGCAGGTTGGTGGCCATCGTCCACCGCAGCACGTCCACGTTGAGGTCGTCGAGGGCGAGCAGCAGCGGTTCCGTGTCGGTGGTGCCGGACGTTCGCAGGTCGGGCAGCCGGTCTAGGTCAGGTAGCCGGTCCAGGTCGGGCAGCCGGGCGCGGGCGGCGGCCGTGTCGGGCAGGGGTCCGTTGTGCCGGGTGAGCGCGGCGATCTGGGCCAGCGCGACGTCGACCCCGTCGAGGTACATCCGCATCCGGCGGGGTGTGGACATCTCGGTCAGGTTGGAGAGTTTGGCCGGTGGGCGGGGCGGGGCGGTCGGGGCGGGCTGGGCGTTGCGCCCGTGGTGGTACGCGTCCGCCATCCACCAGCCCAGGCGCAGGGCGGTGACGACGCAGGCGCGCTCGTCGCGGATGAGGGGGTACGCGTCGTCCCGGCCGGCCTGCTCGGCGGGCGGTCCGCTCTGGGCGCCGGCACGGTGCAGTGGTGACATCTCCGCTGCCCTCCCGCCCGACCGATCGACAGATGATCAATCGAGCGTACGGCAGCGTACCGCCGCTTATAGAGGCTTTTGTCGGTTTCGCTTGTCCCGCCCGGCCAGCAGTCCCCGCGGCCGGATCGAGCGCACCGGCTCGGCCGCGCCGCCCTCCGCGCGCAGGATGTGGTTCGCGGCGATGATGCCGGTCGCCGCGGACCGCTCCATCAACGCGCTCGGGAAGTCCGTGCCGATGCCGTCGCCGGCCAGGTAGAGGCCGGCGGCGTCGGTGCGTACCCCCGGTCGCCAGGCGTGGCTGCCCGGCGTGAAAGCCGGCGCCTGCGCCTGGACCCGGGCCCGCAGCTCCCGGACCCGCAGGCCGGCGACCTCCGGCCAGAGCGTGACCAGCTCGCGGCGCATCCGCTCGGCCAGCTCCGCGGCCGGCACGTCGGGCTCGCAGGCGTACGCGTGCAGCTCGATCACCGATCCCCCGGTCTGCCGCGCCCAGCGCCGCGACCCGTTCTCCAGCCGGTGATAGAGCGTCACCGAGTCCAGAGTGGGCTGCCGGGACACGCCGCTGAACACCGCTCGGCCGGCGGCGACGTCCCCGTCGCACCAGTACCGCGCGACCGCGTACGGCGGACCGGGCGCGCCGAACGCGGGCATCCGCGCCACCAGCTCCGGTGCCTGCGTGACCAGGTCGGGGGAGGCCGCGACCAGCGCGGCGAGCGCCGGCGGGTCGACGGCCAGCACGACGTGGCCCGCCGGATGGCTGCCGCCGTCGGTGGTCGTCACCCGCCAGCCGTCCGCGTCGCGGTGCACGCCGGTCGCGGCGGCGCTGGTGAGCACCCGGCCGCCGTGCTTCTCCACGTGCCGGGTCAGCGGCTCCCAGATCGCGGTCGCATAGTCCTCGTCGGGGCAGTCGAAGGCCAGCCCCTCCGGGTTGCCGAGCAGGTAGAAGTGGAACTGGGCGACCATCTCGGCGGCCGACATCTCCGCCTCGTGGTTGAAGAACGAGTGCGAGAAGACCTCGAACAGCATGGCCCGCGCCCGGTCCGGCAGTCGCAGCGACGCCAGCAGCTCGTCCGCGGTCGCGTCGTCCAGGTCGGCGTAGGTGCGCACCGGGTCGTAGCTGAGCAGCGGCAGGGCGGCGTCCCGATCCATCAGACGCAGGTCGGCGAGGCGCAGGCTGGGGCTGCGCAGCAGCAGCGCGAGCAGGTTCGCCGGCGGTGCCGGCGGCAGCTTGCCGAACTCCTCGGTCGGCCACTCCCCGCTCAGGATCGGATAGCCCGGAATGGGCTTGAGGAAGCCCAGGTCGGGGTCGATCCGGCGGAGGATCGACCGCCAGTTGTAGTACTGCCGAAAGAACGCGTGGAAGCCGTGCTCGTTCTGCTGACTGCTGTCGGCCAGGGCCTCCGGCCAGGCGCCCAGCCGGCCGCCGAGGGTGGGCGCGGCCTCCAGCACCGTCACCGCGACGCCCCGCTCGGCCAGCACCACCGCCGCCGACATGCCGGCGATGCCACCACCCACCACCACCGCCGAGACCGGTCGCGGCACGCGGTCGGCGCCACCGCCGCCCGGGTCCACCTGGTGCTGGCGTACGCCGATGAGTCGACCCACCATGTGCGACAGCGCCACGAGAACCTCCCTGTTCGGGTCAGTCTCCCCTACGGAAGGCAGCGGCGCGCGCGGTCGGAGGCAGGCCAGACGTACTCCAGGTCCTCCGGGACGTCGTCGCCGAAGATCGGGCGGTAGTGCGCCGGGTCCTTGCGCACCAGCGACGAGCGGTGGCTCAGGTGCAGGTCGTCGCGGCCCAGCCAGGGCGGCAGCTCGCCGGCGCGGTCCAGTTCGTCCTGGGTACGCACCACGCCGGTCCCGCAGGCGGCGGCCAGGTCGACGGTCATCGTGGTGGCGCAGGTGTCGGCGCGTCCCGGTTCGGTCCAGACGGCGCACATGTCCAGCCCGTACCGGGTGAGCGCCTCCTCGTACCCGGCCCACATCTTCACCGCCGGGTGGTTCCGCCAGCCGTAGTCGGGGCGGGTGAGTCCGCGCAGCACCTGGATGGCCTCCACCCGCTGCTTGCCCAGCCGCCGCTGGTCCAGCGCGCGGGCGCTGGCCAGGAAGTCCGGGTACGGCAGGAAGGTCTGCATTGCGCTGCTCTACCCGCCGACCGGGCCGACATGCCTGCTCGGGGATGATCCGGACAGGGTCGCCCACCCATGGTCGCGCTGATTACGATCCGGGCATGGCGGAGCCGTGGCGGGACCGGGCGCGACGGGCGGTCGAGTGGAACTGGCGGCTGCGGGCCGCGGGTGACCCGCGACCGCACTACGTGATCTGCGGACGGGACGCGCTCGCCTACTACGTGGCACGGGCGATGCTCGAATCCGAACTGCCCGCCGGCGGCGCCCGGGTGACCGTGGTGGTGCCGGAGCGCTACCGCAGCAACGGGCCGGACGTGGCGGGGCTGCGCGGGGTGCGGGTGGTCCGCTCGGAACGGCTGGACGTGGCCACCTTCGAGGCCGCCGGGCTGGCCGGGGCGACCGGGCTGGCCCTGCTGCACCAGGACGACGTCGGCAACCTGCACGCCGCGCTCTGCGCCCAGGCCGTCGACCAGCGGGTCCGGCAGGTGCTGCGGATGTTCAACGGCACCCTCGCCGAGGGCGTACGAAAGTTGCTCAAGGCGCCGGTCGAGGTGCTCTCCGACGCCGAGATGGCGGCGCCGGCGTTCGTGGCCGCCGCGCTCGGAGAGGTCGACCCGAGCTCCTTCCAGCATCGGGACAAGACGTTCCGGGTGGCCCGCCGGGCCGATGTGCGTCCGCAGGATGTGGTCTGCGCGTTGGCGCACGGCGGTGACGAGCAGGGGGTGGAGCTGCTGCCGGCCGAGCAGGCCGGCGCCGACCTGGTGCTGGCCGAGGCGACCGGCCAGCCGCCGGGGACCGAGGTGGCGGCCCGCCGGCTGGTCCGGGCGCGGCGGCGGCGCCGTCCGGTCACGATGCTGCTGGGGGCGGTACGCGGCTTCGCCACCCGCAAGATCGGCATCGCGGTGATGCTGGTGCTCGCGGTGATCGCGGTACTCGGTGCGCTGATCTCCCGCGCCGAGGACGTCTCCCCGGTGGAGGCGCTGTACCTGACGCTGGTCACGACCCTCAGCGGCGCCGACCCGGACACCGACAAGGCGATAGATGCGCAGATCATGCAGGTGGTGCTCAACCTGGCCGGGCTGGCGCTGATCCCGCTGATCACCGCCGTGGTGGTGGACGGCATCGTCAACGCGCGGCTGGCCCTGCACACCGGCCGGCTGCAACCCGCCCGGGTCGGGCACGTCGTGGTGATCGGCCTGGGCAACGTCGGCACCCGGGTGATGGCGCAACTGCGCGAGTACGACGTCGAGGTGGTGGCGATCGACAAGAATCCGCAGCCGCGCGGCGCGGCGCTGGCCCGACAGTTGGAGGTGCCGCTCATCGTCGGGGACGCGGCCCTGCCGGAGACCCTGGCCGCCGCGTCGGTGGCCGACTGCCAGGCGCTGGTGGTGGCGTCCACCGACGACGTGGCAAACCTGGAGGCGGCGCTGGCCGCCCGGGATCTCCGTGACGGCCTGCGGGTGGTGCTGCGGCTCTTCGACGGTGACTTCGCCGAGCGGGTCGACGAGACGTTCGCGCTCGGTGTGTCCCGATCGGTGTCCTACCTGGCGGCACCGGCCTTCATCGGCGCCCTCACCGAACGTGCGGTGATCACCACGATCCCGGTCGACCGGCATGCGCTGCCGGTCGCCGAGGTGCCGGTCGCCGCGGGCTCCGATCTCGACGGCCGGCCCCTGGACGAGGTCAACCGGGACGGGCAGGTCCGGTTGATCGCCCGGACCCCGGCTGGCGGGACGAAGGCGATCTGGTGGAAGGACCTCGACCCGCGACAGGTGATCTTCGCGGGGGACCGGCTCACCGTGGTCGCCCGCCGCCGTGGGCTGGACTGGCTGACCAGGCACTGCGCCCCGCCCGCCCGTTCCGGCCCGGTCCCCCGGCCCGCCGGTGGGGTGCCACACCCGACGCCCACGTCGGAGCCGGGGCAGGCCGAGTGGCGCGTCGCCGCCCCCGCGCCCGGCGCGGCTCATCCCGTGCCGGCACCACCGGAGATCGGCGAGTCGGCCGACACGATCTCTCCTTGATTTGTTGGCCACCTTCGGTGCTCCGCAGTGAGGTACGCGCGGCGGCCGAACCGACGCTGCCGAGTCAGCTCACCACGTTCGTCGGGCGGGATGATGAGCTCAAACGCGTCGGCGAGCTGAGTCGCTGACCGGGCCGCCTGCCCGAGTCAGCGGCGGGCCCGCAGAGCGTACGAGGCGGCACCGGCCGCGAGCACACCGAAGCCGGCGAGGACGCTGCCCAGCGGCAGGCTCACCGCGAGCAGCAGGCACCCGACCAGCCCGGAAACGGCCAGCACCCGGACCGGCAACCGCCGGTCCGGGTCGCAGCCCAGGGTCAGCGCCGCCGCGTTGGTGACCGCGTAGTAGACGAGCACCGTGCAGCTGGAGAAGCCGATCGCGTCACGGACGTCGCCGAGCAGCACCACCACGATCACCACGGCGGCCACGGCCAGTTCGGCGCGGTGCGGCACCTGGTGCAAGGGGTGCACGGCGGCCAGCGCGCCGGGCAGGTCGCGGCGGCGGGCCATCGCGAGGGTGGTCCGGCCGACCCCGGCGACGAGGGAGAGCAGCACCCCGACGACGGCGATGGTGGCACCGGCGCGGACCACCCAGGCCAGGCCGGGCAACCCGGCGGTGGTCACCACGTCGACCAGGGGCGCGGCGGACTCGGCCAGCCGGTCGGCGCCGAGCACGCCGAGCGTGACCACGGCCAGCACCAGGTAGATCGCGAGCACCGCCCCGAGCGCCAGCGGCACCGCGCGGGGGATGGTCCGTTGCGGGTCGCGGACCTCCTCGCCGAGCGTGGCGATCCGCGCGTACCCGGCGAACGCGAAGAACAGCAGCCCGGCGGCGGTGAGCACACCCCGGGCCGAGCCGCCGGGGTCGGTCAGCCGATCCAGGCGCACCGGGCCGCCCACCACGCCGACGGCCGCGACCAGGGCGAGCACCGCGAGCACGAGCGCCACCAGCAGCTTCGTGGCGGTGGCCGTCTTGCCGATGCCGCGCAGGTTCACCGCGGTCACCGCGAGCACCGCGCCGACGGCGACCAGCCGGGCCTGACCCGGCCACAGGTACGCCCCGATGGTCAACGCCATCGCCGCGCAGCTCGCCGTCTTACCGACCACGAACCCCCAACCGGCCACGAAACCGGCGAACGGCCCGAGGCGCTCCCGGCCGTAGACATAGGTGCCGCCGGACTCCGGATAGCGGGCCGCCAGCCGCGCCGAGCTGGTCGCGTTGCAGAAGGCGATGAACCCGGCGAGCACCAGCGCGGGCAGCAGGCCGGCGCCGCCGGCCGCCGCCGCGGCCGGGCCGAAGACCACGAAGACGCCGGCGCCGAGCATCGAACCCAACCCGATGACAACTGCATCGGGTACGCCGAGCCGCCGCGCCAGTTGATCCACGAGCCGACCCTAGGGGTACGAGGTGAACGGCCGGTCCCATCCGCGTAGCCGGCCCGGAAGCGGCACGTCGTCCCACGGCACCCGGTGCAGCAGCCGGTCCAGGAAGAGGCCGAGCAGCAGGGCCGCCACTCCGTCGGTGAGCCAGTGGAAGTTCAGGTATGTCGTGGTGGCCAGCAGGATCGCTGGCGGCGCGAATCGGATCAGTCGGTGCACTGTCGGGTGCAGTCGCCCGGCTGTCAAAGCGGTCAGCAGCACGGCTATGACGCCGTACCAGACGATCGCGTTGGCGACGTGCCCAGACGGGTAGGAGAGGTCGTACTCGGTGGGCGGCAGGTCGTTGAAGATCCGGACCGACTCGCTCGGCGGCAGGTCGGAGCTGGGTGCCGCCCGGTTGGTCAGGACCTTGAGCGGTCCGACCGTCAGGTACAGGAGCACGAATGCCCCCGCCAGCAGCAGCAGTGGCCGGACTGTGCGCGCCCGCCACGCGACCGCCAGGCCGAGCGCCCCGGCGATCGGCATCAGCAGCCAGCCACCCTGCCCGAGGAAGTTGAATGCCCGCGCCGTCCAGTAGATCGGCGCCGGGTGATGGGCGTAGGCCCACTCCCGGACGGCGAGGTCCACACCGAGCAACGCACCTCCGGCGAGGGTCAGGGTCAACGCGCCGAACCCGGCAAGCAGTAGCGCGTCGAACCACCAGCCGGCCGGGCGGACGGGCCGTAGCCGCAGGTCACGTCGTACCGCCGAGGGTTTGAGCACGGGACCACGCTACCGGCCCGGCGGGAGCCCGGGGTGTTCGGCGCTGTGTGCCCAACCACGATGTGAGGCGGATGCGGGGGGCGAGGCGTCATGCTTGTGCCCGTGCGGATCACGTCTGCCCTCGTGGACCCGGCGCTGCTCGACCTGCCCTGGTCGACACCGCTGGAGGAGTGGCCTGCCCAGCACCTGGTGGCGCTGCCGCAGGGCATCTCCCGACACATCGTCCGGTTCGTCCGGTTGGGCGATTACGTGTACGCGTTCAAGGAGACCCGCGAGCGGATCGCCGAGCGGGAGTACGACCTGCTGCGGGCGCTGGAGCGGATCGACTTCCCGTCGGTCGAGGCGGTGGCGGTGGTCGCCGACCGGCAGACCGAGGACGGGGAGCCGCTCGAATCGGTGCTGATCACCCGGCACCTTCAGTTCTCGCTGCCGTACCGGGCGCTCTTCTCGCACACCCTGCGACCGGAGACGATGAGCCGCCTGCTGGATGCGCTCGCCGCCCTGATCGTGCGGATGCACCTGACGGGCTTCTTCTGGGGCGACTGCTCGCTGTCCAACACCTTGTTCCGCCGGGACGCGGGCGCCTTCGCCGCCTACCTGGTCGACGCGGAGACGGGTGCCCTGCACAACGCGCTCTCCAACGGGCAGCGCAGCGAGGACCTGGAGATCGCCCGGGTCAACATCTTCGGCGAGGCGCTGGATCTGCAGGCCGCTGGCCTGCTGCACGAGTCCATCGACCCGGAGGTGGTCTGCGAGGAGGTCGTGCAGCGCTACGAGCGGCTCTGGCACGAGATCACCTACGAGCAGGCGGTCGAGCGGGAGGCGCGGCACGACATCGAGGGCCGGATCCGTCGCCTCAACGAGTTGGGCTTCGACGTGGCCGAGGTCGCCATGTCGAGCGCCGAGGACGGGCGTTTCCTGGTCCGGCCGAAGGTCGTCGACGCCGGCTACCACACCCGACGGCTGTTGCGGCTGACCGGCCTGGACGCCGAGGAGAACCAGGCCCGCAAGCTGCTCAACGACCTGGACGCCTACCGGGCGGAAAGCGACCTGATCGACGAGCAGCAGGCGGCGCACCGCTGGCTCACCGAGGTCTTCGAGCCGGTGGTCCGTGCCGTTCCCGCGCACCTGCGTCGCAAGCTGGAGCCGCAGGAGTTGTTCGCGCAGATCATCGAGCACAAGTGGCTGCTCTCCGAGCAGGCCGGCCGGGACGTCGGCATGCGTCATGCGGTCCAGTCGTACCTGGCCGACGTTCTGGTGCACCGCCCCGACGAGCAGGCTGTGCTCGGCGTCGACGTCCCCGCCATCGGCTGAGGCCCGGCCGGGTCGTCGTGCTCACTTGGCGGCCGGTGGCCTGGCGTTGCGCGGAGCGGCGTTGCGCGGAGCGGCGTGGCGAGATGTCTGGGCGCCAACTCTGGAGCTGATGTCGTAGACGATTCAGCTCCAGACGGTCTCTGGTAGTCGTGTAGAGCTGCCCCAGATGTGGGGCGGCTGCGTTCCGCAGCTGCCTTGCTCGCTCTCCGCTCCGATGCTCGTCCGCTGCCCGCCTTGCGCCCCACATGTGGGGCAGCTCTACAGGCCGCGCAACAGACCCGGCTCGCTCGACCGCGCCCGGCTGGCTCGACCGCAACCGACCGGCCTCGGTGTCACTCCACCCAGGAGCCGTTGCGCAGCACCCGCACCACGTTCAGGTCGTCGTCCAGCACCACCAGGTCGGCGCGGAGGCCGACCTGGAGGGCGCCGACCCGGTCGCCCAGGCCGATGGCCCGCGCCGGGGTGGTGGCCACCATCCGGGCGGCGTCGGCGATCGGGATCCCGCTGGACACGGCGTGCCGCAGCGCGGCGTCCATGGTCAGGGTGCTGCCGGCGATCGCACCGTCGCGGGCCAGCCGCGCCACCCCGTCGGTCACGGTGACGGCCTGGCCACCCAGCTCGTACTCGCCGTCGGGCATACCGGCGGCGGCCATCGCGTCGGTGATCAGCGCGGCCCGGTCCGGGCCGGCGGTGGCGGTGACGAACGTCAACATTCCGTCGTGCAGGTGCACCCCGTCGGCGACGAGTTCGCAGATCACGGTGGGCGCGTCGAGCAGTGCCACCACCGGTCCCGGCTCACGGTGGTGCAGCGGCCGCATCCCGTTGAACAGGTGGGTGCCGACGCTGGCGCCGGCGGCGACGGCGGCGCGGGTCTGTTCGTACGTGGCGTCGGTGTGCCCCACCGCGGCCACGACCCGTTGCGCGGTGAGCAGCTTGATGGCCTCCAGCGCGCCGTCCCGTTCGGGGGCGAGGGTGACCATCCGGACCGCGCCGCGACCCAACTCGATCAGCTCGGTCAGCTCCTCGGTGGACGGGTCGCGCAGGTACTCCGGGTTCTGTGCCCCGCAGCGGGCGGCCGACAGGTACGGCCCTTCGAAGTGGACGCCCGCCAGCACACCCTCCTCGACCAGCGGAGCGAACGCCTCGGTGGCGGTGCGCATCAGCGGGAAGGGAGCGCTCACCAGGCTGGCCAGCAGGGTGGTGGTGCCGTGCGCCAGGTGGAAGTCGGCAGCCGCCCGGGCCTCGGCGGCGTCCCCGGTGGTGAACGTGTGCCCGCCACCGCCGTGCGTGTGCATGTCGACGAAGCCGGGCAGGATCCAGTGCCCGTCCCGCACCGACGGATACTCGGCCACCGCCGTGATCCGGTCGCCGTCCCACTCGACGCAGCCCTGCCGGATGACACCGGTCGGGGTCACCACTCGGCCGTTCACCCGTACGGTCATCGTTTCTCCTGACGGTCACGGACACCCAGGGCGTCCAGGGCGAGCAGGGCGGCGCCGAGGCAACCGGCCTCGTCGCCGAGGGCCGCCGCGACCAGCCGCGGCTCCCGGTGGAAGGTCATCCGCTCGTGCAGCGCCGCCCGCAGGGGGTCGAACAGCCGGTCCCCGGCCTGGGCCAGGCCGCCGCCGAGCACGATCGTCGCCACGTCGAAGAGTGCCTGCCCGGTGGCCAGGCCGTCGGCGAGCGCCTCGACGGCCTCCTGCCAGACCCGACCGGCGAGCGGTTCGCCGGCGGCGGCCCGCTGAGCCACCTCGGCCGTGGTCACCACCCCGACGGTCTCGCCGGCCAGTTCGGCGTAGCGGCGGCCGATCGCGGCGGCCGAGGCGACCGCCTCCAGGCAGCCGGGTCGACCACAGCCACAGCGCGGGCCGTCCGGCCGGACCATGATGTGGCCGATCTCGCCGGCCGCGCCGTGCGCGCCCACCGCGGCGGCGCCGTCGACCACGTGTGCGGCGGCGATGCCGGTGCCGATCGCCACGAACAGCACGTGCCCGGCGCCGCGCCCGGCACCGAGCCGTGCTTCGGCGAGACCACCGACGCGCACGTCGTGGCCGAGCGCCGTGGGCAGGCCGAGCCGCGACACCGCCAGGTCCCGCAGGGGTACGTCCCGGAAGCCCACGTTCGCCGACCAGACCGCCACCCCGCGCGCCTCGTCCACGATCCCCGGTACGGCGATGCCGACCGCGACCGGGGTGAGCCCGTCGGCGCGGGCCTTGTCGGCGAGCCCGACGGCGACGTCCAGGATGGTGTCGACCACGGCGTCCGGGCCGCGCGTCGCGTCGGTGGGGTGCCGTTCGGTGCGTACCGCGACACCGTCCGGGCGGACCAGGGCGCACTTCATGCCGGTGCCGCCAACGTCCAGCGCGACGACCACCCGGTCGGCGTCCATGGCGTCGGCGTCCCTCACGCCAGCACCACCGACCGGGACAGGTGTCGGGGCGCGTCCGGGTCGAGGCCCCGACTGGTCGCGAGCGCGACCGCGAAGCGTTGGGCGAGGATCAGGTCGGCCATCGGGTCGACCGGGGTACGACCGGCGGACCAGCTGCCCAGCACCGTGCGCCAGCCGTGCGTACGGCTGTGCACGAAGGCCGCTCCGGTGGCGGCCACGTCCTCGGGCAGCCCCTCCGGCAACTCGCCGAACGCCCAGACCAGCCGGCCGGGCGCGGCGACCGAGATGGGGCCGTGCCGGTAGTCCATCGCCGGGTACGCCTCGGCCCAGAACGTGGCCGCCTCGCGGCACTTCAGCGCTGCCTCGTGGGCCAGCCCGACCGTCCACCCCCGACCGAGGAAGGTGGCCTGCCCGATGGTGGCCGGGTCGATCGGCAGCGGGGAGCGCACCGCCACCTCGGCGTCGGCGGCGAGCGCGGCCACCGGGTCACCGAGGTGTGCCCGCAGCAGGGCCAGCGCGGTGGTGGCGAAACGGGTCTGCACCACCGACCGCTCGTCGGCGAACGGCATGGTCACCGCGGCGGCCGCCAGCTCGACCGCCGGGGACGTCGGGTCGCCGACGAGGACGGTGGTGGGCGTGTGCCCGCGCAGCGCGGCGAGCAGCTCCACCACCTCGGTGGTGGTGCCGGAGCGGGTGATCGCGATGAGTCGGTCGTAGCGGCGGCCGGCGGGGAACTCGGACGCCTGGAACGCGTCGGTCTCGCCCTGGCCGGACTGTTCCCGGCGGGCCGCGTACGCCATCGCCATGAACCACGACGTGCCGCAACCGACGACGGCGACCCGCTCGCCGGGGCGCGGCAGGTCATCGCGTACGACCCCGGCCAGTCCGGCGGCCTCCCGCCAGCAGTCGGGCTGGCTCGCGATCTCCGCGTCCACGTACGCCATGGGAAACTCCTCGCAAGGCCGACCGGTGCGCGATACGGCTCGTTACACCCGTATTTCGCGCGTTATTCTGCGCGAACGCGGGTGGCCGTCGCAACCGACCGGCCGATCGCGCAGCCCAGTCTTTTGCGCCCGCCCAGTTTCGCGCACTAGTGTGCACGCAATCAATCACCGTCCGTGCAGTCTCTGGAGGACCCCCGCGGTGGACCGGTACGCCAGATGGAACGCCCTGCTCGAGATGCTGACCGACAACGGCCGGGTCAGCGTCGAGACGGCCGCCGAGCGGCTGGACGTCTCCCAGGCCACCATCCGGCGCGACTTCGACCAGCTCGCCCAGCAGCAGATGATCACGAGGACCCGGGGCGGCGCGGTCGCGAACGGCGTCTCCTACGACCTGCCACTGCGCTACAAGACGGCCAAGCACTCGGCCGAGAAGCAGCGGATCGGAGCGGCCGCCGCCGCGCTCGTCACCCCGGGCACCGTGGTCGGCCTGAATGGCGGCACCACCAGTACGGAGGTGGCCCGCGCGCTCGCCGTCCGCCCGGATCTGAACACCAGCGCCGAGGGCGCCCAGTTGACCGTGGTGACCAACGCGCTGAACATCGCCAACGAGCTGCTGGTGCGGTCCCGGATGAAGGTCGTGGTGGCCGGCGGGGTGGTACGCCCGAAGTCGTTCGAGCTGGTCGGCCCGCTGGGTGGGGCGCTGCTGCGCGAGGTGACCCTGGACATCGCGCTGCTCGGCGTGGACGCGATCGACCCGCAGCTCGGTGCCGCCGCTCACCACGAGGGGGAGGCGGCGATGAACAACCTGATGGTGGCCCGTGCCAAGCGGGTGGTGATCATCGCGGACTCGTCCAAACTGGGGGGTCACGCCTTCGCCCGGATCTGCCCCGTCGAGCGGGTGGAGACGCTGGTGACCGACTCGGGTGCCGCCCCGGAGGTGGTGGACGCGTTCCGCGCCGCCGGTGTGCACGTCATCTGCGCCTGACCGGTCACGCTCGGTCGATGAATTAGCTCTTTCGGCGCGTCGATGCATACCCGGTATTGCACCCGTCTGCATACCGCGTATGGTGTCGGCTGTCACGCCCACCATCGGGGGAGGTGCAGCTTGCCAGCTGTCCTGGAGATCGAAGGTCTACGAAAGACGTACAAGAGTCGTCGACGCGGCACCCGCAACGCGCTCGACGGCTTCGACATGCGGGTCGACGCGGGGCAGGTGCACGGCTTCCTGGGCCCCAACGGGTCCGGCAAGACCACCACGCTGCGTACGCTGCTCGGCCTGATCCGGCCCGACGGTGGCCGGATGACGCTGCTCGGGCACGAGGTACCCGACGCGCTACCCACGGTCGCCGGCCAGGTCGGCGCGATCGTGGAGAGCCCGCAGTTCTTCCCGCACTTCTCCGCACGGGACACGCTGTCCCTGCTGGCCGGGGCGGGCGAGGTGCCGCAGGCCCGGGTGGACGAGGTGCTGGAACTGGTCGGGCTGCGCGACCGGGCCGGCGAGCGGGTCAAGACGTACTCGCTGGGCATGAAGCAGCGGCTCGCCGTCGCGTCCGCCCTGCTGAAGAACCCGAAGCTGCTCATCCTCGACGAGCCGGCCAACGGCCTCGACCCGGGCGGCATCCGGGAGATGCGCACGCTGATGCGGACCCTCGCCGAATCCGGGATGACGGTGCTGCTGTCCAGCCACATCCTCGGCGAGATCCAGCTGATCTGCGACTCGGTCACCATCATCTCGCTGGGCCGGCGGGTCGCCTTCGGCCCGGTCGACGAGGTGCTCGCCCAGCACTCGTCCGGCGCGGTCCGGGTCCGCCTGGAGGCGGTCAGCGACCTGCCGGTGGCCACCGACGCGCTCACCCGGGCCGGGATCCGGGTCACCGGGCACCCGGACCACCTGATGCTGGCCGACGTCGACAAGCCGGCCTCGGTGACGCGACTGCTCGCCGAGCACAACCTCTACGTCAGCGAGCTGGCTCCGATCGCCGTCGACCTGGAGAGCGTCTTCCTCGAACTGACCGCCACCGCGCCGGTACCCGGCCAGCACCGGCAGGTCGACGAGTCCATGAAGGTCGGTGGGACGGGTCAGCCCGGCACCACCGGGGGAGGGTGGGGCGCGTGAGCCTCTTTCGTACCGAACTGCGCCGGCTCACCAAGCGGCGCTTCACCCGATACATGACACTGCTCGGCCTGCTGGTGCTGGCCGTGGTGGTGGTCGGGGTCTTCTTCACCAACCAGAAGATCGGCGCCGACCAGCTCGCCAAGGCCGAGCGTCAGGCCGAGCAGGATTACCGGCAGCAGGTCGTCCGGACCGATCAGGAGCGGGCCTCCTGCGAGCAGGCCAAGAAGGCCGGCACGGCGACCGACGGCCGCTACCCCGACGACTGCTCGATGATCACGCCGCCACCCCGGGAGTCGTTCGAGGCGCGTTGGTTCCTGCCGTCGACGTTCAACTTCCGGGAGACGTTCGACGAGACGCTCATCCCGTTCGCGGCGATCCTCGCCCTGGTCGGGTTCATCGTCGGCGCGTCCTTCGTGGGTGCCGAGTGGAGCACCGGCGGCATGATGAACCTGCTGCTCTGGCGACCCAAGCGGCTCACCGTGCTGCTCACCAAGCTGGCCGCGCTGCTCACCGGCATCCTGGCGGTGACACTGCCCGCCGCGGTGCTCTGGTTCGCCGGATTCTGGGCGGTCGCCAGCTTCCGGGGTAGCACCGAGAAGATGACCTCGGGGGCCTGGCAGTCGTTCGCCCTGACCGGGCTGCGCGGCGTGGCACTGGTGCTGGTGCTCACCACCATCGGGTTCGCGCTGGCCTCCCTGGGCCGGCACACCGCGATGGCCCTCGGCGGCGTGGTCGCGGTGATGGTGGTCTTCCAGTTTGGCCTGGGCATCCTGCTGGAGATGGCGAACGTGAAGTTCGCCGAGGCGTGGCTGCTGCCCACGTACGCGCTGGCCTGGATGACGAAGACGGTCACCCTGCAGAACTGGGACTCCTGCAACGCCACCTACTTCGGGTCGTGTGAACCGGAGACCATGGACATCACCTGGCAGCAGTCGTCCGTCCTGTTCTCGATCGGTGTGGTGGTGATCCTCGGCGCGGCACTCTGGGCGATGCGTCGGCGCGACATCTCCTGACGGATCGACCACGAAGGCCCCCGGCTCCCCCCGGGGGCCTTCGTGCGTCGGTGGGACGCCGCGCCGGCTGCTGCGACCGGGCTCCTGGCTGGCTAGGCTGAGCGAATGTCCGCCGACGCCACCGCCCCCGAGCCGTCCACCGACGCTCGCCCGGCGGACATCGCGGGCGGCACCGGGCCGACCGTCCCGACGCCCCGACCGGCGCCGCCCATCGAGACCGCCGACGAACCGGCGCGGTCGGTCGACGCCACCGACGAGCCGGCCACCGACGAGCCGGCCCCCGCCGAGCCCGTCGAGCCGGGGCTGACCGAGCGGGAGCGCGCCATCCTCGCCTTCGAGCAGCAGTGGTGGCGACACGCGGGTGCCAAGGAGCAGGCCGTCCGGGACACCTTCGGGGTTTCCGCGACCCGCTACTACCAGCTGCTCAACGGACTGCTCGACAACCCGGCGGCCCTCGCCGCCGACCCTGTGCTGATCGGCCGGCTCCGCCGGCTGCGCTCGTCGCGCGCCCGCAACCGCCGCCGCTGACGGCAGCTACTTCTTCTCGTACCCCTGCAGGCCGTTGCCGATGGCGAAGAACGTCGGCGCCCACTCGCCGATGAAGATGCCCCACCGGTCGGCCCGCGCCACGCCGGCCCGCTCCAGGTGCTTCGAGAGAAACCAACTGGTGAACGACAGGCCGATGCTGACGAAGCCGGCCATGTACATGTGATCCGCCTTGAGCCCTGACTCGTGCAACCGCTGCAACATCTGCGATCCCCCTGTCGCGATGGACGGCCCCGAACCGTCGTCCACCTGCGGATCGACGGCCCGCAGGCCCGACGCCGTCACGCTACCGCTGGTAGCCGGGCCGGGACCCGGGTTGCCGGGATACCGGGAGCTGGGGGAATGTCGCTCAGCCGAAGGGGTACGCGGGGGAGCGCTCCGAGTCGCCGGGAGGCGGCCGGAGGCCGACGGAGGGAGCGGGCAATGACGGGTGCCTACCCGAGGCGGCCGCGCCGATGATGCAGGTCAGTTCCGCGTCCGTGCCGGCCCCGGGCCGAGGGGTCAACGAGGACCTGGTCTTCCGGTTCGGTCCGCTGGTCGGTGTCCTGGACGGCGCGACGGTGCCGGAGGGCTTCGACACGGGCTGCGTGCACGGACCCGAGTGGTACGTCCGGCACCTGGCGGCCCGGCTCGGCGTCGCCGAGGCGGTGCGGCCCGCGGCCCGGCTGGCCAGCAACCTGGCCGCGGCCATTCTCGCGGTGCGGGCCGACCACGGCGGGCAGTGCGACCTCGACCATCCGGGCACCCCGTCGAGCACGGTGTGCCTGCTGCGGGACTGCGGCGACCAGGTTGACTACCTGGTGCTCTGCGACAGTCCGCTGGTGCTGGACGCCGGTGGGCAGGTCAGTGTGGTGACCGACGACCGGCTGGAGACGGCGATGGCCGAGCTGCGCCGGACGGTCGCCACCGTGCCCGCGGGCGTCGCCGACCCGGTGACCCGGTTCCGGCACGCGGTGGGCGTGCAGCGGGAACGGATGAACCGCACGCACGGCTACTGGGTGGCGGCGGCCGACCCCGACGCGGCGTTCCACGCGGTGACCGGCACGGTGCCCCGGCACGGTCCCGGAGCGGTGCGCCGGGCGGCGCTGCTCAGCGACGGCGCGTCCAGCGCGGTCGAGCAGTTCGGGTTGACCGACTGGGCGGGTCTGCTCGACCTGCTGAGTGGTGGCGGGCCGGGAGCGTTGCTCGACCGGGTCCGCGACGCCGAGCGCGATCATCCCGACCGGCTGCGCCGGCACAAGGCCACCGACGACGCCTCGGTGGTGTTCTGCGAGTTCGGACCGACGGCCTGAGAAACTTTTTCATCCCGACGGGTGACGACGGAGCGTGAGGAAGAACACCCACGCCGCCCGACCGGCCGGTACCGGTGACCGGACCGCCAGTGGATGTCCAATGGGGTGGACTTCGGCCGATGAGGCCGGCAGACTGCGGCACGTGGCGGGTGCGGTCCGGCTGGAGCCGGTGGACGAGCAGAACCTGGAGCCGTTGCTCTCCGTAGCGGCTGCCGAGGCCGAGCCGGATGATGTGATGCCTCCGGTGGAGGCGCCCGCCGGTTGGTCGCTCGCCCGCCGGGAGGCGTTCCGGGAGTTCCACCGGACGAGTTTCGGTGGCCTGGACGGCCCGACCCGCTCCCAGATGTACGCGATCCTCGTCGGCGGCGAGGTGGTGGGCATGGTCCGGATGACGCGCTGTGACGAGCCGGGCACGGTGGAGACCGGGATGTGGCTCGGGCGCTCGGCGCGTGGTCAGGGAATCGGCGTCGTCGCCCTGCGGGAGTTGCTGAACGCCGCCGCACGGGCCGGCATGCGGGCCGTGGTGGCGGAGACGACGCCGGACAACATCGGTGCGGTCACCGTACTCGAAAAATGTGGTGCGAAACTGCACGAGGATGGCGGCAAGGTGCGCGCCGAAATATGCCTCGATTCGACGCCTCCGGCTCTCTGAGACGCCGGCCCGGTCACCCCCGGTCGGCGGCCCGCAGCCGGTCCGCGGCCAGTCCCGCGTCCGGTTAGCGCCCGGGGTCCAGTTCGTCGAGCAGCGACGGGTCCCGCCGGATCAGCTCGGCCAGGCGGGCCGCCGGGTCCGGGGTCGCCCCGTCCGGGCCCGGTGCCCACGCCGGCACCGTCCGCCCCGACATCGGCCAGGCCGGCGGTTGTTCCACCGGGGCCGCCGCCGAATGCTCCGGGCCGACCGTGGCGCGCGGGCCGTCCCAGGACACCCGCAGCGGGTACGTCCGCCCGGCGTGCTCGACCCGGACGGTCACCGCCAGCCCGGGGTGGGCGTCGACGACCTGACGGACCGCCTCGGCCACCTCCTCGACCGGCCCCCATCCGGGCGGATCGTCGGGCGTGTCCCGCCCGGCGTGCCGGCCCGGCCCGGTGCCGCGCGGGTCGGTGTGGCCGCTCGCGTGGTGGGCCGGGCCGCCGACCGGACCGGGCGGTGGTGTGCTGTCGTCGCGGTCGTTGGTCCGCCGGCGCAGCGCCTCCTCGCGCCGGGCCAGCCGGGCCAGCGTCTCGTCCAGGTCGCCCCTCACCAGATCACCCCTTCCCGCCACGGCCGGAGCCGGTCGGCTCAGGCCCTCCTGTCCCGGGTGGCCCGGTCCAGCGCCCGGTCCAGGACGACCAGCAGGGCGTCCCGTACTGACAGCCGGTCCCGGGCGTCGAACTGCACCAGAGGTACCTGATCGCCGATGGCCAGCGCCCACCGGATCTCGTCGAGTTGCAGTGCCAGCCGCCCGTCGAAGGCGTTCACCCCGACCACGAACGGCAGTCCCGCGCGTTCGAAGAAGTCGACCGCCGGGAAGCAGTCGTCCAGCCGGGCGCTGTCGACGACCACCAGCGCGCCGAGCGCACCACGGGCCAGGTCGTCCCACATGAAACCGAATCTGGCCTGCCCCGGTGTGCCGAACAGGTACAGCTTCAGGCTGCGGTCGATGGTCACGCAGCCGAAGTCCATCGCCACCGTGGTGGTGGTCTTGGCGGACCGGGCGCCCGGGTCGTCCACGCCGATCCCGGCGCTGGTCATCTCGGCCTCGGTGGTCAGCGGCGCGATCTCGGAGATCGCACCGACCGTGGTGGTCTTGCCCACCCCGAAGCCACCGGCGACCAGGATCTTGACCGGGATCGGTGGTGCGGCCGGCCGGTTGACCGGCGGCGGCGTCGACCCGCTGTCGGCCGGCGGGCGGTACGGCGGTGGTGCGGCCGCCGGCGGGCCGGTGCGTCCGAGCACGGGGCCGCTGCCCGGCGAGGTGCCGTACCGGGCGGTGGCGCTGTTGCCGGCGAGACCCCCCAGCGGGGCGACCGGCCATTCAGGAGATCGCACGGAGTCCATCAATCACTCGCAGGATGAGGTCGGGGTCGTACGCGTCGTCGGCGTCGGTCACGTGCACGTTCAGGTGCCCGGCGGCCCGCAGGTCGCCGACCAGGACCCGGGCCACCCCGAAGTGCAGCCGGGTCCGGGCCGACAGTTCGGCCACCGAGATCGGCTCGGCGCAGAGCGCGATGATCGCCTGGTGTTCCGGTGCCAGCAGGGCGTCCTGCGTGCCGGTCCACCAGCCGCTCTCGGTGCGCACGGTCACCTGCGTCTCCAGCCCGATCGCCGGGTCGGCGCCGGTCACCCGGCCGGAGGTGAGCACGAACGGCCGGGGGCCGGCCGGCCGGCCGTCGCCGGGCTCGGGCTGCACCGTCGCCGCCGGCGCACCATCCCCGGCCGGGGGCGTACGCAGGTAGGGGCGGATCCGGGCCCCGGGTTCCGGGTCCGGTTCCTCGCCAGCGACGTCGGGGGTCATTGTTGGACGGCGTTCTTCAGCTCGACGATCAGCCGTGGGGTGAGGGCGTTCCCGGCCCGCCCGGCGAAGAGCGTCATCTCGTACGCGACGGTGCCCAGGTTGGCCGACCGGTCGGCGACGACACCGAGCACGGAACCGCTGCTGATCGCACTGATCAACAGGTAGCCGTCGGCCATGTCGACGATCACCCGGTTCAGGCCGCCGAGCGCGTACCAGCTGGCCGCGCCGCCGGCGAGGCTGGTCATGCCGGAGACCACGGCGGCCAGTCGTTCCGCGTTGGAGCGGTCCTTGATCGCCGACATGGCCATCAGCAGCCCGTCGGAGGAGACCGCGATCGCCTCCAGCACCCCGGCCGTGCTGGAGGTGAAGGAGTCCAGCAGCCAGTTGAAGGTGCGCGCCTCCGGGCTGAGATCGCCGGCGCCGCTCTGGTTCTGGTGGTCGACGTTGTCGTGCAGGAAGGGGCTGGTCACCGTGATGATCCTTCTTCGTTCCGGCGGTCTGGGCTGACTTCGCGGAGAGCGCGGGCGACGCCCGCCTCGAAGTCGGTGATGAGTTGGCGGACCTCGGTCGGGTCGCCGAGGTGTGTGCTGGCCGGCGGGCAGGGTGGGGTGACGGTGAGGTTCGCCCCGGGTACCCGTCGACTCAGCCGGGGGCGGCCGGGAGCCGTCGGCGTGTTCAGTTCGGCCCGGCGTACGCCGGACTGGAACGCCTCGACGAGTGCGCGGGCGGCGGCCGGGTCGGCGGCGGTCGCGTCCACCGGCCCCGCCGGTGCGGCGGTGGGCGGCAGGCTGGCCCCGGGGACCCGCTGCCGGATCCGGGGGGTGTTCGGCGTACCCGAGGGCTCCGGGCGCGGTGGCGCCGGCTCGGTGGGCGTTGGCTCGGTGGGCGTCGGCTGCTCGGTGCTGGTGGCGGTGCCGAACGCGTTCCAGGACGGGCCGGACTCCAGGCTGCGGGTCGCGCGGCTGAGCAGGTCCGAGTCGAAGTGCGCGGGGGTGGTGGTCGCCGCCGCGAAGGCCGGCGCACCGCCGTCCGGGTCGAGCACGGTCGTCGTACGCCGGTCGGGCACCGCGACCCGGGCCACGACGGCACCGGCGCGGTCCGCGCGGCGCAGCACCAGCGACGCCGACGGGATCGCCACCTGGGCGGTCACCCCGCCACCGGCGGTGGCGGCCAGGCTCACCTCCCAGCCGTGGCGGCGGGCCAGCCGGCCCACCACGAAGAGGCCGAGCACCTCGGTCGGCGCCAGGTCGAGCCGTTCCCGTCGGGTGAGCCGGGCGTTCTCCTCGGCCAGCCGTTGTTCGGACATGCCGATGCCGTGGTCCACGACGGTGACGCGGGCGCCGAGCCCGGACGTCTCACCGGTCACCAGCACGCGGGTGTGCGGCGGGGAGAAGACGGTGGCGTTCTCCATCAGCTCGGCCAGCGCGAGGATGAGGTCACCGACCACCGCCGGTGCGGCCGAGACGCCCGCCGGCACCCGCACCTCGACGCGGGTGTAGTCCTCGATCTCGCCGAGCGCCAACCGGACGACGTCGGCCAGCGGCACCGGCGCGGTGTGCGCGTCCGCACCGGCCGAGCCGGAGAGCACCACCAGGCTGCCGGCGTTGCGTCGCAGGCGGCTGGAGATGTGGTCGAGCCGGTACAGGTGTTCCAGTCGGCCCGGGTCGGCCTCCTGCTCCTCCAGCCGGTCGATCAGTGCGATCTGCCGGCCCACCAGGTTCTGGGTGCGCCGCCCGACGTGGCCGAACATCTGCGCCACGTTGCGCCGGCCGGCGACCTGCCGCTCGACGAGCCGGGAGGCGGTGCTCTGCACCCGGTCGAAGGCCCGGGCCAGGTCGCCGATCTCGTCGTTGGCCCGAATGTCCACCGGTTCCAACCGGATCGACTGCGCGCTCTCCGTCTCGTCGTCGGTGACCCGCACCAGTTCCGCCTCGGCGACCCGGGCGACCCGGTCGGCGGAGCGGGTGAGCTGGGTCAGCGGCCGGGCCACCGTTCGCGCGACCGCGGCGCTGAGCAGCACCACCAGCGCCAGGATCAGCGCCGCCGCCGCACCGACCAGGTACGCGGCGGTCAGCGCCCGCCGCTGCTCGGCGGTGACCTCGGCGAGTACGTCGGCGACGAGCTTCTTCTCGACGAACTGGCCGAGTCGGATCATCGTGCGGACAGCCGGGAAGAGCGCGTCCATCGGCACGTCGCGGACCGCGGCGGCCGGATCCCGGGCGCTGGTGACCAGGAAGTCGGGGCTGGTACGCGCGGCCACCGCCGCGTCGTTGAGCTGGGCCACCTTGAGCTGCTCGGGCGTGATGAGGCTGCGGAAGCGCGCGTTGTCGACCTGGAGGGCGGCGATGCAGGCCACGTAGCCGGCGGTGGTGTCCGGGGTGCCGATCGCCTTGACCAGCAGGCTGAGCGTGGCGCACGCGCCCAGGCCCTCGTCGGCGCGCAGCAGCCCGTCGAGGGCGAGCACCTGGCGGCCGGGCAACGTGTCGGTGTCCACGCCGACCACCAGCCGCAGCGACTCGATCATCCCCATGTTGACCGGGCCGAACGCCGCCATCACCTGGCCCGGGTTGGCGACCCGGGCCAGCACGGCGGTGCGCAGGTCGACGAGGCTGGACACGCCGTCCAGGGAGCGGTCGACCCGACCGGTCAGCGCGTCCCCGCCGGCGGCCCGCAGGTCGGCGACCCGGTCGTCCACGTCGGCGGACTTGCGGATGACCTCGGCGCGTTCGACCCGGCCGAGCAGATAGCCGACGGAGAGGATGCGTTCCTGCTGGAGGTCCTGGACGAGGCTGCCGACCCGGCTGGCGAGGCGTACCCGGTCGGTGATGTCGCCGGCGCGCTGCGCGGCGGCCACCCGTTCGAGCACCACGGGCACGGCGAGGCCGACCATGCTGAGCAGCGGGATCACCACGAGCAGCGCGAGTTTGCCGCGGATCCGGAGCCTACCGAGCAGCATCGAACGGCCCCCACTGGGTGGCTTCCGGCTCACGGGCGGCACCGACCGGTTGCAGCGCCCGGTGGTCGCCGGCCCGGCCCGCACCGATCGGTGGCTGCCAGGCGTCGGCCGGCGTCGGCTCGTCGGGGCTATCGGTGCCCGGGATGGGCATGGCGGCGCGGCGGCGCGTGCGACGGTCGGCGCTGATCAGTAGCCCGGCCAGCCAGCCCGACAGCAGCACGAAGGCCGCCGCCGCGCCGGTGGTCAACCAGCGGTCCCGGTCCAGGCCGTCGATCCGTTCGACCAGCAGGGCGTCCAGTTCGGCCAGGATGACCGGCTGGAGCTGCCGGGCGGCGGTGTGCGCGTTGAGCCCGGCGGCGCCGAGCCGGCCCGGGTCCACCGTGGCGGTTCCGTCGGCCGGCATCGAGTAGGCGGCCAGCGCCTCCACCGAACGCTGGTAGTTGTCCAGCGGGGTCAGCACGTTGGCGCCGAGGTCGGTGCTCTCCGAGCCGTCCACGGCAGATCTCAGGTTGTCGACCACGTCGGCGGCGGGGGCCAGCGCGGCCACCCGCAGCGCGGTCAGTTCGAGGAGGCCGCGGGGCTGCTCGGCGGCAGGTCGGCGGGCGACGAGGGCACCCAGGTCGGCGAGCCTGCCGGCGGCGACGACCGCCTCGGGCAGTTCCTGGCCGACGCTGTCCTGGAGGAAGTACGAGTCGGCGGCGGGGTCGCGTACCAGGCCGGAACTCTCCCGGACCTTGCGGTGCAGAGCCAGCAGCAGGTCGGTGACCTCGCTGTACGCGGTGAACGCGGCGGCCGGGTCGGCGGGACTGCGGTCACGCAGCGCCTCCAGCTTGGCGCGCAGCCCGGCCCAGCGTTCCTGGCTGCGCAGCTCGACGCCGATCCGGGCGTCCACCGAGGCGGCCTCCTCGACCGCGCGGGCGAGCGTCTCGCCGGAGGCGGGACGGCCGTTGACCGCGGCGGACTGGGCGTCCACCAGCGCGTCGGTGACCGGGGCGAGGGCGCGCAGGTACTGGACGCCGAGTCGTTCCCGGGCGGCCAGGTCCCGGTCGTCACCGGTGTGCCGCCAGGTCTGCGTGAGGAGCACACCCACCGGTGCCAGCAGTGCCGCGATGAGCAACAGCGGTAGCAGCCGGCCCAGTGTGGAGGGCCGTCGACGGACCCGCGGTGCGGGGACTGCCATGGTGTGTCTCCTCCGGCGTCGGGCTGGGGGCGGCGCGGTGTGGGGTTTCGCCGATGAGTCCCGTGCACCGGACCGGAAAACTAACCGAACCGCCGTGGCCCGGACCGTCGTCAGCGAGTCGGCTTTGCGTCAGTTCGAGCGATGTCACGGTTCGTCCTGGTCGCCGCCACGCTGCGTCCCATCGGCGGGTGTGACATGAAGGGATCGAGGGGGATATCCGCGGAAGATCGGAATTCACGGAGTCCGAACTCAACTCACTGGGCCGCGTCCGATGGTGCGCGGTCGCACCGGGCCGGATCGCCGATCGGGCCAACCGGACAGACGTACGGCGGATCTCAGCCAACGCTCAGGCTGCGGCCCGTACCGTGTGCCGCATGAGATCGCCGTCGCCGGCCGCGTGGATCCGGCGTGCCCTGCCCACCCGTCGCCGCGCGATCGCCGCGGCGGCGGTCGTCGTGCTCCTGGCGGCCGCCGTGACCTGGGCGGTGTGGCCGCAGGGACCGGGTGTCCGCACCGAGAGCGCGATGCTCACCGTCCGCTCCGGACCGTCCGGCGACCAGCCGGTGAACCTGGACACCACCTTCTACCTGCCGGCCGACGCGTCGTCCGGGCGCAAGGTGCCGGCGGTGCTGCTGGCGCACGGCTTCGGCGGTACGAAGGAGTCGGTGCGGTCGGACGCGGAGGAGTTCGCCGGGCGCGGCTACGCGGTGCTGACCTGGACGGCGCGGGGCTTCGGCCGCAGCGGCGGCGAGATCCACCTGGACAGCCCGGATTACGAGGTGCGCGACGCCGAGCGGCTGCTGGACTGGCTGGCCGCCCGACCGGAGGTGCGCACCGACGGCGCCGGCGATCCGAAGGTCGGCGTGGTCGGCGGCTCGTACGGTGGCGGGCTGGCGCTGCTGCTGGCCGCCCAGGACCGTCGGGTGGACGCGATCGTCCCGATGATCACCTGGAATGACCTGTCCCGGGCGTTCCTGCCGGAGAGCACCGGCGCGGCGCCCACCGAGGGCGTGTTCAAGAAGGGCTGGGCCGGCCTGTTCTTCGGCGGGGGCGGCAACGTGGGCTCCGGCCCGGCCGGGCTCTCCGGTGCGACCGCCGCCCAGCCGCAGGGCGCACCGGCGTCGGCCGGTCCACCCAGCCCCGCCCCGACCGCCGGTCCGGGCACCGGTCCCGGTGGCGCCCCGACCGGTGCCGCCGACCCGTCCTGCGGGCGGTTCGCCGCCGACGTGTGCGCCGCGTACCTTCGAATCGCCACCACCGGACGCGCCGACCAGCCGGCCGTGGACCTGCTGCGCCGCTCCAGCCCGGCCGGTGTGCTGGACCGGATCAAGGCGCCGACTCTGCTGGTGCAGGGCGAGGCGGACACGCTCTTTCCGCTCGGCGAGGCGGACGCGAACGCGCGCGGCATCGCCGCCACCGGCACCCCGGTGCGGGTCGCCTGGTTCACCGGCGGGCACGACGGTGGCAGTGGTCCCCGCTCGGACGAGGACCGGGTGAAGTTCCTGACCGTGCAGTGGCTCGACCACTACGTCAAGGGCGAGGGCGACGCACCCGGCGACGACTTCACCTGGTCGCGGATCGCCGGCTTCGACGCGCTCGACCGGGGTCTGGTCGCCACCGGTTTCCGCCGCGCCGACTACCCGGGCCTCGCCGGCAACGCCCTCCGGGACGTCACGGTCGCCGGCCCGACGCAGCCGATCGCCAACCCGCCGAACGGCAACCCGGCTGCCATCTCCTCGATCCCCTTCGCGGGCGGGCTCACCTCGCTGCTGGACGGGGTGGCCGGCGACGTACCCGGTCAGCACGCCCGGTTCGAGTCGACCCCGCTCACCGAGGCGGTGGACGTGGCGGGCGCGCCCACCGTCACCCTGCGGGCCGCGTCACCGACCGGCGAGGCGGTGCTCTTCGTCAAGCTCTACGACGTCGATCCCGACGGCGCGGCCACCCTGCCGAACGGCCTGGTCGCGCCGATCCGGCTCACCGGCCTGCCGCAGCGGGTGCAGGACGCCCGCCCGGTCACCGTGACGCTGCCCGGGATCGTCCGCCGGGTGGAGGCCGGGCACCGGCTGCGGCTGGTGGTGGCCACCTCCGACCAGGCGTACACCACTCCCGCCGAACCCACCGTCTACACGGTGGCGGCGGACGGCGTGGTCAGCCTGCCCACGGTCGACGGCGAGCCGATCCCCACCGCGGCGACGGTGTGGCGTTGGGTGCTCGCCGGTCTGCTCGCCACCATCGCGGTCGGGCTCGTCGTGGTCGTTGCCCTGGTCCGCCGGCGGCACCGCCGCCAGGACCGGTCGGTGCATCCGGAGTACGCGGACACGCCGCTGGCCGTGCGCGCACTGCGCAAGGAGTACGCGGATGGCTTCGTCGCGGTGTCGAACGTGGACTTCGAGGTGCACCCGGGCCAGGTGGTGGGTCTGCTGGGGCCGAACGGCGCCGGCAAGACGACGACCCTGCGGGTGCTGATGGGGCTGACCCAGCCGACCGCCGGCGAGATCTACGTGTTCGGCCGTCGGCTGGTGCCCGGCTCACCGGTGCTGTCTCGGATCGGGGCGCTGGTGGAGGGGCCAGGTTTCCTGCCGCATCTGTCCGGTCTGGACAACCTCAGGGCGTACTGGCGGGCGACCGGGCGGCCGTGGGAGGACGCGCAGTTCGACGCGGCCCTGGAGATCGCCGGGCTGGGCGACTCGGTGCACCGGAAGATCAAGAACTACAGCCACGGCATGCGCCAACGGTTGGCCATCGCCCAGGCGATGCTGGGCCTTCCCGAGCTGCTGGTGCTGGACGAGCCGACCGACGGGCTCGACCCGCCGCAGATCGCCGAGATGCGCCGGGTGCTCCAGCGGTACGCCACGGACGGCCGGGCGGTGCTGGTCTCCAGCCACCTGCTGGCCGAGGTGGAGCAGACCTGTACGCACGCGGTGGTGGTGAACAAGGGCCGGATCGTGGCGTCCGGCCCGGTGGAGGAGATCGTGGGCGAGTCGCCGAGCGTGCTGTTCGACGTGAGCGACCAGGTGGCGGCGCGGGCGGTGCTGGATCGGCTGCACGGTGTCCGCGTACTGCCGGAGAGCGACGGTCAGCTGGTGGTCGACACCAACGGCACGGCCCGCAGCGAGGTGGTGGCCGAGCTGGTGCGCGCCGGCATCGGGGTGGACCGGGTGGTGCCCCGGCGGCGCCTGGAGGACGCGTTCCTCGCCCTGGTGGGCGACAACTCTCGGGGAAGCGGTGACCGGTGATGGCTGTTCTTGAGGCGGGTGAGGCGCGAGGCTACCGGCCGTCGGCGACCATGCCGTTCGGGGCGGAGTTCCGCCGCCAGGCGTCCCGGCGGCGGACCCAGCTGGCGCTCGGGTTCATGGTGCTGCTGCCGCTGATCATCCTGATCGCGTTCCAGTTCAACTCGGGTGGGGACGACGACAACGGCAACAACGAGTTCGCCAGTCTGGTCGACCTGGCCACCTCCGGCGGGCTCAACTTCACCCTGTTCTCGATCTTCGTGTCGGCGTCGTTCCTGCTGGTGGTGGTCGTCGCGCTGTTCTGCGGCGACACGGTGGCCAGCGAGGCGAGCTGGGGCAGCCTGCGCTACCTGCTGGCGATCCCGGTGCCCCGGGCACGGTTGTTGACGGTGAAGCTGGTGGTCGCGCTCGCGTACTCGGGTCTGGCCCTGCTGCTGCTGGCCGGCACGGCGCTGCTGGCCGGCACCCTGCGCTACGGCTGGTCGCCGCTGCGCAGCACGGTCGCCGCCGAGTTGGAACCGACCGAGGGGCTGCTCCGGCTGCTGGCCGTGCTCGGCTACCTGGCGGTCGTACTCCTGGTGGTGGCCGGGCTGGCGTTCCTGCTGTCGGTGACCACGGACGCCGCCCTGGGCGCGGTGGGCGGCGCGGTCCTGCTGTGGATCCTGTCCAGCATCCTGGACCAGATCACCGCCCTGGGCGCGCTGCGGGACTTCCTGCCCACCCACTTCAGCACCGCCTGGCTGGGGTTGCTCTCCACGCCGGTGCAGACCGACGACGTGGTGCGCGGCTGCATCTCCGCGATCAGTTACGCGACGCTGTTCTGGGGGTTGGCGTTCTGGCGTTTCACCCGCAAGGACATCACGTCGTAGCCTTCCGCCAGGCGCTTGACGCCGATCTGGCCGGTGTTCCCACGTCGATCGGGCCGTCCGGGTCGACGTCCTCGGCCGGCTGCCCGGCGGCGGGTGCGACCTGCCGCCGGGCAGCCGGGGCGGTTGCCTCGTGCTGAGCCTTTGGAGTTGATGTCGTTGACGACATCGCTAGCCCCGCTGGCGCCGCACCTGCCGGCCACCTCCGGCGCGAACTACTAATCCAGAGTCAACAGCTAATCCAGAGTCAACAGCTGCCTCGGTCACCTCCTCGTCGGCCAGCACTCGACGCATGATCTGCACGATGTTGGGGACCGAGGTCCCGTACAGCTCCGCCAGCTGAGCCTGAGTCAGCCGGACCGTTCGGTGAGGGCTTGGGTGATCTCGGTGGCGTCGAACCGGGCGGGCTGGAAGTCGGCGGCCGAGGCGAGTCCGAGCCATTCCAGCCGCTCGTCGTGTTCGGGGTGGTCGGGATCGTCCAGCACCTCGACGAGTTCGGCGTAGCCCCAGACACCGCCGCAGTCTTCCGGCGGGGCCGCCCGCCGGCCGCCGGTGCACCGGGGGTACGCGACGGGCTGACGGTCCAGCACCTTCTCCACAACGATGTCGTGTGCCCAGTCGTCGCCGAAGTCGTACGTGTACTTGAAGCGGTCACCGACGCCGGGTGCGACCTGTTCCAGGGTCACCGGGGCTTCGGCGCGGTAGCCCAGCTCCCGGTCGGCGACCCCGAAGTCGCCGTACGCGGTCTCGAAGACGTGCAGATGGGAGTCGTGCCAGCCGAAGGCCACCTGGATGATGTCGTGCAGGTCGGCCAGGCTGGTGTCGGAGGGCACCTCCAGACGCCGCCAGATCGGCGGCTTCGCCCCCCGCAGACCCACCTTGAGCTGGTAGATGGGCGCGATCGGGCCAGACTTCTTCCGTTTCGCCGGCAGCTTCCGCCCGGCGGTACGCCTTCCTGCGCGGGTCTGGATCTGCTGCGCCTGCCCGGCGATCTGGCTGATCATGTCCAGCAGTCCGAGGGTGGTCTGGCGGGTGTCGGCGTCGTGCTCGGCTGGTGGGCGCGTCGGCTCGGGCAGCGTACGGATCCGGGCTCGCAGCAGCACCGCCAGCATGTGGTAGCCCGGCCCGTCCTCGTCCTCGAAATCGTCGTCAAACTCCGAGGGGTCACGGTCCTGGTCGTGGTCCGCGCGAGCGTCGAGGGCCCGTTCGACCTCCCACCGAAACTCGGCCGGGTCCAACGATTCCTCGGCGATTGTCACACTGGCACGACGGCTGTTCTGCCGAATGGTGGTGACGACCTCGTCCAGGGCGTGGGCGGGAAAGAACACGATGTCTGCCGCCGCGTCACAGTCGAGGTGGTCGACGTTGACGACGAACCCATACGCTCGCCCGGCCCGCTCGAAGGCGCAGACGAGCATGGACGCGCTGCCCGCCGGGTCGGCGAACCGTCGACAGGCGCCGACCCGTACAGGCTGGCGCAACTCGCTGGCCCAACTGGGCGCTGCCACGCCCTCGTCCGCCAGACGCTGGGCGGCGGCTGCGGCGACGGTGCCCTCCCGGACGGCGTCGACCGCGAGGAGCACCGCGAGCGCTTCAGGCGTACCGATCTCGGCGACGGCCGGCAGCAAGCCGTCGTTGAGCGCCTCGGTGAAGCCTTCGCCGGCAAGGTCGCCGGCGGACAGGAAAGCCGCGGCAAACAACTCGGCCTCGACGGGGTCGTCCGCCTTGACCAGGTCGGCAGCCTCGGCGACCAGGCCGCCGATGAAGTTCTGCGGGTCGAAGTCGGCATCCGAACACGCCGGGCAGTCGCACTGCTCCACCTCGGCGGGGCGGGTGCGACGCACGACCTGCTGGCCGGACCGACTGGGCTTGGCGCGCTTACGGCGGCGGCTCTCGGGACTCATCCGAGCATGTTTTCACGGGCCGCCGGGGTCGCCTGACACGACCCGCCGGGGTGGTCGGTCGGCAGGGCGCAGCGCGCGCCGCCGGGGAGGCGACTGTCGCACCAGACACGGGTACGCACGAACTGGCGGTCCTCCTCGCTCAACGTCGTCTCGCCGAAGTCGATGGCGACCACATGCCCGAGGGAGTGGCGCAGCGCCATGGCCAGCGCCGCCGCGTCCTCGACCCGGCGCAGGGTGGTCGGCAGATGGATGATCCAGTGCGGTTCGGTCACCGGGACCACCGGCTGTTCGGGGCGGGCGAGGTGTGCCGACAGTCGGTGTGCCGCGACTGCCACTGCCGCAGCGCCTGCCGGATGCGTTCACCCTCGGTGTTCGCGGTGGTGAGATCACGGGTGAGCCGTTCCAGTTCGTCGGCGACCAGGTCGAGGTAGGCGTACACCTGGGTGGGGTCGAGGCCGCGCCACCGGCGGGCGTCGAAGGTGGCGGCGCGGACGTGCTGGGGGAGCAGGCGCCGCATGGTCTGGTAGATCACGGTGGACCGCCTTCCGTTCGATGGTTCCGCCGGCGGCACCGGGGCGGGCGGGGTCGGCCGGCACGACCGCGCGTGACGTGCCGGCCGGAGCCCGGCACCCACCCCGGGCCCTTTCCTTTCCACGGAGGTCCGCGGGCAGGTTTCAGGTGGTGGTGGGTTCCGCGCCGGACAATCCGCCGGTGTACGACGTGAGCGCGGAAACCGCCGCGGACAGGCTCTCGGTCATCAGCCCGAGCTGGTCGGCGGCCCGGTGCCACTGCCCGGCCGCCGTCTCGGTGCTCGGGTCGCGTTGGTCGCTGCCGACGAGTTCCTGCCCGGCGATGCTGATCCGGGCGGGAAGCCGCCCGACCCGGGTTGCGGCGACGGCCAACTGGTCCCGGACGGTGTCCAGCACCTCGACCAATCCGGCGATGGTGGCCCGATCCTGGTGGCCGGCGTCAGCGCGGAGCAGGTGAACGCCGTCGCTGAGCTGCCGTTCGGCATCACCGGCCAGGTCGAGCGCATCCTCGCCGCTGCGTCGCGCCAGCCGGATCGCCGGGTGGGCGCAGCCCGCCCCGGTCCGCTCCAGCAGCACGGCGGCTGCGGCGACGGCGAGGTACGTCTCGCGCAGCTCGGCCGTCACCTGCTCCACGGACCAGATCGCGCTCGCCGCCGGCACTTCCGTCGACGTCTCCGACACGGTCACGGGTGGACTCCTCTCGTGGGGTTACGGGGGTGCCGGGGCAGCGCCACAAGCAGCCCAGCTCGCGTCCTGGACCACCTTTGAGCGCTGCCCCGGAGGGCCGGGACTGATACCCCGGGAGGTGGAACCCCCGGCTGCCGAGCGAGGAGTCCCACGTCCGCCAGGTTAGTTGACGTACTTACCTAAGTCAACGACGGTGTTGTAGGAGAAGAGGTTCCGTGATCAGATGGTGGTGCCGAGCGAGGAGTACCACCTGATGGCCAACCGAACTGCCGACTATGTACGTGTCGTCGAGACGATCACCGCAAAAATCCGTGCTGGCGAGCTCAAGCCGGGAGAGAAGCTCCCGACGTACGCCCAGCTTGCTGACCAGTACAACGTCAGCGTCTCGACTGCTCAGGCGGCGCTGCGCATCCTGCGCGACCGAGGGCTGGTCGAGGGTCATCAGGGCAAGGGCACCTACGTGGCGGAACCATCGGAAACGCCGTAGATCACATCAGATGGTGCGGAGATAACCGCGCAGGTTGTCCTTCGACAGCCGCAACATGGTGCAGGCTTCCTCGACCGACCTACGTGCACCGGTCAATTGCCCGTTGACCTGCTGTAAGACCGTCGGGCTCGCTCCCATGAGCACAGTCATCAACCAGGCGTGGTTGTTACCGATCCGGTCTACTACTCCGCGGAGCGCATCGTGATTGCGCTCGACCAGGGCGATGATCTGTTCGATCTCCACGGCCAGACCGCCGACACTGACGCTCCCACTGCTGCCTGCCAGCCGTGTACGGCGACGTTCTTTGATGGTGTCGAAGGCTGCGGTTACCGCTGCTTTGGCCACCGCGCCTGAAGCTGCCCCCAGCACCAGCCCAGAACCCGCCAAGACGGTTGCGGGCACCGCCACCCCTTGCTTAGCGACGGCCGTCGCTGCTGCGAGGCCGACCACAGCACCGCCCCACTCGCTGAGCTTCTCGACGAGTTTGCCGAGACCCTCCTTCGGAGCCTCATAGCGCAGGCTGCGAAGGTAGCCGTCCTGCCGGCGAGAGCCGTTGCGATAGCCGCGCCGCCGATAGCTCACAGCACTGCGACGGGGTCCAGGAACGCGCACTGGGTAGCGATCATCATCGGCAGATTCATCGCCACCTCCCGTGCAACGCTCTCGGCGGTGAGGCCGATCGGTGCCTCACCCTCGTTCAGTTCCTCGTGGTCCGCCCTCGCGAAGTAGGAACAGGCATCCCAGAGGCTGGGGTGCACGAACGAGAACGCCCACATCACGTACGCGTCGTTCTGGACGGCGACCAGAGCGCGGTTGTGGTGGCCCATCCGGTGGAAGTGAGGCTCCTCGGGCGTGGTGCCCATGCCTTCGGCCGTGGGAAACAGGCGGTAACGCCGAAACAGATCCTCCAACGGACCCTCCGGGTCGAACTCCAGCAGCAGACCCCGGCCGATCAGGCTGTCGACCAGGCGCTCGGCCTCCGGCTGCGGCGTGGGCGCGGTCAACAGCGTCTGGACCAGGGCTGCGCGGTCGACGCGGAGCTTGGAGTGCCCTTCCACGTCGAGGAACGCCGCACCGTAGACGCCGACCTCGTCTTCGCTGAGTTCGAGCATGTCGCCGCCGAGATGAACCTCCCACGACTCGGGCGTCGGATCGGCGGGGCGCACGTACCGGTGCTGGGGACCAAGGCTGAAGCCCACCGGGATGATGACGCGAGGCATGAGCGATCCCTTCGGCGTTGCGAACGTCGCCGACCCTACCGAAATCCGTACCCTCAGTCAGCCCCGGAACAACCGGCAGTTACCTGCTGGCATAGCGGCCAGGACAGGTGCGACGCCTGAGGAAGCGGCCTAAAGATGATCAATCCAGACCTGCCGGAGTACGTCCGGACCATGGTTCAAGGCGACTACGCGGCGAGCGTCGCCGTCGAGGCGAGGCTCGACGCGGCTGGCTGGGATGGCTTCCCGCGCTTCCTCGCGGCTCTCTTCTTCCTCGCGGTTGACCGCCGTTTCGGCGCGGCGGCGAGACCAGGGGAGGTCATCATGTTCGTTGCTGAGCTGCGCGCCAGCCTCAGTGAGGGCGGGCCGGTCATCGACGTGGAAGCGGCCGAGGCGTTGATTCTCACCACCATCGACCCTTCTGCCGATTACTCGGCAAGCCAGGAGATGATCGGGCGAATCCAGGCTGCGACCATCCAGAAGGTCCTGACCGATGACGATCTAACCGACGCTGAGTTGGACGCGCTGTTGGCTGAGGCCGTGGAATTCGCGCAAAGAGACTGACGAGCGTTAAGCCCGAAGCGCCGGCTGTGGCGGGGGGACCACCTTGTCGAGCTGTCGCTCCAGGCTCAGCGGGTCGTCGAAGAACTCGACGTCACTGACGGTTTGTAGCTCCGTCACGATTGCTGCCGGCCAGTCCCGCTTCGAGCCGGCCAAGGTGGCGATCCGGCGCTCCTTGGCGATCGTCGAGAGACCGAAGACGTGGTAGCAGTGCTCGGCAGCCTGGTCCGGGTCGCGCAAGCTGAGCGCTTGCACGTATGCCGCTTTGCCATCGTTGGCCACTCGGACCGTCACCGAGCGGGTGCGCCCGGACCCGAGCGGGATCGGCGCGTCACGTTGGAGGTGGCGAGTGCGACCAGCCCAGACGGTGACCCGATCAGCAACTCGGTCCACGAACCTCATTCCCGCCTGCCGGGGTGCGAGCCACCGAAGCTGGTCGGCCCGCAGCGACGCCTGTGCGACGGCAAGGATCAGGCGGCCCAGATCGTCGGCGGTGCCGAAGGTGGCAAGCTCACCCGGAACGGCGTTGACCCCGTTGAGGCCAGCACCGCGGGTGATCTCCGCGAAAGCCTCCGCTGCGCGACCGGCGAAGAGGTTGACCCCTGCCATCGCCAGCAGAGTGGCCGCCGTTGCGCGATCGCTGACCCGGAAGCCGGTGCCCATCGGCTCGACCAACACGCGCACGCCGTCGCCGTCGCCGTATGCCAATGGCAGATCAACAAGCAGACCATCGCCGTACGGATGCGCGACAGTGTTGTCGTTGGCGGCCCGCAGGACCGCGCCGATCACGGTCGTGGCGTCCACGATCATCCCCCTCACGGTTCTGACCAGCCGAAGTCGGTGCCGAACGTGATGAAGCATTCCGCAGCGAACGCTTCCAGGATCGCACGGTAGGTCCCTGGAGACACCCGTGGTTGCAGCGGAACGAAGGGGATGTCGGCGGGCTCGTAGGCGGCCTCCTCGCCCCCGCCGGGCTCGACCCGGTGCTTGTGGGTGCCGGCGAACGGGCGGTGTGGCGTGTTGACGCACAGTCGGCGGGCCGAGAACGCCAGCCGGCCGTCACCGGCGAGATACTGGAATGCTGGCTCGCTGGGCTTCAGCTCGTTGATTAGTACTCGGAGTCGGCATGGGGCGAGCGCGGGGATCGACGTGTCGACCCGGACCAAGCCCTCTCGTGTGACGTGGTTTCTCGTGGTCCAGGTCATGCGGCCGACGGTCACTGCTTGCGCCAAGGGCGACAACAGGGCACCCAGGTGGCCAGCCGTCATTAGCTGAGACCTCTGCTGACTCACAACCTCGCCCTCCCGACGTGCGCTGTTCTGGCGGAGGTCAGCCGAGCACGTTCATGTAGTTGCGCGCGGCCTGAGAACTTCCCTGGAGCAGGGTCATCGCCTCGATCAGGCGCTGCTTGCTCTGCTCGCCACGCGAGATGGCCTCGGCGATGGTCGGGTGCCCGGTGCCAGCCGCCACCGCACGTAGCCGGGCGAGAGTCTGCTCGGTCGCCTCGATGGCCGCCCGGATCTGCTGCTGGGTGCTGTTGCCCTGCTCGGCGGCCTGGGCGAGTGCGGCCTTGACTTCCTCGATGCTCGCCATGTGGCCCCTCCGGCTGACAGGCGAGACATTCTCGCTCCCTGTGTTGGGTCGGACACTATCGGACACTGCCGTCATGCCGCTGCCCCGGAAAATCGTCACAGTCGGCAAGGCGACACCACGCCGAAGGTGCCGAGCGCTGGGTTCCCTGGATGTACCGGTGCGTCGTAGCCTTACGGGCTCAGCCGAGACGTATCGAGATGGTGGGACAACGCTTCGTGATCACTGGGGAACTGAAAAGCAAGGTCGACCGGATCTGGGACAGCTTCTGGTCGGGCGGCATCTCCAACCCGCTTGAGGTGATCGAGCAGATCACCTATCTGCTGTTCATCCGCCGACTGGACGACCTGCACACCCTCGCGCTCAACAAGGCGGCCCGGACCGGCACGCCAATCGAACGACCCATCTTCCCGCCCGGCAGCGACGCCAAGGATAAGCCGTACGAGGAGTTGCGCTGGTCGCGGTTCAAGAACGCGGACGCCGCCGCAATGTTCGTGACCGTGGGCGAGCATGTCTTCCCGTTCCTGCGCACGCTCGGCGGCGACGGCTCGACGTACTCCACCCACATGAAGGACGCCCGCTTCACCATCCCCAACGCTGCGCTGCTGTCCCGGGTCGTCGACATGCTCGACGGCATCCCGATGGCGGACAGGGACACCAAGGGTGACCTGTACGAGTACCTGCTCAGCAAGATCGCCACGGCTGGCCACAACGGACAGTTCCGCACGCCCCGGCACATCATCCGGCTGATGGTGGAGATGGTCGCCCCCGGCCCCGACGACACCATCTGTGACCCGGCCTGCGGCAGCGCCGGCTTCCTCATGGAGGCCAGCGAGTACGTCCGCCGAGAGCACGCTTACCTGTTCCACGAGCCAAAGCGCAACGAGCACTTCCACCACAGGATGTTCCACGGCTTCGACTTCGACAGCACCATGCTGCGCGTCGGCAGCATGAACATGCTGCTGCACGGCGTGGAAAACCCGGTCATCGAATACCGTGACTCGCTCGCGCAGAGCGTCGCCGATGAGGCCGAGAAGTACTCCGTCATCCTGGCCAACCCACCCTTCGCCGGCAGCATCGACTACGACAGCACCGCGACGGACCTGACCCAGGTCGTCAAGACCAAGAAGACGGAACTACTCTTCCTGATCCTGTTCCTGCGGCTACTCAAGCCGGGCGGCCAGGCAGCCGTGATCGTGCCCGATGGGGTGCTCTTCGGGTCGAGCAAGGCGCACAAGGAGATCCGCCGCATGCTGGTGGACGACCACAAGCTAGACGCGGTGGTCAAGCTCCCCGGCGGCGTCTTCAAGCCATACGCGGGCGTGTCCACGGCGGTGCTCTTCTTCACCAAGACCAACAGCGGTGGCACCGACAACGTGTGGTTCTACGAGATGACCGCCGACGGCTGGAGCCTTGACGACAAGCGAACCCCGCTGCTGCCTGAAGACAAGCTCGGCGTGCGGCCGTCGGCCGACCTCACCGGAGCCGATCACCCCAAGAACAACCTGCCGGACGTGCTGGCCCGCTGGGCGCAGCGCAACGATGACGAGCTGAAGCGCGCGCGAACCGAACAGAGCTTCAGCGTGCCCAAGGACGACATCGTCGCCCAGGACTACGACCTCAGCCTCAACCGCTACAAGGAGGTCGTGCACGACGAGATTGAGCACCGGCACCCATTGGAAATCCTCGCGGACCTCGAACGCCTCGAATCCGGGATTCAACAGGGCCTGTCTGACCTGAAGGCGATGCTCGGATGAACGAGGCGCGGGCTGTTCCTATCGGCGAGTTGGCGGAAATTGTCGGTGGAGGAACTCCAAATCGAAGTAATCCGGATTACTTCGGCGGGGACATTCCATGGGTTACGCCGAAGGATATGAAATCTTGGATTATTGACAAGTCTCAGATCTGTATCACCAGGGCTGGTTTAGATGAAAGTGCTGCACGACTGGTTGAGGCAAATTCAATTCTTATTGTAGTGCGTTCTGGCGTCCTAAAACATACACTACCTGTTGGGTTGAATCGCCTGCCTGTTGCGATTAACCAGGACATGAAGGCGATCATTCCTTCGGACTTGGTCGATCCCGCCTACTTGGCGCGTTATATCAAGGCAAAGTCACCCGAGATTCTCAGCTGGGTGAGAGCGACTACGGCTGACAACTTCCCTATTGATAAGCTGAAGGCGCTCAAGATTCCGCTGCCTCCGATGAGCCGCCAGCGTCGGGCTGTCGATATTCTAGACCGAGTAGATGCGCTGCACGCCAAGCGGCGGGAGGCTCTGATTATGCTTGGCGAGCTTGAGCGGTCCGCTTTCCTGGACACGTTCGGTAATCCTTCTGCAAACCCCCACGGCTTTCCTGGGTGCGAATTGGCTGAGCTAGTACCCACGGGGGACCGGATCAATTACGGAGTTGTTCAGCCGGGAGATCACGACGAGGCCGGGGTGCCAATAATCCGTGTCGGTGACCTGGCCGATAGTGGAGTTGATCGGTCTAGCTTGAAGCGCATTAGTCCGTTGATCGAGCGTCAATACTCTAGATCTCGTATCCGTGGCAACGAGTTACTTGTTAGCTGCGTAGGATCGATCGGTTCGGTATCTATGGTTGGTCCGGAGGACGTAGGATCGAACATTGCTCGCGCTGTTGCGCGAGTGCCTGTCGACGACGACGACACTCGCCAGTATCTGATGGCTTATCTGCGAACAGAGGACGTACGTATTCAGCTTGAGACGGGTCGGCGGTCGGCTGTCCACTCTGGGTGATGGCCTGGCATGATCTTGGTGTGTCGTCCGAGCCGCCAGTCCCG